>NZ_JAMWXW010000002.1:0-471768 GCF_031570135.1 Paraburkholderia sp. USG1 | reverse complement strand
GGCCACTAACAGGCCAACTTTCCCCCATCGCAGGGAGGCCGGCAGACCGGCCTCCCTTCCGATGCCAGGCGGAGCGCGCGAACGAACACCGTCCGCTCGCTCCAGCCACCAACCCGCACGAGCCACAATCTCAACAAACCAGAACCCAACCCCTCATCGCACCACTTCGATCACCTTCTCCTGCACCACCAGAAAAACCTTCTCACGAGCCACACGGCCATCCTCACGCGCCCCTCCAGTAAAGCTCCCGAACGCAGGCAACACGCCACAGTTCACCCCGAACCTGAAACACGGAACCCGTACCGAATCGTTGCGCGTCGCAATCCGATACACCGGATGCACATGCCCCGCGAGCGCATACGCACCCTCGACCATCTGCGGGTGATGACACAATGCCCACGGTCCGAATCGCCAGGGCTCATCTACATACTCGACGCCGAGCGTCGCGGGCAGCGGGCCTGCATGCCGGTCGTGATTTCCTTCGACGAGCACCACCCGCAACGTGGCATGCCGCGCGCGCCAGACATGCAATGCTTCGAGCGTCTCCCCGGCATGCGCCTCGCGCGCATGCAGCAGATCGCCGAGAAACACGAGCATGGTCGGCTCGAACTGGGCGATCAGAATATCCAGGCGCATCAGATTGTCGGCGGTCGAACCGATCGGCACCGGAATGCCGCGCGCGCGAAACACCGCGTCCTTGCCGAAATGCGCATCGGCCACAAGCAGACAACGCAGCGCCGGGTCGAAAGCCGCGCGCAAACTCGATAGCACAAGAGAATGTCCGGCGATCTCCACCGGCAACGACGCCGGCTTCATGTGCGGGCCGCCTTCTCGAGTTCGGCCAGCATCCGCTCGACGCGATCCGCGAGTTTCTCCGTACTGACCTTCTCCCGCAAGCGTCCGACGATCAACGGAAACGCAAACGGCGTCGGTTTTTTCGGGCGTGTGACAACCACGCGGCTCGTGTTCATGCGTTCGAGCGCGGTGCGAATGCGCCGGGCGTCGAGTTCCTGCAGCAACACTTCGTCATCGGCCTGGTTGAGCAACAGATTGCCGCTATCGTGATTGCGAAAGATCTCGTAGAAGAGGCCGCTCGACGCTTGCAACTGCCGCGCGCTTTTCTGCTGTCCGGGATGCCCCTGGAATACCAATCCCGACACGCGCGCGATCTCGCGAAAGCGCCGCATGGAGAGCTCTGACGAATTGAGGCTCGCGAGAATGTCGTGTTCCAGTTCTTCGGGCGAGAGCAAACCGCCTTCGAGTTTCGCCGCCCAATCGAACGGTTGCGCGGACAACAGTTCGAAGCCGTAGTCGTTCATTGAAATGGAAAAGGTGCCGGGCTGCTCGCGCGCGATGCGCCATGCGAGCAATGCGCCCAAACCGATATGCGCCGTGCGCCCCGCAAACGGATAGCAAAAGAAATGATACCCTTCGCGCGATTTCACCAATTCCACTACCAGTACGCCCGGTTCGGGCAATGCCGACCACTTCTGCTGCAATTCGAGCAGCGGCCGCACGGCGCGCATTTCCGGTTCGTCGTAGATGCCGGAAGCGGCGCGCGCGAGCATCGTGAGCGTGGCGTCGGCGAGTTCGGAAGAAAGCGGCATACGGCTGCCGGCCCATTGCGGCATGGCTCCGCGCGACGACGTGGCGCGCCGCACCCACGCGGTCATATCCTGCACGCGGATCAATTCGAGGGCGCGTCCGCCGAACGTAAAGATATCACCGGGCTTGAGCCGCGAAATAAACGATTCCTCGATGGCGCCAATCCGGCCGCCCGAGAGGTAGGCGACGTTCAAGGTGCCATTAGCGACGATCGTGCCGATGTTGTTGCGATGCCTTCGCACCAGATCCTCGCGCGGCACGTGGTACAGCCCGTCGCTTTCGCGTACCACGCGATG
Source organism: Paraburkholderia sp. USG1 (assembly GCF_031570135.1). Taxonomy (NCBI): domain Bacteria; kingdom Pseudomonadati; phylum Pseudomonadota; class Betaproteobacteria; order Burkholderiales; family Burkholderiaceae; genus Paraburkholderia; species Paraburkholderia sp. USG1. The sequence goes on along the minus strand of NZ_JAMWXW010000002.1, from coordinate 469,867 downwards.
GTAATCGGGGTAGGCGCGTAACGCCGTGCCGCCGCCTTCCACGAAGCCGAGCGCCCAATCGAACTCGGCCTGCGTCAACTGCCGGTAGGCATAGGTACTGCGAATCTCGCCGTACAGTTCGCGCGCATCGAACCCGCCGCCGATCGCCACGGTAACGAGATGCTGCACCAGCACGTCGAACGGCTTCTCCGGTGTTTCGCGGCCTTCTATCTGACGCTTCCCGACAGCCTCGCGCGCGGCGGCGGCTTCGACCAGTTCGAGCGCATGCGTCGGCACGATCGTCACTCGCGAAGGGCGTCCCGGCGCGTGACCCGAACGGCCCGCGCGCTGCATCAAACGCGCGACGCCTTTGGGCGAGCCGATCTGAAACACGCGCTCCACCGGCAGAAAATCGACGCCCAGATCGAGGCTCGATGTGCATACAACCACTTTCAGCAAGCCGCTCTTGAGGCCGCGCTCGACCCATTCGCGCACTTCCTGATCGAGCGAGCCATGATGCAGCGCGATCAGGCCGGCCCATTCGGGCCGCGCTTCGAGCAGCGCCTGATACCACACCTCGCATTGCGAGCGTGTGTTGGTAAACACGAGCGAGGTTTGAGCTTCGCCGATCGCCTCGGCGACGGCGCCGACCTGGCGCATGCCTACATGGCCGCCCCACGGAAACCGCTCGATAGTTTCGGGTATGACGGTATCGACGATCAGCGCTTTGGGCAGCGCGCCGTGCACGCTTGCGCGTGGCGTCTTCACGGGCGCGAGCAATACATCGGCGGCGAAGGGCAGATTGCCGAGCGTCGCCGACAACCCCCATACCTGCAATTCAGGCCGCCAATGTGCAAGGCGAGCAAGCGCAAGTTGCGTTTGCGTGCCGCGCTTGTTGCCGAGCAACTCATGCCATTCGTCGACGATTACCAGTCGCACGTGCGCAAGCACGTCGCGTGCATCGGACCGCGTCAGCATGAGTGAAAGACTTTCCGGTGTCGTGACGAGCGCCGACGGCATGCGTCGATTTTGCCGTGCGCGTTCTGCGGACGACGTATCGCCGGTGCGCAACCCAACGCTCCACGGCACGACCAGTTCTGCCGCCGAACTTTGCAAGGCGCGTGCGGTGTCCGCGGCGAGCGCACGCATCGGCGTGATCCACAGCACGGTGAGCGGTTCAGGCTGCGCTCGGGTCGCGCGCTGGCGGGTAGGCGGCGTCGGCGTTGTCACGAAGGCGGCCAGTGCGCCGAACCAGACAGCCCAGGTTTTACCTGCGCCGGTCGTGGCATGCAGCAAACCACTCGCGCCACGGCCGATTTCCTGCCAGACCTCGCGTTGAAACTCGAATGGCTGCCAGCGGCGCGCCTCGAACCATGCGGCGAGTCTGTCGGCGAAGGGGCGGCGCGCGGCCGTTTCGTCGATGGCGAAAGGCAGCGGCTCGAAGGCCGGTTCGCGTGCGGCGAGCCGCGCCTGCTGTTCGCGGCTGCGCGGAATCCGGCGCGGCCGGGGAGCGCGCCGACGCTCGGGCGGCGCAGAGGGAGCGGGGACCGCACTCTCGTCGGACTCAGCCGGCTCGGTCATCGGAAGCGCTCTTTAGCATTGGATTCGCGTGCCGGCGACCGGCTCGAAGGGATTTCCTATGTGGACCGCCAAACCGGGCCGGTGGTTCACAACAGAATCTTCGCAGTTACGTACGCAGTTCCGCTCGTGTTCAAATGCGGAGGTGCCACGCACGTGGATCTGGCGTTGAAAAAGCAGGTGAGCGCAACTGCGGCGACGCGTGCCGGCGATCACCAGCGCGGCGGTCGTACTGGTGCGTCAGATGCGATCCGTTACAATGAGCCGCACTACCCATCTGGAGACTCGCTTTGAAATCTATCGTTGCATTGGTCGCAGCAGCTCTTCTGTCTTCAACGGCGATGGCCGCCGCGCCCACCACCGAAAAACTGCCTTCCGGTGTCGTGGTTGAACATCTGACCCAAGGTACCGGCGCCCAACCTGCCGCCGAAGATGTCGTCAAGGTCAACTACCGCGGCACGCTGGCCAACGGTACCGAGTTCGATAGCTCGGCGAAACACGGCGGCCCGGCCACGTTCCCGCTGAACCGCGTGATTCCGTGCTGGACGCAAGGCGTGCAGAAGATGAAGGTGGGCGGCAAGGCCAAACTGACCTGCCCGGCGGCGACTGCTTACGGCGATCGCAGTGTCGGCGTGATTCCGCCGAACAGTGACCTGACGTTCGAGGTCGAACTGGTCGGTATCGTCAAGTAAGCCGGCACGATGTGAACTGAGACTGAGCCCCGCTCCGGATATCGCAGCGGGGCTTTTCTTTTGCCGGGCACTGCGTCTGCCCGCTGCCAGGGGCACTGTGATGAAACGCGAAAACAATGCCGTGCCGGTGGCCACCGTCGGTTTCACCGGTAAGACTGCGCAAGAGTTTTTCGATTTGCTGAAAAACGCAGAAGTGCAGACGGTTCTCGACATCCGCCTGAGCAACACGTCGCAACTTGCTGGCTTCGCGAAAAAACAGGATCTGCCTTTCTTTCTCGACAAGTTGTGCGGCGCAGCTTATCGGGAGATGCCCGAACTGGCTCCCGAGCCGGACTTGTTCAAGCGCTATAAGGCCAAAGAACTGACGTGGGACGATTTCGCGGACGCTTATGTCGAGCTGATCGCCAGGCGCCGGGTGGAAAGCAGTCTGGACGTCGATCTATTCCGTTCGGCCTGCCTGCTTTGCAGTGAACATTTACCGCACCGCTGCCACCGGCGGCTGGCGCTCGAGTACCTGAACTCGCGCTGGAACAGCCGCCTGAAAATTACCCACCTGTCGTGACCGCCGACCCGGCGGCGGCGCTTTCGTGCGGCGGCAGAAGGCCGGATTTCACTCGGACGGGGCGAAAAGCATCGAGATATAAACGATGGTAGATATGACCGTAATGCCGACCCCGACGAAAACTTTGGTGCGATTGAATTCCAGTCCGCCATTAATTGCCACGCAGATCCCGACGACGGACGCCAATGTACCGATCGTGGCCAGCAATACGTGAACCTTGCTGCGTATCAGCTTGCGGCGTTCCGGACTTGCGCCTTCTTTCCAGTTTTCGAGTTTCACGGGAATTATCCTTTGAGTTAGCGTGTAGTGGTCCGAATGCCTGGACCCGAAGTGATGCCGGCCAGTGTGCCTTTCGCATTACAAATGTTCCAATGGCACAAAGCATAACTGAGTCGCCAGGCCATGCAAATAACAAACACGCGAAAATGCAGCGCCTGATTGTCACAAGTGTATTTAGTGGCGGGGCGCATAGGGCCGCCCACGAAACATGAATGGCGCGACTTTTTTTAAAGTTTCAGTGCGCCGGGTCGTCTACTATCTACTCATGCGCCGACGTGACGTCTACCTCGCCGCGCAGTCAGGAAGATCCCGTCGTCATTCGCCGCGCGTCAGGAGCGCCTGCCATGAATATCGACTTCCACTACGGTGTGGTCTATATCGCCGCCCGCGTGGCCGGAATGCCGGCGGGCGACGCCCTCACCGTGGCGCATGCCTGTCAGTACGTCGACGATGCGACGACCGCGGGCATATTGCGCTTCAAGGGTGGCGAGACCTTTGAACGCTTTGCCACGGCGCACAAGTTATTCGACTACGCCACCACGGAGGACGACCAGAACCGTCTGGTGTGGACGCCCTTTCATTTTCTGCCGGCGGCCGAAGGCGAGACCTTGCACGAAAAGGCCGTGTGCCGGCCGGATAGCACCGTAGCGCGTGAGGTGGTGCGGCGGGCGATCCTGCACCGGGACACCGAGACCGGACTGCATCGGCTGGGTGTGACGCTTCATACGTACGTCGATACATGGGCGCATCAAGGATTCGCCGGTATCGAAAGTCCGTGGAATCGGGTTCATCTGCTGGAGGCGCAAGACTGTACGCGCAAAGGCTGGTTCGCCAAACTCAAACTCGCCAGCGAGCATCTGATCGAACACATCGAGGAAGATATTCTGACCGTTGCGCTACCCGTCGGTCATGGCGCCGCGTTGCACTATCCTGACCAGCCGTGGGCGAAATGGCATTACATCGACGGTAGGAACGAATTCATCCAGCGACATAATCTGCCGGAATTCGTGCAGGCGGCCGAGATGGCGTGTCGGGCGGTGCGTGGCTATCTGGAGGGGCGGCAAGATTTCGAGAACCAGCCCGGCATGCCGGACAACGTGACAGAGGTGCTCACCGACTTGCTCAATACCAATCGCCACGAAGACGACAACGAGCGCTTGCGGCACATTTGCCGCGTTCTGAAGGCTGGCGGCATTCCGGGTTTGAAAGAGTCGATTCCGGAATACGTGCCCAAAGGGCCTGGCTCCTGGAAGTACCTGGCTACCGGTTTGAAGTTCGGCGACGACACCGGAGACAAGCCCGTGTGGACCGAAGCCTTTGAGAAAAGCGATTACAGGTTATTTCACGACGCGGTCAAGCAGCATCGCTTCGTGACCACACAGGAAATTCTGCCGACGCACGGATTGCGGATTGCCTGAACCAGCCAGCTTTCATCTGAAAGTGCGGTGCTATTGAGGTGTTCTAACGTGGCGCTATTCGGCGTCACTTCATTGACTCAGGTTCACCCTTACGGATTGCCGGGAGCTTTGCTGCTGAGTACGGCACGGCGGGATTCGTAACGCGGGGTTGCGGCGGGAAGGGTGAGGCAACACATCTGAACAGTAAAAAATGTACTGCTGCTCTTTGAATCTTCAAATGCTTACCTATAGTAGAAGCGGCTAATGCCGCGATGCACTGCGGCCAATCAACCCGGCGGGGCGCTGTCGCCGACCCGTGTGGCCTTCGGGCGCATTAGAAGAGAAGGGGGGAATGGCATAGGAAAAGACAGGAAAAGTGTGGCAACAGAGTAAAGAACCTGAAAAGTTCGTACTCCACCGGATGCATGATCGACTCGGACTCGTGTATTTATAGCCACGCCGAACTGCCTTTCTCGCGTCATTCGTGGCATAGTTCGATCGATTACCACATAAGGAGCAATCAAATGCCCACTTTAGAGCAAATTCAGGCAAAGCTTCGAAAGCTTCAGGCGCAAGCTGACGTTCTTATTGCCAGGAAAGCACAAGCGGCTGTCGACCAGATTCGCGACCTGATGCTTAAACATGGCCTCACTACCGCGGATATCGAAGCGCGCGCAAAGGCAAGACGTGCCGCCGGAGGTTTGAACGGCCACGCTGGTAATGGCAAGGCGAAAGCCGCCGGCACCGGCAAGGCAATTGCAAAGTACCGCGACCATAAAACCGGTGCGACCTGGACGGGTCATGGCCGGGCGCCGGGTTGGATTGCCGGCGTGAAGGACCGCACTCAATTCCTGATCGAAGGCGCGAGCGAACTGAAGTCGGCGGCAAAGGCTGTCGTTACTCATGCGAAAGCGAGTAAAGGTCAGCCGAAAGGCGCACAACCGCCCAAGTACATCAATCCGAAAACGGGTGCTACCTGGAGTGGCCGTGGTCCGGCGCCGGCATGGCTCGCCACGGTCAAGGACCGCACCAGGTTCCTGATCGACGGCGCCTCGGCAACGGTGGCCGATGCCGGTCAGCACGCCGCAAAGAAGGCCGGCAAAGTGAAGTCGGCGGCTAGCGGCGTAGCAGGCAGGAAAGCCGCAGCCCGAAAGGTCGTCGCAAAGAAAGCGGTGACGGCCAAAAAGACGGCTACAAAGAAAGCCACCGCGGCAGGCGTGAAAGTAGCGGCAAAGAAAAGCGCGGCAAAGCCGGCCGCGAAGAAGACTGCCGCGACCAAAGCGGCAAGGAAAGCGCCGGTCCGCAAGAGCGCAGTCACAAGCAAAGCCGTCGCGACAGGTGCCGCCGCGGCGCCGCAAGCCTCGGCCGCGCCAGCCAGCGCATGAGCGTAACGGAGTCGTGAAGTAGATGACCAGTACGCTCGAATCACCCCAGCAGGAAGACCAGGTCGTCCTGCTGGACGGCGTTCCTCGTCCGGCAGAAGATGCCGCTGAACCGTTCATTGTCGCCAGTGACCGCCGGGTTATTGTCGCTTATCCGATTGCGGAATCCGACTTTGAACGGTTCGGACCATTCGATGCCGAGGATGATCCTTTCTGCACGGTGCTATTTGCGGACGCGGTGTTTCATCGCCTGGGTCCGCCCGGCGACGGCGATCTCGACATTCATCCGCTCGCTTCGCAAGGACTGATGGGTTACTCGGTTCACGAAGTCATCCATTCGTCACTTGCTGGCGAGCTTGCCGAGGTTGCATCGGTGGGACCTGCAAAGCGCCATTTCGTCATTACATTTCAGGTATCCACGTTCGAGTGCGTGGCGTCGGACTATACCGTGGTCGGTGTCTACGGCGCGGGTGAAATTGCCAGCCGGGAAGCATTCGCGCTGGTCAGGTAATGACGCCGAGTAGCAAGGCGCGGGCCTGCAACGGGCACGCGCAATGCGTCCTGCGTTCGTCGTAGAGGCCGGGCGATGTCCGGTTTCCGTCAAACCGCAGGGCGCGCATGCGACGCGTCCCGCCGAATAGCGTCGAGGCCGCGCATGCTGGCAATTCCCATTACCGCGTTCGTCACGCTCGTCATCATATTGGTGATTGCCAATTTATCGAGCGGTGAGAAGAAGATCGAGCATAAGATCGAACGCCTCTATGCAAGCGACGATCCGCAATTCCTTCGTTCAATGGGTTTGTTGCTCGGGCCGCCGGTCATCTCGGGCAATCGCTTCGAGATGCTGCTCAACGGCGATCGCATTTTTCCTTCGATGCTGGAGGGCATTCGTGGCGCACGTCGAACCATTACGTTTGAAACCTTCATTTATTGGTCCGGCGAAATCGGCGAGCAGATTGCGCAGGCACTCGCGGATAAAGCGCGCGAAGGTGTCGCGGTGCATGTACTGCTCGACTGGGTCGGTTCGTCGAAAATGGACAAGCGCTATCTGAGTCTGCTTCGCGATGCGGGCGCGGAGGTGATTCAGTATCACAAGCCTCATTGGACCGGCCTTGGCCGCATGAACGACCGCACGCACCGCAAATTGCTGGTGATAGACGGGTGTATCGGTTTTACGGGTGGTGTGGGTATTGCGCCGGAGTGGACCGGTCACGCGGAAAACGAAAAGCATTGGCGCGATACGCATTTCCGCGTAGCGGGTTCGGTGGTCGGCCATATGCAGGCCGTGTTCATGGACAACTGGGTCAAGGCAACCGGCAATGTGCTGCACGGTCCCGCCTATTTCCCCGATATCGAGCCAATGGGCGACGGGCTCGCGCATATGTTCAGCAGTTCGCCCTCGGGCGGCAGCGACGATATGCAATTGATGTATCTGATGGCGATCACGGCGGCTACGCATTCCATTCATCTGGCGAGTGCCTATTTCGTCCCCGATAAGCTCACTATCAATGCCATTGTCGAGGCGGCGAAGCGCGGCGTGAAAGTGCGGATCATCACGCCCGGAAAACGCATCGACACACACACCGTGCGCGAAGCATCGCGCGCGTGCTGGGGCGATCTGCTCAAAGCGGGCGTGGAAATGTTCGAATATCAACCGACCATGTTTCACTGCAAATTGCTGGTGGTGGACGAATATCTGGTGTCGGTCGGCTCCACCAATTTCGACAGCCGTTCGTTCAAGCTCAACGACGAAGCGAATCTGAACATTTACGACCGCGACTTCGCGAAGCAGCAAACCAGCATTTTCGCCGACGATTTAACGAAGTCGCAGCAGGTCACGCTCGAAGCATGGATGCATCGCCCGTTCACTGAAAAGCTGATCGAAAAGTTCGTGCCGCTGCTGGATACGCAGTTATAACGAAGCAATACAAGCGCTAATTGCCCGGATTGAGCACAGGTTTATCCGGGTCCGCAAGCGTCCTGTACGGGAGTTGTGCCGCATGCGGATCGTTCGTCGTGTCGTCGATCACGCGCTCGACGTCCGCGGTTTTCGCGAGTTCGGTGAAAAAGCTCCGCTTGTCGAAACCCGGTGCGACGCAGCCTTGTACATAGATGAAACGGCGTTGCAGCGTCAGCCACAGCGTCGACTGTTCGCGCCAGTGCGTAGCGAAGTTAATGTTGATCAGGCGCCGCTGCACGGCGTCGGCGATCTCCACGTCGTACAGGTACGCGTTCGACAAACGGCAGCGGCCTTCCACCCAACAGCTATTGCCGCGCTCGATCCGGTAATGGCTGTCGTCGAGCCATTCCTGCTCCGTTTCGAGCGGGCCCAAAGGCACAGGACAGTCGCTAACCGCTTTGGAAATCTGAGAGAACGGATCGTGACCGCGATTCAGGCGCGGCGCTTCGGCATGCGCGCAAGTGGCGGTAAACCCGAAACCGAAACCCATCAGCAGACCTGCTAGCCGCGCCTGGATCGTGTGTTTCATCCTGATCAACTCCGGGTGTTGGGTGTGCGCCGGTTCTCGACCGCGAACTTGATCAATTCGGCCTGACCTTCAATATCGAGCTTGCGTTTCAGATTCAATCGATGCGTTTCCACTGTCCGCACGGAGAGTTCATTGCGTTGAGCGATCTGTTTGCTCGACAGGCCTTCGGCGAGCGCGTCGAGAATGTCGCGCTCGCGTGGTGTGAGCCGTTCGACCGGCGATTGCGTCGCGGAGGCCTGAATCAGACGTGCCCCCAGTCCCGCGCTGAAAAACGATTTGCCTTCCAGCACCGCGCCGATTGCCTGAATGATTTCGGTAGCAGGCGAGTCCTTGAGCACGTAGCCGCTGGCGCCCGCGCGGACCGCCTGGGTCACGTACTCGAGATTGTCGTGCATGGACAGCATGAGAACGCGAATCGCCGGAAAGCGTTCGTGAAACATGCCGGCCAGCGCGATGCCGTTCATTCCGTTCATGCCGACGTCCATCAGCACGAGATGGGGCTCCGCGCTGGCGGCGAGGGCGAGCGCTTCCTGCCCATTGCCGGCTTCGCCGACGACTTCGAGGTTGCGCACTGCTTCGAGCCGCGCGCGCAGGCCGTCGCGTACGAGCGGATGATCGTCGACGAGAATCAGGCGGGCAATAGCGGGTGAGGTGTCGTTCATTATCAGGTTTCCTGCAAGGCCGGCAATGTCGGCTCGGTCGATCCGAGCGGGACGCGCGCGGTGACGAGGGTGTGGCCGGCTTGGGAACTGAGCGACAGTGTGCCGCCCAGCGCTTCGAGCCGTTCGCGCATATTGCGTAGTCCCACGCCCGAGCGCCGGCCAACGAAGGCATGCGCCACGTCGAAGCCGCGCCCGTTGTCCGCGATGGTCAGCGTGACGGCGTCGCTCGACACTTCCAGTGTGAGTGCCGCGTTCGACGCCTGCGCGTGACGTACGATATTCGTCAGCGCTTCCTGGGCGATCCGGAACAGCACGGTATTGACCGTGTCCGGCAAAACCGCGGCATGGGTATGCGCGATCTGTGTAAAGCCGATCGCAATGCCGGACTGCTCGCTGAGTTCGCGCGTGAGTTGTTCCAGCGCGGCCGCCGCGCCGAGGTCGTCCAGCATCGACGGACGCAGCGCGTGAGAAATGCGCCGCACTTCGCGCAAGGTGTCGCCGAGCCGCGTGAGGCTGGTGGTGAGCGCGGCTTCGGCCGCGGGCACGCGCACTTCGCTGCGCTCGAAGCGCGCCAGCGCAGATTCGAGCAGCAGCTTGACGGAAACCATCATCTGGCTGATGCCGTCGTGCAGTTCACGCGACAGACGCGCCCGTTCGTTTTCCTGCGACTCCACCACCTGCTGCGCAAGCCGCTTCAGCTTGGCGTCCGCGCTGCGATATTCGGTCACGTTGAGCACGAGCGCGCACAGCGCGATCACGGCGAGTCCGGCCACGGCGATCGCGTCGATCCATTTCATCGTACGGTCGATGTTGGCCGCCGCGCGTTCGTCGATATGCGCGAGCGTGCTATCCACGTCGTCGAGATAGATGCCGGTGCCGATCATCCAGCCCCAGCGCTCCAGCGGCACCACGTAGCCGAGTTTCGACGCTACCTTGCCCGTGGACGGACGATGCCACAGGTAGCGCACATAGCCGCCGCCATGCGAGGCGGCGGCGAGCAGTTGCTGGATCGTCAGCGCGCCTTGCGCATCGCGCAGCGCCCAAAGGTCGCGCCCCACGAGGTCGGGCTCGCGCGGATGCATCAGCGAACGGCCATGCATGTCATACACGAAGAAGTAGCCGTCCTTGCCGAAGTCCATTTTCTCCAGAACCTCAAGCGCGCGTGTGCGCAGCATCGCGTCGTCGCGCGCATTGTCCTGGCCGGCGTTGTAGAGCGGCGCGATCGCGGTGGTGGCAAGCTCGACGTAATGCTTGAGCTCGATTTCCTTGCTGGCCATGTACGCGGCCTGGGTGGTCGTGTGTTGCGTCTCGGCGAGCGCCGTGGCTTCCTGGCGCACACCGGTTTCAATGCTGGCGATGGCGGCCAGAAAGGGCACGATGGCCAGCAGGACAATCTTTGCTTTGAGTTTCATCGTTGAAAAAACGGCCGACGGGCTACGTAGTATTACGTATCCGACTTACGTAGTTGCGCGCTTGTAAGGACGCTTACGAAGGCGAATACTACATCCCCGCGGCGTAGTGCGCCTTGCGGGCGGTTGCGCCTGTCGTCGCGCGCTTGCGCGGCGCAAAGAGCACATTCCGGTTTTGCCGGCTAATATCAGGTAACCGGTTTCCGCGTGCCGGACCACGAGTCGCGGCGCGCGGCTTCAATAATAGACTTAGGAGAAGTTTGTGGAGACCTCCCAACCTGCCGGCCGTTCATGGCTATGGCTGATCCTGCTGATCCCGTACATCGCGTTGTTGTGGCTGCCGTTTTATAACGACACGCGTCCTTCGTTCGCCGGCTTTCCGTTCTTTTACTGGTATCAGTTCTTGTGGGTGCCGTTGACCTCGCTACTGATTTACGTCGTGTACCGAGGTGTCAAATGAACGATCTGAATCCTGTTAATCCGGTTGCGATGACCGTCTTTATCGCGTTCTTCGTTCTCGTCACGGTGATCGGCTTCTTTGCCGCGCGCTGGAAACGGGGCGATCTCACGCAGTTGCACGAGTGGGGTCTCGGCGGCCGCCAGTTCGGCACGGTCATTTCGTGGTTCCTCGTGGGCGGAGACTTCTATACCGCTTATACGGTGATTGCGGTGCCCGCGCTGGTCTATTCGGTGGGCGCGTATGGCTTCTTTGCGCTGCCGTACACGATCATCGTCTATCCGTTCGTGTTTGCGGTGATGCCGAAACTGTGGAAGATCGCTCACGCGAAAAACCACATCACGGCAGCGGACTACGTGCAGGGCGAATATGGCGGCAAGTGGTTCCCGGCAGCGGTCGCGTTGACCGGCATTATCGCGACAATGCCGTATATCGCGCTGCAACTGGTGGGCATGCAGGTGGTGATCAAGGGGCTCGGCGTGACCGGCGAAATGCCGCTGATCGTCGCCTTCGTGATTCTCGCGCTCTACACCTATGCGAGCGGCCTGCGCGCGCCGGCAATGATCGCGTTCGTGAAGGACATCATGATCTACATCGTCGTGATCGCGGCGGTGTGGCTGATTCCGGCCAGGCTCGGCGGCTACGCGCATGTGTTCGACGCGGCCGATACGTACTTCAAGGCCAAGGGCGGCGCGACCGGCATCATACTGAAGCCGACGCAATTCACCGCGTATGCATCGCTGGCATTGGGCTCCGCGCTGGCGGCGTTCATGTATCCGCATACGATGACTGCGGTGCTGTCGTCCTCGTCGGCGAATACGGTGCGCAAGAATGCGATCTTCCTGCCGGCGTATACGTTGCTGCTGGGTCTGATCGCATTGCTCGGCTATATGGCGATCGCGGCCGGCGTGCATGTGAAGTCGGCTTCGGACATGGTGCCGGCGCTGTTCAACACGCTGTTCCCGTCGTGGTTCGTCGGCTTTGCAGCGGCGGCGATTGCGATCAGCGCGCTGGTGCCGGCAGCCATCATGTCGATCGGCGCAGCCAATCTGTTCACGCGCAATTTGTGGCGTCCGCTCGTTTCGCCGAATATCTCGCCTGAAGGCGAGGCTTCCACGGCGAAGATCGTTTCGCTCGTCGTGAAGTTCGGTGCGCTGCTGTTCATCGTGTTCCTGCCGACGCAGTACGCGATCGACCTGCAACTGCTGGGCGGCGTGTGGATTCTGCAGATCTTCCCGGCGATCGTGTTCTCGTTGTACACGCGTCGTTTGAACACGCCGGGTCTGTTCCTCGGCTGGCTGGTCGGGATTGTGATCGGCACCGGGCTGGCGATTTCCCAAGGCCTCAAGCCGGTGTTCGCGCTGCATTTCGGCGAGGCGGTCTATCCGGTGTATATCGGCCTGATCGCGCTGGTGGCCAATATCGTCGTGAGTTTTGTCGTGTCGGTTCTGTCGCCGCGCAGGGTGGTGGCTGCTGCCTGACGGATTGACGGCCAGGTGGAAGAACGCCGCGAACTTCGTTGTTCGCGGCGTTTTTTATTGTGGGCGCTTTTCTCCGAGCCCAGCGCTCAACTCCGCCGGTCCCACCGGACCTGGGTTGCGCGTCGGCCGCTAAACCAGTATTTCCACCGAATGCGCTGCGCGGAGAATGTCCGGCGTTCGGACCCATGATTCGTCGCGGATCGTCTCGATCAGGCAGTCGGTAAAGCAACTCGCTGCCGCGTCCGAAGGCTGACCCGCGCGCGTGATGATCCCGACCGTCGACTCGTCGAGCTGCTCTCGCACAGGGATCGCGCATAGGCCGTCGCGGGCTGCGCATAGCTCGATGAGCGGCCACGGAAAGATGCTGACCATGTCCATGCGCTTGAGCAACGGCACGGCGACGGTCAACGAGTGAAGAAAGTGAATGCTGCGCGGAGCGGGTAAGCCGTGCCGGGCGAACATCCTGTATGGCGCCTGTCCTTCTGTTTCGGGGTCCAGTGTGACGAGCCAGTCGAGATCGAGCAGATCGGTCAGCGACCGGCTGTCCGCGCGCGGGTGATCCTGCCGCGCGACAACCGCCAGGCTCGAAGAAAACAGCGGCTGGTAATTGAATTCGTAGTTAGCCGTTCCCGGCGTTTGCCTGCCGACATAGATGTCGAGGCTGCCGTCGCGCAAACGCGGGTTGGCGATTGCGAGCAGGCCCTCGAATACTTCCAACTGGATGTCCGGCATCCTTTCGCGAAAGCGTGCAGCCGCCTCCGGGAGAAACGTCATCGCAACCCATGCCGTCACGGCGATAGAGAGGCGTCCGTGCGGATCGCCTCGCATCGCGTCGACGGCTTGATGCGCACGCGTCATTTGCGCGACGATAAGCCGCGCATGTGTCAGCAGTGCCTGCCCGCATTCCGTCAGTGTCACGCCTGATGAAGTGCGTGCGACGAGTTGCATTCGTACGGCTTCCTCCAGACATTGAAGACTTTGAGTGATGGCGGCGGGCGAGGAATTGAGCAGCTTCGCGGCCCCGCGGACGCTGCCCGCGTCGGCGATGGCGACAAGCGCACGTAACTGATGAATTTTCATTTGATTGTGTGGTTCGTGCGGCATACGGCCACGTGTTCACCTTTGCTTTACGCGTTCACTCACGCAAGCCATTTGCGCACAGACGGCGCTGGGATATCGTGACAGCACTATCACGACTTCCCGCCCCCGGGGTGTTTGTATCATGCCGTTCGCCGAAGTCTCCATGCTCCTGTTCCATCTGTCAATCCGCTATGCGTATTCGAGCTTTTCGCTCATGTACGGCGGCCGAGGCGGTCGGCACTGTTGCAATTGACCGACGCCTTTCAGGCTATTCTCCCTGCACGAAGGGTTAAGCACAGGAGTGCCAAGATGATCGACCCAGCGACCGTTGCGCGTATGAAAGCGAGTGCGCAGGATTCAGTCTCCTGCTTGCCTCACGAGGAGGCTGCACTTCCTGTGCGCTATAGTTCGAATACTGTCCGGCCGAACGCTATTCACCACTCGGGCTACGCGCTGGTACTGGATTCGCTCACCCGTTTGCACAACCGCGTCTACATTGCCGAATGCCTTCAGCAGTTGCTGAAATCGCCGCGTGCCGCACGCATTACCGTACTGTCAGTCAATCTTGATGGCGTCGGCAGGATCAACGATATCGGCGGCTATGATCTCGGGGACAGCGTCTTGCGCGACGCCGCGAGCCGGCTCGCCGGATTGATCGGCCAACACGGTCTGCTGGGCCGGATTGGTGGCGAGGGCTTTATTATCGTCGTCGATGACCACGGCAACCCGCTTGCGCCTGGCGCATTCGCGCGGCGAATCTTCGACCTGTTCACGGCGCCGTTCGAGGTCGCCGGCGCGGAGTATTACGTGAGCGTGTCGATCGGCATTGCCCTCTCTGTCCATGAACCTCGCGACGCTTCCGCACTGATTCGCGACGCCGGCTCGGCAATGCGTCATGCAAAGCAGTACGGCCGCGGCCGCGCGCAATTTTTTACGAAAGATATGCAATGCCAGTTGCAACGCCGCTTCAGGATCGAAGCGTTATTGCGCCACGCGCGCGCCGCCGGTGAATTGAAGCTCGTTTATCAACCGATAGTCGACAGTGCTTCGGGCGAGACGGTTGGCGCCGAAGCGCTGCTGCGCTGGAGCAACAGCGAGTTGGGCGACGTCGCACCCGCCGAGTTCATCCCGGTTGCCGAAGAGGGCGGCCTGATGGAGAGCATTGGCGACTGGGTGCTGGAACAGGCCTGCGCTCAGGCCGGTCAATGGCGTTGGAGCTTCGCGCCGCATGTCGCTGTCTCCGTGAATATTTCGCCACTGCAGTTCAACGAACATCTCGTGCGGCACGTTGCCGCGTGCCTTGAACGCAGCGGGCTCGATGCATCGGCGCTGCAACTGGAAATCACTGAGCGTGTGTTGATGCCGGACGACCCGGCTGTGTCGGCAACCGTGACGGCGCTTGCGGAGCTTGGCGTCAAGCTTTCTATCGACGACTTCGGTACGGGCTATGCGTCGCTGTCGTATCTGAAGCGCTTCGCCTTGCACAACCTGAAGATCGATCGCTCTTTCATTCAGGGTCTGCCGCACGATCGCGAGTCGGTCGCGATCACGCATGCAGTGGTGACAATGGCGCACGCCCTCGGTATGACGGCGACAGCCGAGGGCGTGGAAACGCGCGAGCAGGCAACGGTTCTCTTCGAGATGGGTTGCGATATGTTGCAGGGCCACCTGTTCAGCCATCCCGCCAGTCCGGCTGACTTTGCCGACGCGTTGTCGGACGCGGACCTCGGCAATAAATGGTGCGCCGTGCCGCAAAGCAATCCTTAGCGATCCACACGCTGCTGCCATTGCGCCGGATAGCGATCGCCCACCACTTCGATAGGCCGCAGCGCGGCTTCGATCGCGCTCAGGTCGTCGGCCGACAGGTCAAGCGCAGCCGCGCCGACGTTTTCCTGCAAGCGACGCAGTTTGGTCGTCCCCGGAATCGGCACGATCCACGGCTTCTGGGCAAGTAGCCAGGCGAGCGCGATCTGCGCACGCGTGGCGCCCTTCGACTCGGCGAGCCGGCCCAGCACTTCGACGAGGCCCGCGTTGGCCTTGCGGTTTTCCTCGGAAAAGCGCGGCACGAGGTTGCGGAAGTCGGTTGCGTCGAAGGTGGTGCCCGCGTCGATCGCGCCGGTCAGAAAGCCCTTGCCGAGCGGACTGAACGGCACGAAACCGATACCCAGTTCTTCCAGGGTGGGCAGCACCTTTTGCTCAGGCTCGCGCCACCACAACGAATATTCGCTTTGCAATGCGGCCACCGGTTGCACCGCGTGCGCCCGGCGGATCGATTGCTCGCCCGCTTCGGACAAACCGAAGTGCTTCACCTTGCCCTGCCGGATCAGATCCTTGACAGTGCCCGCGACATCTTCGATCGGCACGTTCGGATCGACTCGATGCTGGTAGAACAGGTCGATGCGGTCGGTCTTGAGGCGTTTCAACGAGGCCTCGGCGACGGCGCGAATATTCTCGGGCCGGCTGTCGGTCGGCTTCTTCGTGTCGCCGTCCTGAAAGCCGAACTTGCTGGCAATCACGATGTGGTCACGGAACGGCGCCACGGCTTCGCCGACCAGTTCCTCGTTGACGAACGGCCCGTAGCACTCGGCGGTGTCGAAGAAGGTCACACCCTGCTCGAAAGCGGCCTGAATCAGTTTGATGCCGGCGGCTTTCTCCGTGGCGGGACCGTAGCCGAAGCTCAAACCCATGCAGCCGAAACCAATTGCCGACACTTCGAGACCAGCGTTGCCCAGTTTGCGTTTTTGCACGTTCTTTCTCCTTGGCGGATGCCGCGCGTGCCGCTCCGCCGGGAGGGGCGGACGCGTCGCGCGACGTTCACGGCCTCAAGCTTAGGGTGATGTGCTCCGCTCAACAATACGGCTAGAATCGCAAAGGGTTATGAGGAAAATTCATCTATGCTGCGCGCCGGTCTGTCCGAACTCACTGCTTTCATCGCGATTGCCCACCAGCGCAGCTTCAGCGCGGCCGCGCGCACGCTGGGCGTGTCGCCATCGGCGCTCAGCCATGCCATGCGTGGCCTAGAGGCGCGTCTCGACGTGCGGCTCTTCAATCGCACGACCCGCTCGGTGGCATTGACCGAAGCGGGCGAGCAACTCCTGCGGCGCGTCGGGCCGGCGATCGCCGATCTCGAAGACGCAGTGAACGAAGCGGCTTCCGCGCGCAATCGCCCGTCGGGCTCGATCCGCGTCAGCGCATCCGAATCCGCGGCGAGACCCCTGGTTCAGCACGTGTTGCCCGGTTTCCTCGCGACGTATCCGGACATTCACGTGGAATTCGTCGTGGATACGCGGCTCGTGGATATCGTGGCCGAGGGTTTCGACGCGGGCATTCGTGTCTTGCAGGACGTGCCGCGCGACATGATCGCCACGCGCTTCGGCCCGGACATGCGGTTCATCGCGGTGGCTTCACCGGATTACGTCGCGCGCCATGGAAAGCCGGAAGCGCCGCACGATCTCGCGCAGCACCGCTGTATCCGCTTCCGCTTCGAAAGCGGTGCGCTCTACCGTTGGGACCTCGAATATCGCGGCAAAAGCGCCAGTGTCGACGTCGATGGTCCCATGACGCTGGGCAATCTGAACCTGATGGTCGAGGCGGCGCTGGCCGGCATCGGCATTGCCTGGGTGTCGGACCAGTTGGCCGCGGAATATCTGGCTTCGGGCCGGCTCGTGCAGCTGCTTGCCGAATGGAGTCCTTCGTTTCCGGGACTGTGCCTCTATTACCCCGCCAATCGCCATCCGCCGACTGCGCTCAGGCTATTCGCGCAGGCAGTGCGGGAGTGGGCGAATGGCGAGCCCGCCATTAGAACCGTTCCACGCTGAACGGCCGCGGGTCCACCACGGTGGCTTCACCGGTCATCATTTCGGCGATCAGGCGGCCAGTTATCGGACCCAGCGTCAGACCATGATGGGCGTGGCCGAACGCGAACCACAAGCCGTCATGTTTTTTCGCGGGCCCGATGATCGGCATCATGTCCGGCGTGCAAGGGCGCCGGCCCATCCAGGGTTCGTCGTCCAGACGCTCGCCCAGCGGAAACAGCGTGCGGGCAATCGGCTCGACGGCGGCGAGTTGCGTCGGCGTTTTCGGCGCGTCGCGATCGGCGATTTCGGCGCCCGTCGTCAGGCGGATGCCGCGCGCCATCGGAGCCAGCACGTAGCCGTTCTCCGCGTCGAGCACCGGGTGATGCAAACAGGCCGCCCCCTGCGGCGCGTAGTGCATGTGGTATCCGCGCTTGACCGCAAGCGGCAGGTGGTAGCCCAATCGCGCAGTGGCGCGATCCGACCACGGCCCCAACGCCACGACCGCGGATGAAGCCGAGATCGTTCCCGCTTCCGTATCGACCTGCCAGCCATCGCGAAGGGTGTCCGCATCGCCGATGAAAAACCGTCCGCCCAGCGCTTCGAAGTACTTCGCGTAAGCGGTGACGAGCGCGTTCGGGTCGCTCACGGAATCGGATTCCGGATAGCGCACGCCGCCGAGAAGCGTTTTGTCGAGATCGGGTTCGAGCTGCTGCAGGCGCGCGGCGTCGAGCGTTTCGAACTCGATGTCGTATTCCCGATGCCACCGTTCGGCAACGCGTGTCTCGTCATCCCGAACCGCTTCCGTGCGGAACACTTTCATCCAGCCGATCGGGCGCAGCAGCGCGCTCGCGCCGGCGTCGGCGGCGAGCGCGCGGTGCTCGCTCACGCAATGCTCGATCAATGTAGCGTACGACTTCGCAATGGCGGCGTGTCTCGCCGGGTGAGAGTTGCGCCAGTATTGCCACAGGAACGGCGCCGTCCTGAAGATGGCGTCGGCATGGTAGCGAACGTCCGGCGACTGGTTGCGCGCGTAGCGAAGCAACGTGCCGAACCCGCGAGGAAACGCGTACGGATAAACGCCCTCGCGCTGGATCAGCCCGGCATTGCCGAACGACGTCTCATTGCCGGGCAGCTTGCGATCGACCAGCGCGACCTGGCGGCCGCGTTTCTGCAGATGCACGGCAATGCACACGCCGACAATGCCCGCCCCGAGCACAACGGTATCGAATTTCATTCTATTTACGTGCCTCGCTTGAAGTCACTTTGTTCGAAGATTTCCGCGATCCAATCGACAAACGTTCGGGTCGCGCCGCTTGCATTTCGACCATGCGGATACACGATCGAGACCGGCACCGCCGAAGATCGCGCGGTTGCCAGCACTTCTTTCAGACGTCCTGATTTCAGATAGGGCAGCGCGACGAACTCCGAGAGCTGGATGAGTCCGAGTCCTTCCAGTCCGCACTGCAGATAGGCCTCTGTTTCATTCACCGCAAAGCGGCTTTGCATGGCGATCGTGAGGTCTTCGCCCTGCACATGGAAGCGCCAGTCGAGCGGACGGCCGGTCGCGTTCGAGATGTAGTTGACGGCATGGTGATCGGTGAGCGCGCCGACGGTTGCGGGCTCGCCATGCGCTGTCAGATAACGCGGCGAAGCGCAGGTGATCCAGCTCAGCTCGCCCAGCCGCCGGGCGGTCAGGCTCGAATCCGCCAGTTCGCCGGTGCGGATCACGCAATCGATGCCGTCGTAGATCAGATCCGCGGGCCGGTCGCTCAGACCCAGCACGAGCTCGATGCCGGGAAAGCGCTGTGCGAATTCGTGCAGCCTCGGCAGGACCATTGCGCGGCCGATGACTCCCGGCATGTCGGCGCGCACACGTCCACGCGGGGAAGCGGTGTCGGCGGACAACTCGCCTTCCACGCGTGCAATCTCCGCGAGAATCGCACGGCAGGACGCGTAGTACCGCTCGCCCGCATCGGTCAGACTCAGCGTACGGGTACTGCGCCGGAGCAGTGTCGTACCCAGCTCCCGTTCGAGACTTTTGATGGTCGTGGTGACCGACGAACGAGGCAGCGAAAGCGTCTCCGCAGCCTTGCTGAAGCTCTGAGCCTCGACGATGCGTACGAAGGTCGTCATTGCTTGAAGTTTGTCCATGAACGGGGCACCTGTCCGGGTTCGCGCAGCGCCATCCACAGGCGCGTCGAGGTGGGCGTTCATCTTACATGGAGTCGTCCGCATGGCAGGTCGAAGCCGGCTGGTTCGACGCGGACGCTTTATCAATTCCGTGCGGGCGAACAATGCCGGCCACTCGCGCGCCTAGACTCCGGAACGTCCGGCTGACTCCTGCGTTCGGCGTTCTGCGTGACGCCACTGCGCAGCGTCTTGCCGGTGACGGCGGATCGCGCGGGCGAACGCCACTCACACTGTTCCGAACTTCGAAAAGGCTCCGCCCATGTCGCACACTCAATCCATTCTCGTTCTCGGCGCCGGTGAACTCGGCATGGCCGTCTTGCGCAGTCTCGCGCGCCGGACCGCATCGGCGCCTGGCGTGTCGGTCGCGGTTCTGTTGCGCCCTTCGACCCTGCAATCGCACGATGCCGCCAGGCAAAAGGAGCTGGCCGAACTGCGCGCGCTTGCCATCGAACTCGTGCCGGGCGACCTGGCCGCGCAGTCCGAGGCTTCGCTTGCCGCGCTGTTCCGGCGCTTCGACACGGTCATCTCCTGCACCGGGTTTGTCGGCGGCAAGGGCGTGCAGCTCAAGATCGCCCGTGCTGCGCTCGAGGCTGGCGTCGCGCGTTATTTCCCGTGGCAATTCGGCGTGGACTATGACGTCATCGGCCGGGGCAGCGCGCAGGATCTGTTCGACGAACAGCTCGACGTCCGCGACCTGCTGCGCGCGCAAGACCGGACCGAATGGGTGATCGTGTCGACCGGCATGTTCACGACTTTTCTGTTCGAGCCGTCCTTCGGCGTGGTCGACCTGGAACGGAACACCGTGCATGCGCTCGGCAGTTGGGACAACGCGGTGACGGTCACCACGGCCGACGACATCGGCATGCTGACCGCGGAGATCGTGTTCGCAGAACCACGCATTGCCAACGAGGTGGTGTTCGTCGCCGGCGACACGGTGAGCTATCGCCAGGTGGCCGATTGCGTCGATGCAATGCTTGGGCGGAAGACCCGCCGCGTCGAATGGAGCGTGCCGCATTTGAAAACCGAACTGGCCGATGAGCCCGACAGTTCGCTCAGAAAGTACCGCGTGGTGTTCGCCGAGGGCGCGGGCGTGTCGTGGAGCGTGGATCGCACGTTCAACGCGCGGCGCGGCCTGGCCGTGTGCAGCATGGAGCAATGGATGCGCGAGCACCTTCTGACGAGCGAAGGCGTGTCGCCTCAATAATTGTTGCGCAACCGGTCGGAGCAGCGGGCTGGAAAGGCCGCCGGACGGGGCATTCGCGACATTGAAACGCCTCTCGCGCGCGGCCCGCGGAGCGGGCGGCAACCGCCGCGGTCCCGTCAGCGTGTAAACTGCTGACTTTTTTGCCTCCGGTGGTATGTTGCAAACCCCCCAGCGCACTGCGCTCAGCGGCCCGGCGCTCATTCGCTTACTGGCGCGCCTGGCGGATGTCGATGTTCCCGAATCCCGGCAATCGCTTTCGGACCGGCTCAGCCAATGGTTCGGCTGGACCGACGCCATCGCGCTGTCCTCGGCGCTGAACGGCAATCCGCCTGCCGTTGCCGTTGCCGCTGGCGCGCGAGCCTTCGGCAGCGCCGAAGAGGCGGACTACCTCCGCGCGCGCAGCTCGTTGGCCAAAGCCATTACGGGCGATAGCGTGTTCGCAGTCGCGAGGCGGCACGGCTCCATGCACGCGTCCTCCCAGAGTGTGCCCACGGAGCCGGCAGCCGACTACGCCGTTTTTCGGCAGCGCTATCTCGCCATCCAGCAGTCGATGGAAACGGGTATCGGCAATCTGCGTGGCCGCCTGCGCGCCATGCTGGCGGCCAGAACGCCCAACATGGCGCGGCTCGCGGTGGTGGACGCGGTGATGGAGCGCGCGCTGAGCGAGCGCGAGCGCAGTCTGCTGGCCGGCGTGCCCGCGCTGCTCGCTGGGCACTTCGAGCGCTTGCGCGCCGCTGAACAGGCGGCGCTGGCCGCTGCCGAGGCCGCAAGCGAGACTGCAAGCGACGCAGCGGCGCCCACGCCCGGCGCATGGCTGAACCTGTTTCGCCAGGATATGCAGAGCGTGTTGCTTGCCGAACTGGAGATTCGTTTACAACCGGTCGAAGGGTTGCTCGCCGCCCTTCGCTCCAGCTAACTGGGACGCTATGTCCAGATATCGTATTGATCTCGTTGTGTTTCTGGCAGGTCTGGCCGCTGTGTGCTGGATCGCCGCCGGCTACCTTGGTTCGAACCCGCTGGCGCTGGCCGTCACCTTATTGATCGGCGTTTGCTACGTGGCGGGCGCGCTCGAATTGCATCGCTACCGCGAGGCCACCGGCACGCTGACGCGCGCCGTCGCGGGGCTGTCCGCGCCGCCGCCGAGCCTCGGCGCGTGGCTCGATCCTTTGCATCCCAGCTTGCGCAACGCGGTGCGCCTGCGCGTGGAGGGCGAGCGCGTGGCCTTGCCGGGGCCGGCGCTGACGCCTTACCTGGTCGGTTTGCTGGTATTGCTGGGCATGCTGGGCACGCTCCTCGGCATGGTGGCGACCTTGCGCGGCACCGGCATGGCGCTGGAAAGCGCGACCGACCTGCAGGCGATCCGCGCCTCGCTGGCCGCGCCGGTCAAGGGCTTGGGTTTTGCGTTCGGCACCTCGATTGCGGGCGTGGCGAGTTCCGCCATGCTGGGCCTGTTGTCCGCGCTATGCCGGCGCGAGCGTCTGCAGGCGGCGCAAATGCTCGACGTGAAGATCGCGACGACCTTGCGCATCTACTCGCAGACGCATCAGCGCGAAGAGGCCTTCAGGCTGCTGCAGCGTCAGACCGAGGTGATGCCCATGCTGGTCGACCGGCTGCAGACGATGATGGCGGCCATCGAACAGCAGAGCCTCGCGTTGAACGAGCGGCAGATCGCGAGTCAGGAGGCTTTTCACGGCAGGGCCGAGGCCGCCTACACGCGCCTCGCCAGTTCGGTCGAGCAGTCGTTGAAGACGAGCGTGGCCGACAGCACGCGCGCCGCCGGCGCGGCATTGCAGCCGGTCATGGAAGCCACGATGGCCGGCCTCGCGCGCGAAACGGCCGCGTTGCACGACACCGTCACGCAAGCCGTGCAGCGGCAACTGGACGGGCTGTCGAGCGGCTTCGAAGCGAGCACCACGACCGTCGCGGACATCTGGAACAAGGCGCTGGCGGAACATCAGCGTTCGAGCGAGGAACTGGCGCAGCACCTGCGCGCGTCGCTGGATCGCTTCACCGGCACTTTCGAACAACGTTCGGCCGGTTTGCTGGACGGCGTCGCCGCACGGCTGGAAAGTGCGGCGGGTGGCGTATCGCAGGCCTGGAACGAGGCGCTGTCGCGCCAGCAAAGCGTCGGCGAGAAGCTTGCGGCGAGCAACCAGCAAGCCTTGGCGGCAGCTGCCGCCACCTTCGAGCAGCACGCGGCGTCTTTGCTGCACGGCGTGGGACAGTCGCATGCGGACTTGCAGACCGAGTTGGCTTCGAAGGACGAACAGCGGCTCGCCGCGTGGACCGAAGCGCTCGGCGCGATGGCCGCGACGTTGAGCAAGGAGTGGGAGCAGGCGGGCGCGCGCACCGCGAGCCGTCAGCAGGAAATCTGCGAGACGCTGGCGCAAACCGCGCGCGATATTTCGGCCCAGACCCAGGCGCACGCGAGCAATACGATTGCCGGGATCGACCGGCTCGTGCAGGCCGCGGCGGAAGCGCCCAAGGCCGCGGCGAACCTGCAGGCGGAACTGGCCTCGCGGGATCAGCAACGGTTGGCAGCCTGGACCGAGACACTCGGTGCGATGGCTACGACGCTGAGCAAGGAGTGGGAACAGGCGGGCGCGCGCACTGCGAGCCGTCAGCAGGAAATCTGCGAGACGCTGGCGCAAACCGCGCGCGACATATCGGCCCAGACCCAGGCGCACGCCAGCAGCACGATCGCCGAGGTCGGCCAACTCGTGCAAGCCGCCTCGGAAGCGCCGAAGGCCGCCGCCGAAGTCGTCGCCGAACTGCGCCAGAAGCTCTCCGACAGCATGGTCCGCGACACCGCGATGCTGCAGGAGCGCAGCCGCCTGCTGGAAACGTTGGAAACCCTGCTCGACGCGGTCAATCATGCGTCCACGGAACAGCGCACGGCCGTCGACGCGCTCGTCGCCACCTCGGCGGATTTGCTGGAACGCGTGGGGACACGCTTCACCGACAGGATCGAACTCGAAACCGGCAAGCTGGGCTCGGTTGCCGCGCAGGTCACCGGCAGTGCCGTCGAAGTGGCGAGTCTCGGCGAAGCGTTCGGCGCCGCCGTGCAAGTGTTCGGCGAGTCGAACGACAAGCTGGTCGCGCACCTGCAGCGTATCGAAACCGCGCTCGACAAATCCCTCGCACGCAGCGACGAGCAGCTTGCTTATTACGTGGCGCAGGCGCGGGAGGTGATCGATCTGAGCGTGATGTCGCAGAAGCAGATCGTCGAAGACCTGCAGCAACTCGCCGGCCGGCGCGCGTCGGCGGGAGCTGAAGCGGCATGAGCGAGGACATCGACGGCGGCGTGGAGCAGGTCGCGCCGATCTGGCCGGTTTTCGGCGACCTGATGTCGGTGCTGCTGGGCGCTTTCGTGCTGATCCTCGTGGGCGTGATCGGCGTGCAGCTGGAGTTGTCGAGCAAACTGGAGCAGGAGGTCAAGCAGCGTCAGTTGGAAACGCAGCGCCGCAAGACGCTGGAGCAGGCGCTGGCCGGCCCGCTCGCAGCCGGGCGCGTGACGCTGGTGAATGGTCGCATCGGCATTAGCGGCAATGTGCTGTTCGCGTTGAACTCGGATCAATTGCAGCCGCAAGGCCGGGATCTGCTGAAGAGTCTGGCCGGGCCGCTGTCCGCGTATCTGCGCGCCAATGACGAAATCCTGATGGTGAGCGGTTTTACCGACGACCAGCGCTTGCGTGAAGGCAATCGTCGTTTTGCCGACAACTGGGAATTGTCCGCGCAACGCGCGCTGACGGTGACGCGCGCGTTGATCGACGACGGCGTGCCCGCGTCGTCGCTCTTTGCGGCAGCGTTCGGCTCCGGGCAGCCGGTGAGTTCGAATGCGGACGAACAGGGGCGCGCCAAAAACCGGCGCGTGGAAATCGCACCGGTCCCGCGCCCCTCGACCTCCACGGTGAAGCCTCATGAGTAACGACGAGAGCGACCCGATCAGCGCAGCCCGCGCGACGCTCGACGCCTGGCGCGAGCGCGGCGCCGATCGTCTGGAGCCTGTCCGCTTCCATTTCATCAACGCGCTGGCGCGGCGCGCGGCCGGCCATAGCGGCGAGGCGCGACGTATTCTGGATGACAGGCTGGCCGGTTTGCTGGAAGCCTATGCCAGGCAGATTGAAGGCGCGGCATCCGCGACTGCCTACGCCGACGCACGCACGCACAGCGCGGTGTCGGCAAACGAGCCTGCGCATGAAACGCTGAAGAGCCTGGTCGACTCCATCGCAAGGCAACCCGCACTCTCGACGATCGGCTTGCCGCGATCCGCCTCGTATCCAGAGTTGGCGGAGCTCGATTACTTCAGGGAAGTCTGGTCCAAAGTCCGTACCGAGAAGCAGATGCGGCAGTCGCTGGAGCAAGTGCCTGGGAATGCCGGTCCGCTCAATTCGAGCAGCCTCGTGCACCGGGCGCTCTCGCTCATGCGCGAGGTTTCGCCGGGTTATCTGAAGCAGTTTCTATCCTATGTCGACGCCTTGTCGTGGATGGAGCAGATCAACGGTGGCGCGGCGCCGGCGGGTAAGGATACGCCGCGCGCCGGCAATGCCGGCAAGAGCGCTCGCGGCAAAGCACGCTAACGTGATATGCGCCGGGATACTTCCGGCGCTTCGTTCAGCACCGTTCATCATGGCAGACGGTGCTCAGTCGAAATCGAATACGTCGAAAATCGAGCGCTTCTTCTTTTGCGTCCGGTAGCCCGTTCGATGATCGTCGTAGCCACGGTGACTGTCGTACGAGTGGTCCCGATCCCGGTGACTCTCACGGCTTGCGCGCGTGGCGGCCGGCGCGTCGAGATTCGCGGTGTCCTGCGCGATCAGCTTGTCGAGTTCGCCGCGATCGAGCCACACGCCGCGGCAGTCCGGGCAGTAGTCGATTTCAATCGAGCGGCGCTCGGTCATCAGCAGGTCGGTGGTCTTGCATACAGGGCATTTCATGGTGTCGCTCCTCAAGAGTACAAAGGCATCGAACGCTCGGTCCGGCGAGCCGCCCGATCCGGAAAAAACTGTCTGCCGCTATCGATCATTGCCCGGTGCCGAGCGTGCGCTTCGATTTCGCGCGGCGTACCAGCATGTTCATCGCCTCGACGAACCCGGAGAACGCCATCGCCACATAGATGTACGTCTTCGGCACATGTGAGCCAAAACCTTCCGCAATCAGCGTCATGCCGATCACGAGCAGGAAACTCAGCGCGAGCGTGACAATGGTCGGATTGCGATCGATGAAGCGTGACAGCGGGCGCGCTGCGAACAGCATGACCAGCACTGCGCTGATCACCGCGACGAACATGATCGGCATATGGTCCGTCATGCCCACCGCCGTGATGATGCTGTCGACCGAAAACACGATATCGAGCAACAGGATCTGGCCGATCGCGCCCGCCACGGTCAACTGCACCGTGCTGCCCGTTTTGTCGCGTTCTTCTTCGGCATGGACCACGTGATGGTGAATCTCACGTGTCGCTTTCCAGACGAGAAACAGACCGCCGGAGAGCAGGATCAGATCGCGCCACGAAAACGCATGGCCGAACAGCGTGACGGCGGGCGCGGTCAACTGCGCGATCCACGCGACCGTACCGAGCAGGCCTAGCCGCAGCACGAGCGCGAGCATGATGCCAAGGCGCTGCGTGCGGGCGCGTTGGGCTTCCGGCAGCTTGTTGCTGAGGATCGAGATGAAGATCAGGTTGTCGATGCCGAGTACGATTTCCATCACGACCAGCGTGAGGAGCGCTGCCCATGCGGCAGGGTCGGTAGCGAGTGCGAGCAGGAAGTCCATAGTGTCGGTTGTCGAATGAATGTGGGTAACCTCGGAATAGCGTCATGATCGCTGTCTCTCCCGTTCGGATAAATCAGTGATACCCTGAGTAACATATCGGTTTTTTCGAACTGTCATGCCATGCTCAACTATCGTCACCTGTACTATTTCTGGATCGTCGTGAAGGAAGGCGGCTTTGCGCGCGCGGCCGAGCGGCTCGACATGGCGGTTCAGACCATCAGCGCGCAGGTGCGGGAGCTGGAAAAATCAATCGGGCGTCAATTGCTGAAACCGGCGGGGCGGGGCGTCACGATGACGGAGGCCGGCGAAACGGCATTCAATCGCGCGGAGCAGATTTTCCAACTCGGCGAGGCGCTCCTCGACGAAATGCGCGAGGCGGGCGGGGAAGGCGTGGCGCGGCTCGCCGTCGGTCTTTCCGACGGCATTTCAAAGCTCGCGGCACACGCGCTGCTGGCGCCGGTGCTCGGTACGCCGTCGCTCAGGCTGCTGTGTCACGAGGGCGAGCATGCGGAGTTGATGTCGGAGCTCGCGCTGCACCGGCTCGATCTCGTGCTCGCGTGCCAGCCGGCGCCGCACAATGCCGATCTGCGCGTCTTGAGCCAGCGCCTGGCCGGCTCGCCGGTGGATTGGTACGGCCCCACGGAGATCGTCCGCAAGTCTGCCCGCGCGGGCTTTCCGCAATGCCTCGCGGACGTGCCCCTGCTTCTGCCCACTCGGCACGCCGCGTTGCGCGCGCGGCTCGACCGGTGGTTCGAGGCGCAGGGTATCCGGCCGCGAATCGTCGGCGAGTTCGAGGACAGTGCGCTGATGGCGGTGTTCGCCGCGCGCGGTCTCGGCGTGTTTCCGCTCGCGGAACTGGGCGCGGAGGATCTCACGCTGCTGCGGGGCCTGCGCTGGCTCGGCCGCGCGGACGGCGTGATCGAGGAGATCCACGCCATCCGCTCGCGTCGTGGGCAACATCACGGGCTCGCGTCTCAGGTGGTGGCCGCCGCGCGGTTATAACTGCGCAGCACGTGTGACGGGAGACCCAGACGAGCCGCAACAGGCGTGAGATTGGGGCCCCACGCGTTCAATACCGCGGCAAGCAGCGCGATTTCGCCGTCCGCCAGATAATCGTCGGCGACCGCCACGGCCACACACAGGCGAATGACCTTGCGGCGCAGCACGGGGTCGTCGATCTCGTCGATCAAGGTCGTGAGCATGGCCGGGTCGAGATGACCCACCGGCGGCGCGAGCGAAGGCTGTGCGACCGAGTGGTCTTCGCACAACGTCTGCACGATCTGCTCGAATTGCGCAGGTGCGAGACTGAGTTCGCCGGCAATGTTCAGTCTGTCCAGCACACGTTCTTCCGAACTGCTGACGTGGCCGTCGGAGGTGAGGGCCAGCGCGACGATGCGTGCTGCGGCTTGAGGGCTGTTACGCGGATAGGTGCGCATGATGAGATCCTTTCGCGGACGATGTCCGTAGTGAAGATGAGCCCCAGTCTGCGGTATGTTGCGGATCGGATAAATCTGTTAATTGCGAAGCGAAGGTTCGGAAAAGACGAAGCTTTCCCGTAGGCGGTCAAGACCGGACATGGTCGACCTGTCGCCGATAAACGAGAGCGTCAATCGCAAAGACGATCGACGCTCAAAGGGGGAGCCCGCGATCCACGCGTTCACACACAGGATCGCCATCAATGCATTGGCATGCTCTGCATGGCAGGTTGGCCGCCCGCTAGCGCATTCATTTGGGCGGTATGCATGGCGGCCACTTTTCTTTCGGCTTCTTGAATGTCAGCGGGGTAGTCGCTTTCGTCACCGCGAGAAGGGTCGTATCCCGCCGCCTCTAACTCCTCGAGTTCATGCCGCACTTCGGCACGCGTAATCTGGTGCGTGCCGGACTCCGGCGACGCTTGCGCATAGACACCGGTTGATGTAACCAGAAAAGCCGTGCTCACGATGAGCGCTTTAGGCACGGCGCGGATCGCGAGCAGGTTCAGCGAGGGCAGTTTCATGTCGATACTCCTGAATGTACGAGCGCAATGCTTGAACTCGACATAGGTCGGCAGCAGCGCGCTCTGCACCGGTAAACCATCGGAGTGAATGTCTTATTCCCGGCGTCGATGCGTCAGCGCGCCGAAGGTGGGATGCGTGAGCAGAAAGGCGGGAATAAACGCTCGAAATCCGGAGTCTTGGAGTCATGAAGACACGAATTTGGGGTGCTCAAATGGACATTATCGACATGGCTCGTCAGTCGGGGATGGCGGTTATCCTCGACGGCAGAATTGGCCGCGAGGAATACCTTAGCGTTTGCGGTTCGCTGTCTGCTCTGCAGAAATTTGCCGACGCGGTGCGCGATAAGACGGCGAACCCTAAGCCGGGTGACGGGTACGGGAGACGGCCTGTGCGTTCTGTGTCGAGGAACTGACCGTGCCCACTTTGCTGCGCCGTTTCCAGTTCGTGTCCGGTGTCGTTCTGCTCGTCTATCTATTGCTGCATCTGGTCAATCACGCGCTGGGGATCTGGTCTCTGGATCTTGCCGGGCGAGGTCTCGTGCTGGCGCTGCGACTGTGGCACAGCATGCCGGGAACGGTGCTTCTATATGGCGCGGCCCTGCTGCATTTTTCGCTGGCGTTGCGAACCATCTACGGGCGCCGCTACTGGGCGTTGCCGCTCACCGAATGGGTTCGGCTGTGGGCAGGTCTGAGCCTTCCCCTGTTGCTGATCCGGCATGCGGTGTCCACCCGCCTTGCCGCCTCACTCTACGGCCTCGAACCGAACTATGAGCGCATTGTGATATCGCTAGTCACGAGCGGCACGCAAGGCTTGCAACTGGCACTCCTTGCACCCGGCTGGTTGCATGGTTGCCTTGGACTGTGGTTGCGTATGCGCCATCACGCTATGGCACGCCGCGCGAAACCCGTGTTGACAGGAATGCTTGTTCTGATGCCATTGTTGTCCGCCGCCGGTTTCATCCACATGAAGCAGGCGGTCATGGCAGCCAGTGTCGGGCCATTGCGGCCCGACCCGAAACTGGTTGCGCATCAACCGGCACTCGATGCATGGCGACACGACATCTTGATGCTGTACCTGTCGCTGCTGATAAGCGCATTCGTGGCCGGTCAGCTACGCAACTGGCTGGAGCGTCGGCGGCTTCGGAGGGCGGCGATCGGCGTCTGATTGCCGAGACTCCCGAAAAGCCGGGGAATCAGAAGCGATGGCGGATGCCCACGCGGAACGCCAACTGGTTGTCCGCGCCCGACCCCGACGGACCGAAGAAGCTCGTGCTGGAGCCGATCTGCGCCTGCACGTCGCCCGTTGCCGTATTGTGGCCCGAAGCGATCTGATAGATACCCAGCGCATACACGTCGGTACGTTTGCTCAGCGCGTAATCCACGCTCAGGTCGCCCTGATTCCAGTGGCCCGTATTCGCGTTGCTCAAATGCATGTACGTATAGCCCGCGCCGACCGTCAGTGCTGCGGTGAACGCGTATTTCGCGCCCGCATCGTAAGCCGTGAACGTGGTCGCCGCGCCGGTCAGCGTTTCGAAACGCGTATTGGTGTAGAGCGCCCACAGCGTGGCCGCGCCGATCGTATAGCGGCCGCCGATACCGTACGTACGCAGATCGCGCACGTTGCCCGTCGTGACGTTCGCAATCGTGGTCGAGAATGTCGGGACAGCCTGGCTCGGGAAGCGAATGTCCGTGTACGCCGCGCCGACGCTGATCGGACCGTTCGCATAGTTCGCGCCGAAGCTATATGCGCGCGACGAACCCGCGACCGGTGCCGCGCCCGTGCCGCTTGCCGGTGCGCCCGCAAAAGCGCCCGCCTGGTTCGAGAAGCCATACAATGCGCCGAAGGTAAAGCCGGAGAAGTTCGCGCTGCTGAACTTGACAGCGTTGTTGATGCGGCTGGACGTCAACTGGTCGACGTCGTTGATGTGATAAGCGTAGTTGCCCGCGACGGTCTGGCTACCATTCGAATACGTGCCGCCCAGGTAGTCTGTCGAAAACGAGTACTGGCGGCCGAACGTCAGCGCGCCGACGCCGTCTTGCGACAGTCCGACGAACGCCTGACGGCCGAACATGGCGCCGCCCTGACCCAGCGTGCCGTTGCCGCTGTTGAAGCCGTTTTCCAGCACGAACAGCGCCTTCAGGCCACCGCCCAGATCTTCCGTGCCGCGAATGCCCCAACGGCTGCCCGACGCCACGCCGTCGTCATATTTGACGAGGCGGTCGTGGCTCGTGCCGGCGCGAGCGTTGTTCACATAGCTGATGCCGGCATCGATCAGGCCGTACAGCGTGACGCTGCTTTGCGCATGCGCGTTGAGCGTTACGCTCCCAAGGACGGCGGTTGCGAGGAGAGTCTTTTTCATTTTTCCTTCTTTTTATAGGATGGCGGCGCAGCGCGTGTTGCGGGGCGGCGCGCGACCGGGGTTTGCAAACGACACCAGACATATCGGGCACCCGCGACAAGGCGGCGCGAGGTCGCGCAAGCGGAGATCGATGTCTGAAGAACGCGAATGAACGGGGGGGCGAGACAACGAACACGCTGTGCGTGATCGCCGCTGCCTGACGACGGACGCGTCGAAGCATCGGCGAATAATTTCGCAGCGTGGGCGTCGTTGAGAAAAGCGCACCGCCTTGACCGTTATGTCTTGCGGAATATATCGGTACGTTATCTGTCCGTAAACGATTTAGTGGTTATTTGTCGTCTTTATGACACACAGTAAGGTGGTGTGTGTCATGGACAGCGGGCGTTTCGTTCGCTATATCCAGGCAGATATGGCCGAAGAAGGGGGCGGGAAGCAGCGTCGAAGCAGGCGCTCGCCGACGGTCGTTCGGCTCGGTTTATGACGACTTGCTGGTCTGAGCCGTCTCGCACATGGCATCTCGCAGCGAGTTCCAGCGCGAGCCGTCACAAAGGGATGCCGGCGGCACTCGCTCTGACGACAGCCGTCGGCAACTCGAAACAGAAGGTCGTGCCCGTTCCTTCCTTATCGAGCAGGCGTATCTGGCTATGCTGCAATTGCAGCATGCGCTGGACGATCAGCAACCCGAGTCCGCCGCCCCGATGCATGCCGCCGGAGCTGAATGGGCGCTCGAACAGCCCCTCGCGCTGCTCCTGTGGAATACCGGGCCCCGTGTCGCTGAGCATGATCGACACCTTGCCGTCCTTGTGCGCGAGATCGATCTCAATCGATCCTTCGGCGGGTGTGTGGCGGATCGCGTTGTCGAGCAGGTTCGTCAGCACGCGCTCGATCATGGCCAGGTCGGCGCAGACATTCGGCAGGCGCGGCGCAATGACCGCTCGCAACTGGATGTGCCGCGCCTCGGCCGGCAACTCGAATTTCTGAAAGACGTCCTGCACCAGGTCGACCAGCGAAAATTGTTCGAACGCCGGTTGCACATTACCGTGTTCGAGCCTGGCCAGTTCGAACAACGCCTGTGCGAGCCGGCCCACCTTGACGCTTTGTGCGAGCGCGATGGCCAGATAACGTTTGCGCTCCGTTTCGCCTAGCGTGTCGGCCTTCAGCGACAGTGTTTCGAGGTAGCCGTGCAGCGAGGTCAACGGCGTGCGCAGATCGTGCGAAATGTTGGCGATCAGTTCGCGGCGCTGCTGATCCTGACGCGTCAGCGCGCGCCATTGATCGCCGATGCGGTTCGCCATCTGCGCGAACGTGGCTTCGAGGACCGCGATTTCGTCGCGCCGTCCGGCCACCGACGAGCGCGGCACACTCGGCTGGATATCGGGCTCACCTTCCGCATCGAAGCGGCGCATGGCGTCGGTGAGGCGGCGCAGCGGCCGCGTGATCAGGCCGAATGCGGTCAAACCGGCGAGCAATCCCAACAGCGCGACCAGCGCCATCGACCACAACGTCGTGCGCAGCACCGAACTGGCCGCCACGTGCGCGGCGAGCGCGTCGTGTTCTTCGCCGAGCAGGACCACGTAGATATACCCGGACGGTGCCTGCCCGCCCAGTTGCAGCGGCGCTGCGCTGAACACCTTCCTGCCGTCGAGGCTGCGCGGGTCGTCGCCGAGAATCGGCAGCGGCTCGCCCGCAATGAATCGGTGGATCGGCGTCAGATCCACCTGCGCGCGCTTCACGTGTCCGGCGGGCGCGTCGTCGCCTTGAATGCGGCCTTGGTCGTCGAGCAGATACACCTCGACGCTCGGATTCACCATCATCAGTTGCCCGAACAGTTGCCGGACCGCGTCGGGCCGCAAGCCGTTGGCATCCATCAGCGTGGTGCGATGAGCGATATGGTCGGCGAGGTTGCGCGACAGACTTTGTATGACTTCTTTTTCGTGCAGATCGCTCGAACGGATTTGCAGGAACGCCGACGCACCGCAGCACGCGAGCAACAGCACGGAAAAAACGAGCGAAAGCCGCTGGGTCAGCGTCAGATTCACGATGCGTCCTTCGGTGCGCCGTTGGGCGCGGCTGTCTCGCCAGGCACAGCGAGCTTGTAGCCGCGTCCCCAGACGGTCAGGATGCGCTCGGGTTGGGCCGGATCGGCCTCGATCTTCGCGCGCAGCCGGTTGATATGCGTGTTGACGGTGTGCTCGTAGCCCTCGTGCTGATAGCCCCACACCGCATTGAGCAGGTCCATTCGCGAGAACACCTTGCCGGGGTGCTGCGCGAAGTAGTACAGCAGGTCGAATTCGCGCGGCGTGAGTTCGATCGGCTTGCCGTCGGCGGCCGCCTCGCGCGTGAGCGGATCGATTGAGAGCCCGGCAAGCCGCAGACTGCCGGCTTCGATCCGCGAATCTTTCGCGAGAGCGTCGACGCGGCGCAGCAGAGCCTTGACGCGTGCCACCAGTTCCAGCACGGAGAACGGTTTGGCGAGATAGTCGTCCGCGCCCAATTCGAGGCCGAGAATGCGGTGCACCTCGCTCGAACGCGCGCTGGTGATGATGATCGGCGTATAGCGTGTCATCGCGCGGGCGCGCCGGCAGATTTCCAGTCCGTCGACGCCTGGCAGCATCAGATCGAGAATCAGCGCATCCCAGCCGCCTTGTTCCAGCAGGCGCAGCCCTTCATTGCCGTCGGCACTGTGCACGACTTCATAGCGCTCGTCGCGCAAATGAAGGCTCAGCACGTTGGCGATGTCGACGTCGTCTTCGACGATCAGGATGCGCTTCGGATTGTCCATGGCTGGCTTCAGCGGCAGTTCGGGGCGTGGTTCAAAAGCAGGACCGGGAAAGGCGGCCATTGCGTCATTGTGCAAAATTTCCCGGCGGCGAGTTATCACATTTAATTTAACTTTCCGTGAGGACTTCGGGATCGGTGGCGCTCTAGCATGTGGGCACTTTCCGCAATATCAGGCCCTGGATGAGCTGTACGCCGGCTGCCGCCCGAGCCCGCGTGCCTACTGTAACCGACCTGCACGAACGTTCGGAATCGCCATGCTACTCATCGTTCTCGCCTATCTCGGCGGCGCTCTCACCATTCTCAGCCCGTGCATCCTGCCGGTGCTGCCGTTTGTTTTCGCGCGCGCCGATCAGCCTTTCGTGCGCAGCGGCTTGCCCTTGCTCGCCGGCATGGCGCTGACGTTCGCCGTTGTCGCGACGCTGGCCGCCGTGGGCGGCGGCTGGGTTACGCAGGCCAACCAGTATGGCCGCTGGCTGGCTATCGCGCTGCTCGCGATTTTCGGGCTGACGTTGCTGTTCCCACGCTTCGCCGATCATCTGATGCGGCCGCTCGTCAGCGCCGGCAATCGCCTGTCCGATTTCGCGCAGGCCGACGGCCAGCAGGTTCGCGCGGGTTCGTCGTTCTTGCTCGGCATTGCCACCGGCCTGCTGTGGGCACCGTGCGCCGGTCCGATTCTCGGTCTCGTGCTGACCGGCGCGGCACTGCGCGGCGCGAGCGTCGGCACCACGCTGCTGCTGGCGGCTTATGCGGCCGGCGCGGCGACGTCTCTGGCAGTGGCGCTGCTGATCGGCGGCAAGGTGTTCACGGCAATGAAGCGTTCATTGGGCGCGGGCGAGTGGATTCGCCGCGGGATCGGCGTTGCGATGCTGGGTGGCGTGGCCGCGATCGCGCTCGGTTTCGACACCGGCGTGCTCGCCCGTGTCTCGACGGTCGCGACCGGCGGTCTCGAACAGAGACTCGTCGACAAGCTTTCGCCGACAGCGGCGGCGAGCAAGTCGTCTGTTGCGGGAAACCCGTCGGACGTATCCGGCAGCGGCGCGATGAAAAGCGCCGACCCGGCGACGCAATCGACCGCTGACACCGAACCCGCCGCTGCCACGATGTCCGGCGGCGCGATGATGCGCACCGTCGCCGATGCGGCGCCGCTGCCGGTCGAAGGCGTGCTGCCCCCGTTGGACGGCGCGGTCCAATGGCTCAATTCGCCACCGCTCACATTGCAGGATCTGCGCGGCAAAGTCGTGCTGATCGATTTCTGGACTTACTCCTGCATCAACTGTCTACGTTCGCTGCCGTATGTCAAAGCGTGGGCGCAGAAATACAAGGATCAGGGGCTCGTCGTGATTGGCGTGCACGCGCCGGAATTCGCCTTCGAGCGTAATATCGACAACGTGAAGAAGGCCACGCATGACCTCGGCGTCGACTACCCCGTGGCGATCGACAACAACTACGCGATCTGGCGCGCGCTGAATAACCAGTACTGGCCCGCACACTATTTCATCGACGCCAAAGGTCAGATCCGCTATCACCATTTCGGCGAAGGCGACTATGCGGAATCCGAAAGGGTGATCCAGCAATTGCTGACCGAAGCGGGTCACGCGAATGCGTCGAAGGTTGCAATCGGTATTGCGAGCGCTGGCGCACAAGGCGTACAGGCCGCCGCGGACAACGCCGACATGCAATCGCCGGAAACCTATGTCGGTTATCAGCGGGCGGAGAACTTCGCGTCGCCGGGCGGGGAAGTCGAGGGCAAGACGCATACCTATGCGGCACCGTCGCTGCCCGGCGTCAACGAATGGGGTCTTGCCGGTTCATGGAATGTGGGCGCGGAGCACGCCACGCTCGCCGCCGCGTCGGGACGGATTGTGTATCGCTTTCATGCGCGCGACCTGCATCTGGTGCTCGGTCCGGGTAAGGACGGCAAGCCAGTGCAGTTTCGCGTGAGCCTCGACGGTGCCGCGCCCGGCGCCTCGCACGGCACAGACATCGCGCCCGATGGTAGCGGCACTGTGACCGGGCAGCGTCTGTATCAACTGGTGCGGCAAAGCGGCGAGGTTGCGGACCATACCTTCTCGATCGAATTTCTCAACCCGGGGGTGCAGGCGTTTGCCTTCACGTTCGGATAAGCCGGCACAAGCGGCCTCATTCGACACTAACCTGATCTCAAGGACTGACCATCATGCGCACGATACCCACTGGCCCATCGTCGCTGCGGAAGCGTTTTTCCGTCACTCGGCTCACAGGCCTCGTCGTCGTTGCTTTGGGCGTCGTGGCCGCGCAGCACGTCGCGCATTCGGCTGAGGCCGCCACAAAGATTCCGGCTCCCGTGCAGGACGAGAAGGCCGCCGCGACGCACAGCGAAACGGCGGTATTCGCGGGGGGCTGCTTCTGGGGCGTGCAAGGCGTGTTCGAACACGTGCGCGGCGTGAAGCAGGTCGCCTCGGGTTATAGCGGCGGCGCGGCTTCCACGGCGCAATACGAGACCGTCAGTGAAGGGGACACGGGACACGCGGAGTCGGTGCAGATTACTTACGATCCGACGCAGATCACGTATGGGCGTTTGCTGCAGATATTCTTCTCGGTCGCGCACAATCCTACCGAACTGAACTATCAGGGCCCCGACCACGGCACGCAATATCGCTCGGCGATTTTTCCCGTGAATGCGACGCAGCGCGGCATCGCGCAATCGTATATCGCACAACTCGATAACGCACATGTGTTTTCAGCGCCGGTCGTGACGCATGTGGAGAACTTCAAGGGCTTCTATCCGGCCGAAAGCTATCACCAGAACTTCCTCGCACTGCATCCGGACTACCCGTATATCGCTGTTAACGATCTGCCGAAGGTGGCCGACCTGAAGCGCATGTTCCCGGATATTTATCGCAACGATCCCGTTTTGCTCGCTACCTCGACGCAATAGAACGTCGGTTAACGAATTCGTATTACTAATATAAATTGCACGCACGGAACGCGGACCAAAAAAAGCGTCAGTAATCGACTGACGAATCAAAGATGTGCGTTTTCCGCCTCAGCACGAGGCGGAGTTTTTCCATTCACGCCTGTTTGGAAAATCTCCGGCCGCCTCGCTTCCGGCTTTCTCGTAGTTATCACTTATCGCCTGAAAACACGGCACGTTACGCGGATGAAACGTTTATAATTCGTCTGCCAAAAACCTTCTGTAACTAATACCGGAGATCTGGCTAAACGCCATCGCTCATGTAACAGTTACGGCGATGGTTGTTGTTCGCCATTGGGCTGCTTTTGTACGTAAAGCGGGCGTGGCGGAAAGCGCTACGCTTCATATGCGACGCATCTGGTTGCAGTGCGAGCGGACGGGCTGATCGCGGACCAGTCGGATTTTTGGGTCCGAACCCGACTCGCAAGGCGAGGGCGCACCTCGATAGCTGTCGAGCCGACGAGTTCACATCAATAGCGGACTGTCAACGGTGAACGAAAAGAAGTTGGGTTAATTCTTCGTCATCCTGAATTTAGAAATTGCAACTGTTGGTGCGAAACCTGTTTGTCAAAATGAGG
This sequence comes from Paraburkholderia sp. USG1, assembly GCF_031570135.1. Taxonomy (NCBI): domain Bacteria; kingdom Pseudomonadati; phylum Pseudomonadota; class Betaproteobacteria; order Burkholderiales; family Burkholderiaceae; genus Paraburkholderia; species Paraburkholderia sp. USG1. The sequence continues at coordinate 432,786 of NZ_JAMWXW010000002.1, read as the reverse complement.
TGCGCCGGACTGTCAGCGAGCCTCGGCAGATGTTCCAGTCGCGTCGGCGGCATGCATGAATCCCTTGTGACGTTTTCCCGGTCAGGCGATCGGTGAAATGCTTTGCAGCGATCAGGAAGCCGATGGGAATTTTCACGCAATCGGTGCGTGCCGTCTGATTTTGGTGCGCGCTATGCCCGATCGACTGCGTAGAAATTTCATATGCAGATGTTGATAGCGATTTGTCGAGAAATCATCGTTCGATAAAATGGTAAGTATCACGTAATAAATGAATGGTTGCCCGACACGAGGGGTAGCAACGCTGATCGCGCTGTTGTTGGCGATAGTCAGCATGCGCGCGGACGGATAGTGCGATTGCCACTGAATAGCGGCACATCAAGGCTTCAGTTTCATCAGCAATGAACGCGGTCATCGCGTTCCCAGCTTCACCTCTCTCTCTGTACTCAATAACGCCAAAGCGGGACGACTGATCGATCTTGCTGAATTCTCGGGGAAAACCTGCTTTTAGCGAAACTTACGGACAATGACGAGATACTTGAAACTATTGGGAGTTGCATCAGCGACAGTGTTGGCATCGTTTGCCGCGGAAAGTGCGCAAGCTCAGGCAACCATCACGGTCTCAGGACAGCAATACAAGTTGTGCGCACAGGAGAATGGCAATTGCTCTTTCCTCGGAACGGCCTCGGTGGTGTTCGGTGCGGTTCCACCCAACGCGCCTTCGGTGATGTTGACCGCGCCGCGTACGTTCAGCAACGGCGTCGGCTGCTATGTCGGCGCGGTGTCGCAGTCAGACCCGGCGTACGGCTACGGCAAGTCATGCTGGATTAAGGCGGTCGCCGCAACACCGACCCCGACTCCTACTCCGGCTCCCGCGCCTACGCCGGCGCCTGCGCCGACGCCGACTCCAACTCCGGCTCCCACGCCGACTCCGACTCCGACTCCGACTCCGACTCCGACTCCGACTCCGACTCCGACTCCGACTCCGACTCCGACCCCCACGCCCACGCCCGCACCGGCTCCCGGCACTTCGACCATGTCATGCAGCACGCCGACGCAAACGGCCGGCGGAACCGCGAACGGCGTGATCAGCGCCGATACGCCCACCACCGACGGTCTGCGCGTGTTCCAGAACAACGCCTCGTTCAAGCTGGCGATTACGACGAACGCACCGAGCGCGGATACCGTCGTCTGGTCAGTAGCGGATTCGACTGGCGCGATCAAGACACAGGGAAGTTTTGCAGTCAAGGCAGGCGTGCAAACCAGTACGATTCCGTGTACGTCGACGTGGTCCGGCTATGGCGCACTCACCGCCACGCTGCGTTCGAACGGTGGTACGTTGCCGAGAAGCGGCACGCGCCCGGTCGGCATCGCGACCTTCGGTGTACTGCCGAATCTGGGTTCGGCACTGGGCACCGTGACGTATGCGCATCAGGATCAGCACCGCTTCGGTATGCAGGGCTTCAACGGCAACATCGCCGCGCTGCACGCTCTGGGCATTTCTTGGACGATCGACGATCGCGAGGTGTCAGCCATGGAACCCAACGGTCCGAACACCTATACGCCGAGCGTGAATGACCTCGATCCGTTCTATAAAGCCAATCCGGACCAGATGCGTATCGTGCGTCTCGACGGACTGCCGGCGTGGGATTCGAAAACCGGTCAGTTCAACGACAGCTACTACGCTCCTTCCAACATGCCTGAATTCCAGAGCTTCATGGCGAAGGTCGGTACCGATACCAGCCTGATTCGTGCCGCTAATTATCCGAACCAGCAGAAGAACTACTATCAGGTGACCTGGGAGCCGAGCCTCGGCTGGGCGGATAGCGACGCGAACTTCGTCGCCATGTACAAGGCTGCTTATCAAGGCATTCACTCGACCGATCCGAATGCGGTCGTGATGGGCACCGGCAATCCGTTTGCCGCGAATTGCGATACCTGCACGACGGGTTATCTGCAGAAGTTCGGCGCACTCGGTCTGTGGAATTACATCGACGCGGTCGCAACGCATGGCTACTGGAATGCGGGTACGTACCCGTCCCATCCGCCTGAGTTGCAGGACTCGGATCCGGATCCGGCGAACCAGGCCAACGCGCTAGACAATCAGATGACGCAGCTGCGCTCGGTCATGCAGGCAGGCAAGCCGAACATGAAGCTCTTCTTCACCGAAGCCGGCGTGAGCTACGATCCGGGCCTTAACTACGGTCCCAATGTACCTTCGCAGAACCAGTTGTTCGCGCATGCGGCGGTTGGCGTGCGGGCGCACATCATCGTGCTTGGCGGCGGCGCTCAGGTCACGACGCTGTTCTACGGTGCCGACTATCCTGGTGAAGTGGGCTACGGCTCGTTCTTCGATCTGAACGACGCACAAGGCGCGTTCGGGGCGACGAACCTTTCGCCGAAACCTGAAGCAATGGCTTTCGCGACGATGACCCGGGCTCTCGACGGCACGAATACGCTGGGCCGGATCAAGGGCGCACCGTCGGGAGTCTTCGCGTATGCGTTCCAGCAATTGGGGAACGGCAAGGTCGTGACGGCGGCGTGGACGCACAACAACGCGCAGTGGCCGGCGAGCAACGGCACGTATAGCCAGACCTATTCGACCAGCTATTCGCTGCAGGTCGACAACGCCGGCACCTCGGGCAACGTGACCAGGATCGATGGTTACGGCAATGTCAGCACGCTTGCGTACACCAACGGCCGGGTCGCGTTGACCCTCACCGAAGTGCCGCAGTACATCGTGTCGAACAACGCGACGGTTGCCAAGGCCAACGCTACTGTTCCGCTCGGTTACACGGGCCAGTAAGTAGCCCGGCAAGCAGTCCAGCCAGCGCTGAAAGCGATCGACGCGCCGCCGGTATCAATGGCGGCGCGTCGATTTTCGCATTGGCGGAATGCCGAACCATCACGATGTGTAGCGCTGACGCTGTCGCTGAAGCCGATCACATTCGACAGTACTTCATCCGGATCCGCGAGCGATCCCTACTGCTTCGCGTTCAAAACCTCGACACCCTTATCGGTAAAGAACGCAAGCCCGGCACCTAGCATGGCGTATTGGCTCCTGATAACCGGCATATCGTGCGGAACCGCATCGCGTAGCGCCGCAAGATACCTCGGCATGAATATGCGATGCCAGTTGGCGGCAAGCTGATTCGCCGAATCTATCGTCTCGTGGCGCGCGGCGCCCCAGTTCACCCGCAGCGGAAAGTGAACGAAGCGCGCGGCCTGCTTCGGATCGCCCTTCAGCGCGGCGAAATAAAAGCCCTGAGCCCGCGCCTCGAATGTCTCATCCGTTTCGTCGGTGATCATCGCGTAAAGGTGCCCCGCATTCGCATCCGCTGGTGACATCCCTTCGAGTGCGAGTTTGACCGGCAAAGTTTTTCCGCCGCCGCTCCAGGTGCCGGCAAGGCCCACGCTATTGGGAAAATCGAGTGGCTTCTCGCCATTCGATCCGTTGCCTACAAAGTGCAGATTGAAGGTGCCGTTCGCTTCCTGTAACGTCAGATTGCTGCCGGACTGTTGGCCGGTCAGTGCAATGTCCTTGAGGTAGCGATAGTAGAAGTAATGTCCCTCGCCTATGGCTTTGCCGTGCAAAACGAGCGTCATGCCGACCTTCGCTTCGCCGACGGTGCCGGAATACGTGACCCCGGTCGTGTTTTCGGTCTGTGCGAGGGCAGAGTGGTTGGCGCTCATCGAGAACGTCAACAGAGCAGCAAGCATCGCAATCGTGTGTCGCCGGGTCAGGCCATGAAGGCGCAATCGAGGTGTTTTCATGCAACGTCCCATTAGCGGAAGTCACGAGGCTAGCATGAACGGCACTGCGGGTGGATTGTCGCCCGCGTCGCGTCTGGAAGTTCGAAGCGGCGAAGCAGGAGGCCTGATCGCGCGACCGGCGGAACCCGGGACATGGCATATTGGAGGACGTGGTCATCAACAGGAGCTCACCATGCGAATCCAGACGTCTTTCCTCTTCGATCTCGACGGAACCTTGGTCGACAGCGTCTACCAGCACGTTCTGGCCTGGAAAGAAGCGCTCGACAGCGAAGGGATTCCCTTGTCGGTGTGGCGAATTCACCGCAAGATCGGCATGAGCGGCGGCCTCTTCACTCATCAGCTTCTGCGCGAGACGCACGGTGAAATCAGTGCCGAACGGGTCGAGCGTCTTCGTCATGCTCACGCCGCGGCTTATCAGCGATTGCGCGCACAGGTATGCCCGTTGCCGGGCGCGCGGGCCTTGCTCGACGCGCTGACGCAGGCCGGAACGCCGTGGGCCGTCGCGACCAGCGGCCGCATGGAGACGGCGGCGCTCAATCTGGAGGCACTGGGCGTCGATCCTGCGAAGGCCGTTGTCGTGACACGCGACGACGTCAAATATGCCAAGCCGGATCCCGATCTGTTCGTCGCCGCGGCTGGGCGCCTCGGCGTGCCCGTCGAAAATACGGTGGTGGTCGGCGACAGTATCTGGGACATGCTGGCGGCGCGGCGCTGCCGTGCGCTGGGCGTGGGCCTGCTGTCGGGCGGATACGGCACGGAGGAACTCGAACGTGCCGGTGCGCTGCGGGTCTACGACGATCCGGCCGATCTGCTGGAGCATCTGGACGAGGTGGCGTCGCGGCCGTAAAAACGGGTTGTATCTCGCGGATTTTCCCAGCACTGCCGTTGGTACTATATAGTTCAGCGGAATACCGGCTCGTGGGACCAGCATGAGAGAATCTGCCCCATAAGCGGGTATGAGGCACGCCGGCGTGTTCCATATGCGAACACACGGAAAACCTGACGCGGCAAGGTGGGTGCGGGCGTCCAGGGCAATCGTCGAGGCATCGGCCGCCCCTCATATCAGGGGCCGCTTCGCCGCGACGTGGCTTACGGACTCGCCTTGTCTTACGGCTGCTGACTTGCCGCGGTCATCCTCGAGCGGCGGCGCGACGACGAACCACGTGAAAATATGAACAACTTTATCCGACCACCTGTTCTGTATCCGTCAACGGTTGTTTTCGTGGATGACAACGACGGCTACCTGGACGCCTTGCGGCGTTTCTTTCCGGATCCCGCCACCAATCTGTTTTTCACGCGGCCTCAAACCGCGCTTGCCTTCATCCGCCAGCATGCTCGCGAGAATTCGCTGGAGTTTGCGCCGGCGTCGGCCTGTGTGAGCGAGACGGGTTTCGAGCGCTACGTGGAAAGCTCGGCGGAGCGGGACATTCTGGCCCGCAGTTCCCGCTTTGCGGAAGTGGCGGCGGTGGTCGTGGATTTCGACATGCCGGGCATGAACGGCGTCGAGTTCCTTTCGTCCATCTCCAATCTGCGCTGCGCAAAGGTGCTGCTGACCGGCGTGGCGGACGAAACCGTCGCGGTCAAAGCCTTCAATGCCGGAATCGTCGATTTATATCTGCGAAAAACGGATATCGATTCCGCCAACCGGCTGGCCCATTTCCTGAAAGATGCCAAAAACAGGCATTGTTCGGAAGCGGGCTGGCTGGCGTTGGGCGAGAACGGTGTGACGTATTGCGATCCCAGAACGCGCAAAGTCATCGACGAACTGGTGGCGGCGCACAGTATCGTCGAATACTACTGGCGCCCGGAACAGGACGCCATTCTCATGTTCGACCGTGCCGGAAGCCCGAGCGTTTTCGTCGCGTGGGCCGAGAACGACTGGATCTCCCAGGGCGAAATCGTGGCGGACGAAGACGGCCCGGCCGACCTGTTGAAGCAGATGGCGGTGCGCGAGGTGATGCCGGTATTCTGGCCGAATCTGGCCTACCGTTCCGGCGTCGAATTCAGGACGCTGACACCGCAGGCCATTCCGGACTGGGATGACGTTTTCTACTGCTGGACCCCGATCGACGCGGCCGACCTAGGCCTGGATCTCGTGACATTCGCGCAATGGCGGAATGAGCGGAATCGCTGAGTTTTGCCGGCACGTCGAGCCACATGCATGTGAGCCATTCCGGTTGCCTTCGTGCCCGCGACATTCATGGTGTTCGGTCGGGCTGCACGTACTGATCAGGCAGGGCGCGACGCGTCTGTTCATGCCATTGATCGTGATGCGCACGGCGCCGCGCGCGCCTCCGGGCTAGCCGTCGGCAGACGCCGGCACCGCACGGGCGGACAGAAAACGGCACACCTCCGCGTGCAACCTCTGCACGCCGGGGCTTGATTCCATAGCGCGCCAGCATCCATGCACGAGTCCTGCGCCGATCCAGAGCCGCGCTTCTGCGCCAGCCGCATTGATACGCTCGGCAAATACGCGCGCGTCGTCTCTCAACGGATCATGTTCGGCGGCGATCGCGAGCACCGGCGGCAGTCCGTCGAAGTGTGTCGCCTCGAGCGGAATCGTCCATGCCGGATAGGGTGGGTGGGCGCCCCAATACAGATCGCGGAAAGCATGAACGTCCGCCAGCTTGAGCATGGGTGCGTGCGCTTCGGTTTCGCGCGCGGGCGACTGAGGGTCGGTGCCGAGCATCGGATAAACCAGCGCCAGCCCGCGTAGGCGTTGAATGCCGTGGTCGCGCAAGCGCATCGCCACACTGGCGGCGAGCGTGGCCCCGGCGCTGTCGCCTGCCAGTTGCAGTGCGGCGTCGGCACGCAGATCGAACGGCAAGCGCCCGTTCAGCGCGGCGAGCGTGACTTCCAGACAATCCTCGTGCGCGGCGGGAGCGCGGTGTTCGGGAGCAAGCCGGTAGTCGACCGCGATCACGTCAAGACCGGTGTCCGCGGCAATGCGCGCGGTCACGATCTGATGGCTGTCCAGCGAGCCGAGCACGAAGCCGCCGCCGTGAAAGTACAGCACGGTGCCACGCGCCGCTTCGTGGTGGCTTGCGCGGTTGCTGTACAGCCGCAGTGCGATCGGATGGCCCGCGCCGGATTGGAACGCAGCGTCCTGAGTCGCGATTCCAACGGGTAGCGCGGGCGTGAACGCAGCCGCGTACCGGTCGTAAATCTCGCGCTGTTCGGGCGGCGTTAGCGAAGCCGACTGCCCCGGGTATATCGCGGCAGTTCTTTCGACGAACGCGGCAATTTCTGGCTCGAGCATGTCAAGTCCCGCCCGGTTTCGTGCCGGCGGGCAGACCGATCACGCGGCCGGCAAACGTGGCTGGTGGAAGTGCGGCGTGCGCGTCGGCCAATGCGTGCACGCGCGCCGCGACATCCGGGTCGAACGCGGCGGCGCGCGGCCCGCCGGTATCCACATGCAGCAACATCTGCTCACCCGCGGCGACCGGCTCGCCGCCATCGTCGGCGAACATTTCGAGGTACAGATGCAGCCGCTTCGCATCGTGCCCGAGCACCCGCATGTCGACGCGCACCTGTGCGCCTTCCTTGATTTCATGCAGATAGTTGATATGCGCTTCGAGCGTGTAGATCGAGCGCAGGCGTTCTTTGCGCACTGCGTCCGGCAATCCGATCTGGTCGATCAGTGCGTCGGTTGCAAAGCTGAAAATCAGCATATAGAACGCGTCGCGCAAATGGCCGTTGTAATCGACCCATTCGGCTCGCACGGTATCGCGATAGTAGGGCAGGGCAGCAGGTTGCGGCATCGGCAATTCTCTCCGTCATTCGTATCAAAGGCATCGGCCACAGGCCGACGTGCCGCCCACGCTTCGGCGCAGGCGGCGCGCCTCGCGACTTATCGCATCAATCGCCAGGTTGTAAGCCGTGCCGCGTTTTCGCTTCCGCGATCGCCGCCAGCACGCTCGTGATGCAATCGTCGCGGTAACGTTCCAGCTGTTTGATCGACCGCGGGCCGATCTGTTCAGCCGTGCCGTCCACCACCCGGTCGATCAGTTCGTCCGTCAGCTTCGGCGCTATCAGTTTAGTCCAGGGCAACTCCAGCGCCGGTCCGAACTGCTGCATGAAGTGGCGCATGCCCGCGTCGCCGCCCGCCAGCGTGTAGGTGAGGAACGTGCCCATGAACGACCAGCGGATGCCCGCGCCGAAGCGGATCGCGTCGTCGATCTCGCCGGTGGTCGCCACGCCTTCGTTGACCAGATGCAGCGCCTCGCGCCACAGCGCTTCGAGCAGGCGGTCGGCGATGAAGCCGGGCACTTCCTTGCGCACGCGCAACGGCCGCATCGAAAGAGCACGATACACCTGCAGCGCGGCGTCGATGGTTGCCGGCGCGGTGTTTTCGCCGCCCACCACTTCGACGAGCGGCAGCAGGTACACCGGATTGAACGGATGGCCGACAATGCACCGCTGCGGATTCACCGCCCGTGCGTAGAAGTCGGTCGGCAAAAGACCCGACGTCGACGAAGCGATGATCGCGTCCGGCTTCGCTGCGCGGCTGATCTGCTCATGCAAGGCGAGCTTCAGTTCCTCGCGTTCCGGCGCGCTTTCCTGAATGAAATCCGCCTGCCCGACACAGGCTTCGATCGTGTCGACGAAGCGCAAGCGCTCGGGCGACGCGCCCGCGGCGAGGCCCGCGCGCTGCAGCGCCGGCCAGGCGTTCGCGATGTTCTCGCGCAATTGCTTTTCCGCGCCTGGCGCCGGATCCCACGCGATGACATCGAGCCCGTGCGCGAGCGCGCGCGCCACCCAGCCGCTGCCGATCACGCCCACGCCGATTGCCGCGAATGTTTTGATATCGACGATCACTGCCATTGCTGACGTTTCCTTTGCCTGTGTGTTGTCTGATTGTTGTCTGATTCCGAGGCGCGTTGCCATGCATGCAACGCGTCTGCTGCACGGTCACGCGTACTGTCCCGCCGCGCGCCGCTCCAGTTGACGCTCGCCGCGCGCGGGCAGGCCCAGCTTGCGGCGTCCTTCGGCGGGCGTCAGCGCGCGCGCGCCGAGCCGTTCGATGATTTCCACCGCGCGTTGCACCAGCGTGCCGTTGGTTGCGGGCACACCTTTGTCGAGCCAGATGTTGTCTTCGAGGCCGACGCGCACGTGGCCGCCGAGCAGCATGGCCTGCGCGACCATCGGCATCTGCATGCGGCCGATGCCGAAGCCGGCCCATTGCGCACCGGGCGGCAGGTTGTCGGCCATCGCTTTCATGGTGGTGGTGTCGGCGGGCGCGCCCCACGGAATGCCGAGGCAAATCTGAAACAGCGGCGGCGCGTCGAGCAAACCTTCCTTGAGTAATTGTTTGGCGAACCACAAATGGCCGGTGTCGAAGATCTCCAGTTCCGGTTTTACGCCGAGTTCCTGGATGCGCCGCGCGCCGGCTCGCAATTGCGCGGGCGTCGATACATAGATGTAGTCGCCGTCGCCGAAATTGAGCGTGCCGCAATCGAGCGTGCAGATTTCCGGCAGCAGCTCCTCGACATGCGCGAGTCGCGTCAGGCCGCCGACCAGGTCCGTGCCCGCGCCGAAGCGCATCGGGTCTTCGCCGGAACCGATCTCCAGATCGCCGCCCATGCCGGCCGTCAGATTGATGATCACGTCCGTGCCCGACGAGCGAATCCGGTCCACCACCTCGCAATACAGTTGCGGATCGCGGCTGCCGCGGCCGGTTTTCGGATCGCGCACATGGCAATGCGCAACGGTGGCGCCGGCCCTGGCGGCTTCAATGGCGGCCTCGGCGATCTGTTTCGGTGTGACGGGAATGGCCGGATGCTTGCCGACGGTATCGCCTGCTCCGGTGACCGCGCAGGTCACGATGACTTCATGATTCATGCGTGCTAATTCCTGTGGTTTGAAATGCGCGACTGCCGGGATCAAAGACCCAGATAAGCCTTGACCGCGGGCAGGCCTTCCTTGCCGTCGTAGGTCTTCACGCCGGCAAGCCATGCATCGAGTATCTGGGGGTTCTTCTTTAGATACGCCTTGGCGGCGTCGGCGGGTTTTTCCTTGTTCATGACCGATTGCATCACCACGTTTTCGAGCTGCGTCGAAAAGCGTAGGTTGCTCACGAGCTTGCCCGCGTTCGGGCAACGCGTCAGAAAGTCGGGGGACGTCAGCGTATAAACGCGTGCTTCGCCGTCGTTGGGACCGAATACGCCCTCGCTGCCGGTGAGGTATTTCATATCGATCTGGATGTTCATCGGATGAGGTTCCCAGCCCAGAAAGACCACCCATTTCTTCTCGCGGATCGCGCGATCGACCGAGACGAGCATGCCCGCTTCACTCGATTCGATCAGCTTGAAGCCGCCAAGGCCGAACTGATTGCTGGCAATCATCTTCTGGATCGCCGCGTTCGCGCTGCTGCCGGGTTCGATACCGTAGATCTTGCCGTCGAGCTGCTCGCGGTGTTTGGCGATGTCGGCGAAGGTCTTCAGTCCTGCGTCGTATTCGTAGCTCGGCACGGCGAAGGTGGCCTTGGCGCCGGTCAGGTTAGGCGGTTGCAGCACCTGGATCGATTTCGAATCGACGAACGGCGCGATCGCCTTTTCCTGCACCGGCCACCAGTAGCCGAGCGACACGTCCAGTTGTTTGCTCTTCAGGCCCGCGAACGAGATGGGCACGGAGGCGACGGTCGTCACCGGCTGATAGCCGAGCCCTTCGAACACGGTCGAAGCGAGCGCGGTGGTCGAGGTGATATCGGTCCAGCCGATATCGGCAAAATGCACCGTGCGGCAGGCGGCCGGATCCTGGGCAAAGGCCAGTGGCGCAGCGACGGCGGCCGCGAGGCACGCAAGATGGGCAAGCACGGCTTTGATGCGTAACTTCATGATGTTCCCTCTTCTGACACGTTCAACAGCGTGTTTCGAACCGGGCCGCGCCTGAGCAGATGAAAACCGGACGGAGCGGCCCCCGGACATGCGATACGGCCTGTGTGATGCCTGAACTGCACGATGACGTAACGTTAATGCCCCATATTCCGGCCAAAGCGACCGCCAGCGACCCGTTCTTGCTTCCACGCGACAATGAGGGAAAACCTGCGTTGCTTCGCCTTGCGTGCAGCAGCGGTCGAGGCGCGAATTTTGGCGTGCCTTGCCGGCTTGCGTGCTGCTTGCTACGCTCGCCGGAACCCAAGTCCGCCGCGTTTCCGTCTCCTGATCGAGTCTTTGCACGATGCCCGAAGATATGTCGTTCCTCCTGCTGCCGGGCTATTCGGCGATCGGCTTCATGTCGGCGGTGGAGCCGTTGCGCGTGGCGAACCGCTTTCAGGGCGATCTGTACCGCTGGCGCATTCTGAGTCTCGACGGCGCGCCGGTGGCCGCCAGCAACGGCATTTCCATCAATGCCGATGCGGCCATTGGCGACGTGGGCGCGGCGCAAACGCTGTTCGTCGTCGCGGGGTTCGAGCCTCTCGCCTGCTATACGCGCGCGCTGGGTGATTGTCTGAAGCGCTTCGACCGCGCGGGGGCGACGCTCGGCGGGATCGACACCGGCAGCTTCGTGCTCGCGGAAGCCGGGCTGTTGGGGAGCGCGGACAGTGTGACCGTGCACTGGGAAGCGCTGTCGGCGTTTCGCGAGCGCTATCCGTCGCTGGACGCGAGTCAGGAACTGTTCGAAATCGGCGCGCGGCGCATTACGTGTGCGGGCGGCACGGCGTCGATCGACATGATGCTCGACCTGATCGGGCGCGAGCATGGTGCCGCGCTGGCCTCGGCGGTCTCAGAGCAATTCGTGGTGAGCCGGATCCGCCAACGCTCGGATCATCAGCGCATGGAGATTGCCGCACGTTATGGCGTGCACAACCGCAAGCTGATTCAGGTAATCGGCGTGATGGAACAGCATATGGAAGAACCGCTGACGCCGGATCGGCTCGCGCAGGAGATCGGCGTGACGCGGCGGCAACTGGAGCGGCTCTTCTGCGCTTTGCTGAAGGACACGCCGACGCATTTCTACCAGCAGTTGCGTCTCGCGCGTGCGCGCGAGTTGCTGCAACAGACCGACATGTCGATTACGTCGATTTGTGTGGCGTGCGGATTCGAGTCGCCCTCGCACTTTTCGCGGACGTATCGCGCGCGCTTCGGCGCGAGCCCGAGAAGCGACCGGCAGCCTTGCATGGATCCGCGTAGAGGCGTTGAAGCGCAATTGTCCCGTTTACCGCAACAGTGAATTGGCTGATCGGGGGTTTACCCTAGATACCCTGACTCCTAGACTGTCTACATCCGCTGCAGACAAACAGGTTTGCAGCGTGGCAAAAACAATCTCTGGAGGTAGTTATCATGAAATCCCTGATCGAAGCCGCTGTTATCGCCGCCCTCATCTCCGCGCCGCTCGCCGCTTTTGCTCAATCGAATCAGCCGGTTACGCGCGCTCAAGTGCGTGCCGAACTGGTTCAGCTGGAAAAGGCCGGCTATAACCCGGCCACCGCGAGCGACACTGATTACCCGGCGGATATTCAGGCTGCCGAGGCACGTGTAGCAGCACAGAATGGCGCTGCTCAAACCAGCGGTTATGGTTCGGCTACGAATGGCTCGTCGCAGGCTGGCGTCCGTTCGGAAACGACGCATAGCTCGTACTCGGCTCCTGTCGTCAACTACAGCCACAACTGATGCGATGTCGGTACCTGTCAGTACGCAGTAGCTCGCGTCATCCGCGTGTGCAGCGGCCGACCGGAACGGCGGCCGCCGGCACACGGCGATCACGACGGCTTTCGTACTGACGGGAGTGTGGTTCCGGCTACGCCGGAAAGTATCTATCCGATAAGCGAGTCTTCCTGTTTGTCTGCGAAGTGTCCTCGCAAAACTCTCCAACATTACCTGGTACAAGTCGACACGATTAGAACGGCGTGTCGGTACTTTGTCTCTTTATCGCTGCGGCGATGAACCCGCGCGGGATCCCATACGCCGGGATTGAGCGGCGCATCAGCGCTTGGCCAACTGGCGGGAGCGATGCTCGTTCGACTGCATGCCCAACACCGTTCAAAACGAGGAACGCCGCTTGCGCGCGGTCTGCGACGGGAATTATCGAAGGCGCCTGCATCGGGCGCTTCCCGCAAGCTGATACCGCACTTTGCACGGAGGCAACCATGAGCACCATGCTCGCTTATCGAATTCATCGCTTCGGCGGCCCTGAGGTATTGCAGTCGGAAAAGATAGAGGTGCCTGAACCGGGCTCCACCGAAGTACTCGTGCGCGTGCAGACCGCAAGCGTTAACCCGGTCGACATCAAGACGCGCGCAGGCGAGTATCCGCTGATTCGCGAAGACAGGCTGCCGTACACGCTCGGCCGCGATTTTGCCGGCGTGGTCGAGCGTGTCGGCACCGGCGTCGGGGAATGGACACGCGGCGATGAGGTGTATGGCTTCGTCGGACAGGGGCAGGGCGCTTACGCGGAATTTGTCGTCGTCGATGCGCAAGCGCTCGCGCGCCGTCCCACCACCGCGGACGCGGTGACGGCCGGCGCGGTGCCGCTGGCGGCATTGACCGCATGGCAGGGGTTATTCGATCACGGCGGCCTGGAGGCGGGGCAGCGCGTGCTGATTCATGCCGGCGCGGGCGGCGTCGGCCACTTCGCGGTGCAATTCGCGCAGCGTAAGGGCGCAGAGGTTTTCGTCACCGCGTCCGGTGACGGCGTGGAATTTGTGCGCTCGCTCGGTGCCGATCACGTGATCGACTATCACGCGCAACGATTCGAAGAGGTGGCGCGCGATATGGATCTCGTTTTCGATCTTGTGGGCGGCGACACGCAGCGCCGTTCATGGGCCGTGGTCTCGCCCGGCGGTGCGTTGATCTCGACACTCAACGAGCCGTCGCAAACCGAGGCGGCCAGTCATGGCGCCCATGCGGGGCGCTACACCGCGCGGCCCGACGGCACGCAGTTGGGCAGGATCGCTTCGCTGATCGACGAGGACGAGGTGCGCGTGGAAGTGGTGGCAACCTACCCGTTCGATGAGACGGCAGACGCACTCGCCAGGCTCGCGAAAGGTCACGTGCGCGGCAAGATCGTTGTCGAGGTGTCGGAGATGCTCGGGCGGTCGCAGTCTCAGTCGCAGTCGCAGTCTCAGTCGCAGTCGCAAGAGTGAAAAACTCGCTACGCACTCTGCAGGTCAAATAAAACGGCCACGCCGGACATGCCGGCGTGGCCGTTTCTCGCTTCAGGCTATGCGTTCAGATCCCGCCGACGCACATGTACTTGATGACCACATAGTCGTCGATACCGTAATGCGAACCTTCGCGACCCAGGCCCGATTGCTTGACGCCGCCGAACGGCGCGACTTCGTTCGAGATGAGGCCCGTATTGATGCCGACCATGCCGTATTCGAGCGCTTCGGCCACTCGCCAGACGCGGCCGATATCGCGGCTGTAGAAGTACGACGCGAGGCCGAACTCCGTATCGTTGGCGAGGCGGATCACTTCCTCGTCCGACGAGAAGCGGAACAGCGGCGCGAGCGGCCCGAAGGTTTCGTCGCGCGCCACCTTCATGGCCGGCGTGACATCGGCGAGCACGGTCGGCTCGAAGAAGCCGTGGCCGAGCGCATGACGCTTGCCGCCGGTGACGATGCGCGCGCCTTTGGCAAGAGCGTCTTCGATGTGCGACTCGACCTTGAGCACGGCGGCTTCATTGATCAGCGGACCTTGCGTCACGCCGTCTTCGGTGCCGCGGCCTACCTTGAGCTGTTCGACGGCGACGCGCAGTTTCTCGGCGAATGCGTCGTAGACCTTGTCGTGCACATAGAAACGGTTCGTGCACACACAGGTCTGGCCACTATTGCGATACTTCGATGCAATCGCGCCGGCCACCGCGGCATCCAGATCCGCGTCGTCGAATACGATGAAGGGTGCGTTGCCGCCGAGTTCGAGCGATACCTTCTTGACCGTGGGCGCGCACTGCGCCATCAGCAAACGGCCGACCGGCGTCGAACCGGTGAACGACAGTTTGCGCACGATCGGATTGCCCGTCATTTCCGCGCCAATGGCTTTCGGCTCGCCGGTCACGACGTTGAACACGCCGCGCGGCACGCCGGCGCGTTCGGCCAGCACGGCGAGGGCGAGCGCGGAGAGCGGCGTGGCTTCAGCCGGTTTGACGATGATCGGGCAGCCTGCCGCCAGCGCCGGACCGACTTTGCGCGTGATCATCGCCGCGGGGAAGTTCCACGGCGTGATCGCGGCACACACGCCGATCGGTTCTTTCGTCACGACGATGCGCTTGTCGTTGGCCGGCGTCGGGATCGTGTCGCCGTTCACGCGCTTGCCTTCTTCCGCGAACCATTCCAGGAACGAAGCGGCGTACTGGATTTCGCCCTTGGCTTCGGCGAGCGGTTTGCCTTGTTCCGTGGTGAGGATCTTCGCCAGATCGTCGGCGTTCTCCATCATCAGGTCGTGCCATTTGCGCAAAATCACCGCCCGCTGCTTCGCGGTGATGGCGCGCCAGGCGGGCCACGCGGCGTTGGCCGTGTCGATCGCGCGGCGGGTTTCCGCCGTGCCCATGCGCGGCACCGTCGCGATGATTTCACCCGTGGCGGGGTTCTTCACTTCGAAGGTCGAGCCGTCGTCCGCGCCTTGCCATTCGCCTGCGATGTACGCGTGCGTTTTCAGAAGCGACGGGTCTTTCAAGGTCAACGTGGTCATGTGTCGTTCCTCAAGCCGTGATGGCGACGCTGTCCTTGATCACGTCTTCGAGAATCGCCAGCGCTTCGTCGAAGACCGCTTCCTGAATCGTGAGCGGGAACAGGAAGCGCACCACGTTCGAATAGACGCCGCACACCAGCAGCAGCAAGCCGCGTTCGAGCGCGCGCGTCTGTACGCGTTTGGTGAACTCCGCATCCGGCTCGGTGGTGCCTGCCTTGCAGAACTCGACCGCGACCATGCCGCCGGGGCCGCGCACGTCGGCGATCTGCGGCACGTCGCTTTGCAGTGCGATCAGCCTCGCCTTGATGCGGTCACCCAGCAGCGTGGCGCGTTCGCACAGCTTCTCTTCGTCGATGATATCGAGCACCGCATGCGCGGCGGCCACCGCCAGAGGATTGCCCGCATACGTGCCGCCGAGGCCGCCCGGCGCCGCCGCATCCATCACATCCGCGCGGCCGATCACACCCGACAGCGGCATGCCGCCGGCGAGACTCTTGGCGACCGTCATCAGATCGGGCACCACGTCGTAGTGATTCATGGCGAACAGTTTGCCGGTGCGTGCGAAACCCGTCTGGACTTCGTCGGCGATCAGCAGAATGCCGTGCTCATTGCACAGCTTGCGCAAGGCGCGCACGAATTCGGCCGGCGCCGGATAGAAACCGCCTTCGCCCTGAACCGGTTCGAAAATGATCGCGGCCACACGTTTCGGATCGATGTCGGCCTTGAACAGGAATTCGATGGCTTTCAGCGAATCGGCGGTGGTCACGCCGTGCAGCGGATTCGGGAACGGTGCGTGGAACACGTCCGACGGGAACGGACCAAAGCCGATCTTGTACGGCGCGACCTTGCCGGTCAGCGCCATGCCCATCAACGTGCGGCCGTGGAAACCGCCGGTGAAGGCGATCACGCCGGGGCGGCCGGTCGCGGCGCGGGCGATCTTGATCGCGTTTTCGACGGCTTCGGCGCCGGTCGTGAAGAACGCGGTTTTCTTCGGATGGTCGCCCGGCGCACGTTCGTTGAGCTTCTCGGCCAGTTCGACATACGACGCGTACGGCACGACCTGATACGCCGTGTGGGTGAAGTGATCGAGCTGGTCGCGAATCGCGGCGACGATCTTAGGATGACGGTGGCCCGTATTGCACACCGCGATACCGGCCGCGAAGTCGATGAAACGGCGGCCCTCGATATCCCACAGCTCCGCGTTTTCAGCGCGCTCGGCGTAGAAATCGCACATCACTCCGACGCCGCGCGGCGTGGCTGCGTCTTTGCGGCTCTTCAGTTCGGCATTCTTCATGGTCATCTCCTTCGCTCCTCGGTTTTGCGGACGCCACGCCGACAGCGCGGCACATGCAACGACTATAATGAGATTTGGCTCTTAACTTCAGAGCCATTTCAATAAAAATATAGGAGCCAATCAATGCGCGCGAGCGTTTTGTCCGACTGGCTGGCCCAGCGCCTCGATCGCGGCAATGGCCAGCCGATCTATCGCCAGCTGCATCGGCTGTTGCAGCAGGCGATCCTGTCGCGCGAATTGCCGCCGGGCAGCAAGGTGCCGTCGTCGCGTTTACTGGCGCAGGAGTTGGGCATCGGGCGCAATACCGTGACGCAGGTGTACGAGCAACTCGTGCTCGAAGGCTATGTGAGTTCGGCCACCGGGCGTGGCACGTTCGTTGCCGACAGCGCCCCGGACGAGATCGTCGGCGTGCCCGATGCCGAGGCGCCCGATATGCGCGCAGAGTCGTCGCAGCTGCAGGCAAAGCGTGCGCTTTCCACGCGCGGTGCGCGGCTGATTGCAGGCGCGGGCGTGTCCAAGCGTCAGTGGGGCGCGTTCATGCCCGGCGTGCCGGACGTCACGAAGTTTCCGGCGCGCGTATGGAGCCGCTTGCACAACAAGTATTGGCGGCGGTTGCGCCCAGACCTGCTCACGTATGCGCCGGGCGGCGGGCTGGCTTCGCTGCGGCACGCGCTGGCCGACTATCTGCGCACCTCGCGCTCGGTGCGCTGCACGCCGGAACAGATCATCATCACGACGGGGATTCACCAGTCGGTCGACCTTGCCGTGCGCCTGCTGTCCGATCCGGGCGACGTGATCTGGACCGAAGACCCCTGTTATTGGGGCGTGCGTAGCGTGATGCACGTGTCCGGTCTGCAATCGCGACCGATCGCCGTGGACGAGGAAGGGATCAATCCTTCCGCCGACGACCTCGCCCAGCCGCCCAAGCTGATGCTCGTCACGCCTTCGCACCAATACCCGCTCGGCATGGTGATGAGTCTTGCGCGGCGCCGCATGTTGCTCGAATACGCGCGCCAGAACCAGTGCTGGATCATCGAGGACGACTACGACAGCGAATATCGCTACGGCAGCCGGCCGCTCGCCTCATTGCAGGGCCTGGACACGTCGGGGCAGGTGATTTACGTGGGCAGTTTCGGCAAGACGCTGTTTCCGGGTTTACGCATTGGTTATCTCGTCGTGCCGGAAGCGCTGGCGGAGAGTTTTGCCACCGCGAGCGCCGAGCTGTATCGCGAGGGGCAGTTGCTGCAGCAGGCGATGCTCGCGGAGTTCATTGCCGAAGGGCATTTCACGTCGCATATCCGCAGGATGCGCACGCTTTACGGACAGCGCCGCCAGACGCTGCTCGACGCCGCCGCGCACCGTTACGGCGACGCCTTGCCGGCCGTGGGCGGCGACGCCGGCCTGCATCTCGTGATGCAGTTGCCCGAAGGCAGCGACGACCGACGGGTGGCGGCTGCGGCGCTGGAGCGCAATATCGTCGTGCGGCCTTTGTCGGGGTATTACGCGCAACCGTCGCTGGCGCCGTCGGGTTTGCTGATCGGCTACGCGTGCGTGCCGGATGAGGAGATCGCGCCGGCATTCAACATGCTGGCCGATGCGATCGATGTGACGTTGCCGGAGTTTGCGTGAGGGAGGGCTGGCTCAAATCCTGATCAGCACTGCGCCTAACGTCACCAGCGCGCACGCAACAATACGCCGTGTGGTTAGTTTTTCATGCATGAACAGCCAGCCGATCAGCACCGCGAAGATCGAGCTCATCTCGCGCAGTGCGGAGACCATTGCAATCGGCAGATAGCGGTAAGCCTCGATGATCAGGCAGTAAGCGCTCAACGCGAGCACGCCCGACGCAATCCCCTTGAGCACCAGCGCACGGCCGATGAAAAGCCCCTTCACGCCGCCGCGCCAATGCCAGGCGAACAGAAACTGCGGGATATTCCAGATCAGATAGACCCACATGATGTAGCTCAGGCCATTGCCCGCTACGCGCGCGCCGATTCCGTCGACCACCGAATACGCCGCGATGAACAGGCCGGTCAGGAGCGCGAAGGGCACGCTCTCGCCGGAAAAGCGCATGCCGCGGCGAAACGCCAGCGAGATGATGCCGATCGACACCAGCGCCACGCCGATAGCGGCCACCGGCTTGAGCGCTTCATGCGCGAAGACCAGTGCGCCAGCGAATACGAGCATCGGCGAGAGGCCACGCGCAATCGGATAGATCTGCCCAAAGTCGCCGCTTTTATAGGCGCGAATCAGCGCCAGCAGATAGCCGAATTCCAGCACGACCGATGCAAAGATATACGGCCACGCCTGCGGAGCGGGCATGGGCAGCACGACCACGCCGACCGCGCTCACGGCGAGATACGGAATCGCCATCATGCCGAGCAGCCAGACGCGATCTTCCGAAAGATGCAGAAACGCGTTCCACGTGGCGTGAAGCAGCGCAGAGAGCAGCACCAGCAAAACGACAAAGGTTTCCATCGAAGACCGGGAGGAGGGGAAGCGAAGGCCCGGGGCCGGGCCGCAAGCCCGTGATTATTCCAGCAGAACGCCGGAACGGAGCAGTGGATGACCTGATTGAAGGGGTTTTATTTGGAAAAATGCGGCGATTTGTGGCGTCAAAGAGACGCTGCCAGGACGGGCGGGCTGCGACGCATTCTGGTGGAAACGCAAATTGAAACGCGGCGCGACGGCCGACAAGAAGTCGACGAAACGCTGCTTCGCCAGACTTCGCGCCGGGCCGTCACGCCGGCGAGGTCAGGCAACGACTTCAGGCAACGACGTCGGGCAACTTCAGGCAACCTCAGGTCACGCGCTCGCGCAGCCACGCGGACGCGAGGTCGATCACCGTCACGACCACGATCACCATGATCATTACCGCGGCGGTTTGCGCATAGTTGAACGAGCGGATCGCTTCGTACAACACCACGCCGATGCCGCCCGCGCCGACCATGCCGACCACCATCGCCGAGCGCACGTTCGATTCGAAGCGATATAACGCGAACGAGATCCACAACGGCAGCACCTGGGGCAGCACGCCGTAGATGATTTCGTCGAGACTGGTGGCGCCGGTGGCGCGCACGCCTTCGGCCGGACGCGGATCGATAGCCTCGACGGCTTCGGCGAAAAGCTTCGCGAGCACGCCGGTGGTGTGCACCCACAGCGCCAGCACGCCCGCAAAAGGACCGAGTCCGACCGCTACGATGAACAGCATGGCGAAGACCATTTCATTGATCGCGCGGCACGCGTCCATCATGCGGCGCATGGGCTGGACGATCCACATCGGCGCGATGTTGTGGGCGGACATCAGTCCGCACGGCACCGCGCAGACGAGCGAGAGGGCGGTGCCCCACACCGCCACCGAGAGCGTCACGTACATCTCGTGCAGATAGCTGCGCCATTCGGTGAAGTCGGGCGGAAAGAAGTCTTTGGCGAACTGGCCCATGTTGCCGGAGTCGCTGAGCAGATCCAGCGGACGCATATCGGCGCCGTGCCATGCGCCGCCCAACACCGCAAGCACGGCGATCCAGCCGAGCAGCGACAGCCAGCTGCGTTTGCCGGCCTCCGGCGCGGGATGACGCGCCGCCTGCGCGACGAGCGCTTCGCTCGCACGCGCCGGCGACGTGAGCAGATCGACCGTGTTCATTGCTTCGATTGCGCGGTGTTCAGCGCGCTCAGCTTCGCATCGAGCGCGGCCAGCTGGGTCTTGCGGTCGTCATCGGAGAGATGCGCGTCGCTCTCGATCTTCTGCTTCTGCTGGAACAGCGCGACCTGGCGGATCGGCAACAACTGCGTATCCGACGATGCTGCAAAGCCGCCGTAACCGGTAATCGCGGCCATTACCGCTTTTTCGTGCGGATCGGTCTTCGCATAGTTCAGGAAGAAGTTGCGCAGCTTGTCCTTGGTGGCTTGCGGCAGATCCTTGCGCCACACCAGCGGGTCCGACGGAATCAGCGGCGACTTCCACAGCACGCGCACTTGCGCGAACTTGTCCGGATGCTCCTTCTTCAGTGTGTCGAGCATCTCGGTGTTGTTGGTCGCGATGTCGATCTTGTTGTTCACCACGGCCAGCAGATTGGCTTCGTGGCTCGACGGGAGCACGGCCTTGAACGAGGTGTTGACCGGCGTATTGTGTTTTGCGAACAGGTAATAGCCGGGAATCAGCGTGCCCGAGGTAGAGTTCGGATCGCCGAAACCGAGCGTGACGTCCTTCGTGTTCTTGAACACGTCGTCGAGCGTCTTGAAGCGGCTGTTCACGTTGGTGATCAGCACCGAGTAGTAACCGGCGTCGCCGTTCGCGTACTGGACCTTCGCAAACACTTCACCTTGCGAGCGGTCCACTGCCTCGATTGCGGACGCGTTGCCGAAATAGCCGACCTGCACCTTGTTAAAGCGCATGCCTTCGATAATGCCGGCGTAGTCCGTCGCGAAGAAGGCTTTGACGTTCAGCCCGGTCTGCTTGTTCATGTCCTGAATCAGGGGCTCCCAGCGTTGTTTCAGCACGGAAGACGAATCGGTCGAAATGATGCCGAGGTTGATGTCTTCGGCTTGCGCGGTGGCGACACAGGCGAAGGCAGCCGCGCCGACGGCCAGCGTGATCAATGAACGCAGGAATGTCATTGTTTGAGACCCGGTTGAGTTAGCAGAATGAATGGGCGCGCTCAGTTCGAGTGCGCCGGATTGAGAGCGAACGCGTAGCGGCCCGAGGTGGGTGCAGCGTCCTGAAGCGGCGTGTTGTCCGCCGTGTTTTTAGTTTCGATATCGTCCGCGCCCTGGGCGGCTTCATCGATCAGTTCGCGCGCCTCGTCGCCGTAGAGCGTTTTGAGCAGCGCCGGTGTGAGCGCGGCGGAAGGGCCGTCGTAGACCACCTTGCCGCGCCGCAGCGCAATCGTGCGCGGGCAATACTGCATGGCGATCTCGACCTGATGCAGCGACACCAGAACCGTGAGCCGATGCTCGATGTTCAGCGTGCGCAGCATGTCCATCACGCGGCGCGACGATTCCGGGTCGAGCGAGGCGATCGGTTCATCGGCGAGCACGATACGCGCGCGCTGCACCAGCGCACGGGCGAGCGCGGCACGCTGCTGCTGGCCGCCGGAAAGATTGGCGGCGCGTTCGCGCGCATGTTCGCCAATGCCGACCTCGTTGAGCGCGGCGATCGACAAGGCCCGCTCGGCGCGTGGAAAACGCCCGCTGAGACGGCGCCACCAGGGCAGCCGCGCGAGCGCGCCGATCAGCACATTGGTTTCGACCGAGAGGCGGTTCACCAGATTGAATTGCTGGAACACGAAGCCGATATCGCGGCGAATGCTGCGCACTTCCCGCACTATGCGGCCGTTCTGCTGGATCGGCCGGCCCAGAATCTCGATCTGCGACGGCTGCGCATCCGAAGCCGTGAAGCCCGCGATATGTCGCAGCAGCGTCGACTTGCCCGAACCCGAGGCGCCGATCAACGCAACCATCTCGCCCGGCTCGACGCGCAGATCGATTTCGTCCAGCGCCTTGCGGCCGTTGCTGAACGTCTTGCTCAACCGTTCGATACGGATTGCTTCCCGAATTGCGTCCATAAGTACCCCTTGATGCATCCGGCCACTGCCGGCATGTGTGGGGCTCATTCTAGGAAGCGTCTGTGACGGTTGAGTGAAGGCATCGCAACGTCTAGACGACTATATCTTTTCGTGTCTTTTTTGCGTCGCCGGAAAGGCAAATCGAAGTCATTCGCCGGCGTGAAAAATGTCATGCGTGTGACACGATCGGGCTCGGCTCACGCTGCTTCAGCATGATCGCTCTGCGCCAGGCTATATTGCGTCAATCGGTGTGCCGTCCCCATTAACCTTGCAATTCCTTTCGACGTTCGTCATGCAGCCTCTGAGCTTCCTTCCCGACAGTTTTGCGGAGTACGAAGATCTCAGGGCGATCCTCGATCAGGGCAGCGCGAGCTTCGCAATCCGCACCGTCTGCGAGACGACGGTGCGCGGCCGGCAATTCGCCGTTCATACCGCGAGCATCGGATCCACCGACCCGCAGGCGCCGGCAATCGGCTTTTTCGGCGGCATTCACGGGCTCGAGCGGATCGGTTCGCAACTCGTGCTCGACTACATGCGCGCGCTGCTTGCACGGCTCGAATGGGACGAACTGCTGGTGCGTCAACTGCAGTCCATTCGTCTGATCTTTATGCCGATCGTCAATCCGGGCGGCATGTGGGCGGCCACGCGCGCCAACCCGAACGGCGTCGATCTGATGCGCAACGCGCCGCAGAACGCGGACGAACGCGTGCCGCTACTGGCGGGCGGTCAGCGCGTGGGCGCCTGGCTGCCGTGGTATCGCGGCCGAGCGGGTGCGCCGATGGAACCCGAGGCCGCCGCGCTGCTGCACGTGGTCGAAACCGAACTGGCCAATCGGCCGTTGAGCATTGCGCTCGATTGTCATTCGGGCTATGGCTGGAGCGACAGCATCTGGTTTCCTTACGCGCGCACGCGCAAGCTGATGCCGCATTTGCCGGAAATGTACATGCTGAAAACCATGTTCGAACGCGCGCATCCTCATCATGGCTACGCGTTCGAACCACAGAGCCATCAATATCTGTTGCATGGCGATCTGTGGGACTTCGCGTATGATCGCGCGCCCGCTTCCAATGTCTTTCTGCCGATGACCCTGGAACTGGGTTCGTGGCTGTGGATCAAGAAGAACCCGCGGCAGTTGTTTTCGCGGCAGGGCATGTTCAATCCGGTCAAGGCGCACCGTACCGCGCGCGTGCTGCGGCGTCACGCGAACCTGCTCGACTTTCTGGCGCGCGCGGCGTTTTCGTCGCAACGCTGGCTGCCGCAAGGCAATCGTCGCGAGCAACTGCTGCAAAACGCGATCGACCATTGGTATAACCCGGAAAGCCTATGAGCACGTGGATTCTGCTGCGCGGACTCACGCGTGAAATCCGCCACTGGGGCCGCTTGCCCGGCTTGCTGCAAGGAGCGGTCAACGAAGCGCCGCACCATGTGGGCGCGCCTGCCCGTCTGCTGCTGCTCGATCTGCCGGGCAACGGCGAATTCGCGCACCTGCGCGCGCCGTCGACGGTCACGGACATGGTCGGCTTCGTGCGCAATGCCGCCTTGCAAAGCGGCATGCCGGGTCCGTATTGCGTGCTGGCCATGTCGCTCGGCGGCATGGTGGCGACGGACTGGGCGCAACGGTATCCCTACGAGATCGAACGGCTGGTGCTGATCAATACGAGCATGCGGCCGTTTAGCCTGACGCAGGAACGCTTGCGTCCTTCGGCATGGCCGGGCCTGCTGGGCGTGGCCGCGCGCTGGCGCGACGCGCCGCGCGCGGAACACGGCATTCATCGGCTGACATGCAATAACGTCGAGACACTGGGCGACGATCTCGACGCATGGAGCCGGATCCGGCGCAGCGCGCCCGTGAGCCGCGGCAATGCATTGCGGCAACTCTGGGCAGCGGCACGTTTTACCGCAGGCGCGGCGCGACCCGAATGCCCGTTGCTGATTCTTTCTTCGCGCGCCGACAAACTGGTCGACCCGGTGTGTTCGGCAAAGCTCGCGGCGGCGTGGGGCGCCTTGCACTACGAGCATTCGTGGGCCGGTCACGATCTGCCGCACGACGACCCGGTGTGGACCCGCGAGCAGGTCCGCGCATGGCTCGGCGAGGAGCATGCGGTTCCCAAAGCCGTGCTTTGAGCAGCGGGATTATTTGCGCAGGGCGCGGCGAGCGGCAGCGGGTATAACCTAAGTCCGGTCATTCGTCGCATGGTGGTCGGCAGGTGCATAATTCCCCTTCAGACGATGCATGCGAATCAAGCCATACTCGCCATTGCCGCCAGCCGGGGAGTTGATCATGCAAGCAAAGAACGAAGAAGCTGTCACGCACTTGCTGAACGATGTCGTCGAATTTGCGCGGGGGCGCCTACCCGAACCTACCTTCAAGGTCGTCGAGCCGTTTCTACGGCACTACTACGATTTCGTCGACGCCGACGATCTGCAAAGCCGCTCGATTGCCGATCTCTACGGCGCCGCGCTCGCGCACTGGCAAACGGCGCAGCGCTTCGTAGCCGGCGCCGAACGGCTGCGCGTCTATAACCCGATTCTCGAACAGCACGGCTGGCACTCCGATCACACCGTGATCGAAATCGTCAATGACGACATGCCGTTTCTGGTCGATTCGGTCTCGATGGCGGTCAACCGGCATGGCCTCGCGCTGCATTCCGTCGTGCACCCGGTGTTTCGCATCTGGCGTGCGCCCGACGGCACGATCGCGCGGGTGAGTCAGGGCGCTGAAGAAGCCACCGACACGCGTTCGCACCTGACTTCGTTCATCCACTTCGAAGTAGACCGTTGCGGCGACGCCGCAAAACTCGACGCGCTGCGCGACGATATCGCGAGGGTATTGCGCGACGTGCGGGCGGCGGTTGAAGACTGGCCGAAGATCGTCGAACTCGCGCGCGTCACGATCAAAGGCATGAAAGCCGGCGAGGGGGGACCGGAAGGTCTGGAAGCACGCGCGTTTCTCGAATGGATGGTGGCCGATCATTTCACCTTTCTCGGTCAGCGCGATTACGAACTGGTGCAGCACGATACCGGCTACGGTCTGCGCGCGGTGCCGGGCTCGGGCCTGGGCATTCTGCGCGATGCACTGCGGCCGGTAGGCGCCGCCGAGGTCACACCCCTGCCGCCGGCCGCCGTCGAGATCATTTCCGCTTCGTCGCCGATCTTTCTCACCAAGGCCAATTCGCGGGCCACCGTGCACCGGCCGGGCTATCTGGACTACGTGGGCATCAAGCTGGCCGATGCGGACGGCAAGGTAACTGGCGAGCGTCGGTTCATCGGTCTCTATACATCCACGGCGTATTTCGTGTCGGCCTCGGAGATTCCGATCGTGCGGCGCAAATGCGCGAATATCGTGCGGCGTGCCGGATTTCTGGCCAAAGGTCATCTGGCGAAGTCGCTCGTGACCGTGCTCGAAACCTATCCGCGCGACGAGCTTTTTCAGGCCGAAGAAGATCAGCTCTACGAAATCGCGCTAGGCGTGCTGCGTTTGCAGGAGCATCAGCGCACCCGTCTGTTCGTGCGGCGAGACCGCTTCGACCGGTTCGTGTCGTGCCTCGTGTTCGTGCCGCGCGACAAGTACAACACCGATCTGCGCCAGCGTATCGCGAATCTGCTGGCCGACGCGTTCAATGGCGAGAGCGTCGAGTTCACGCCGCTGCTTTCGGAGTCGACGCTGGCGCGCATTCACTTCGTCGTGCATGCGAAACCGGGCGGCATGCCCAATGTCGATACGCACGAGCTGGAAGCGCGGCTCGTGCAGGTTGCACGCCGCTGGCAGGACGATCTCGCCGATGCGTTGCTCGATGCCTTCGGCGAAGAGCAGGGCAACCGTCTGCTGCAACACTACGCAGATTCGTTCCCCGCCGGCTATCGCGACGATTATCCGGCCCGCACGGCGGTGCGCGATATCGAACTGATCGAACGCGTGCAAGGCAGCGAGCGGCTCGCCATGAACCTGTACCGCCCGATCGAATCGGGCCCGCGTGCGTTTCGCTTCAAGGTGTATCGCGCGGGTTTACCGATCGCCCTGTCGCGCAGCCTGCCTATGCTCGAACATCTCGGCGTGCGTGTCGATGAAGAGCGGCCCTATCTGATCGAAGCGTTGGGCGCGACCCCGGCATGGATTCACGATTTCGGCCTCGAACTTGCGGACGACGCGGAGTTCGATATCGAACGCGTCAAGGATCTCTTCGAAGAAGCGTTCGAGCAGGTCTGGACCGGCGCGATCGAAAGCGACGACTTCAATCGCCTTGTATTGCGCGCGCAACTGGATGCGCGCGAGGTGACGATACTGCGCGCCTATGCGAAGTATTTGCGGCAGGTGGGCTCGACCTTCAGCGACGCGTATATCGAGCGCGCAGTGACCGGCAATCCGGCGATTGCGCGCATGCTGGTCGAGCTGTTCGTGGCCCGCTTCGACCCGGTGCTGGGCGAGACGCGCGAGGCGCGCGTCGACGGCTGGCTGCGCACAATCGACAGTGCGCTCGACCAGGTGCCGAATCTCGACGAAGACCGGATACTGCGGCAATTTCTCGGCGTGATCAAAGCCACGCAACGCACCAACTATTATCGTTTCGATGCCGAAGGTCATCCCAAGCCGTATCTGTCCTTCAAGTTCAATCCCGCGCTGGTGCCCGGCTTGCCCGAACCGAAACCGATGTTCGAAATCTGGGTCTACTCGCCGCGCGTGGAAGGCGTGCACTTGCGCGGCGGACGCGTGGCGCGCGGCGGTTTGCGCTGGTCGGACCGGCGCGAGGATTTCCGCACGGAGGTGCTCGGCCTGATGAAGGCCCAGATGGTGAAGAACGTGGTGATCGTGCCGGTCGGTTCCAAAGGCGGCTTCGTCGTGAAGAATCCGCCGCCGCAAACCGAACGCGACGCGTGGATGCATGAGGGCATTGCCTGCTATCAGACCTTCCTGCGCGGCCTGCTCGATCTGACCGACAACCTCGCGGGCACGGCCGTGGTGCCGCCGCCCGACGTAGTGCGTCACGATCCCGACGACCCCTACCTGGTGGTGGCCGCTGACAAAGGCACGGCTACGTTCTCCGACTACGCGAACGCGATTTCGCAGGAATACGGTTTCTGGCTCGACGACGCTTTTGCGTCGGGCGGTTCGGTCGGTTACGACCACAAGAAAATGGCCATCACCGCGCGCGGTGCATGGGAGTCGGTCAAGCGGCACTTCCGCGAAATGGGCGTGGACACGCAGACCACGGATTTCACGGTGGTGGGCGTCGGCGATATGTCGGGCGACGTGTTCGGCAACGGCATGCTGCTGTCGCCGCATATCAGGCTGGTGGCCGCGTTCGATCATCGGCATATCTTTCTCGATCCGAATCCCGATCCGGCAGTCAGTCTTGCCGAACGCGGGCGATTGTTCGTGCTCGACCGATCGAGTTGGGCCGACTACGACCCTTCGCTGATCTCGGCGGGCGGCGGCGTATTTCCGCGCAGCGCCAAGACGATTCCGCTTTCGCAGGCGGTGCAGTCGGTGCTCGGCATCAGCGCACCGGCGCTCGCGCCCGCCGAATTGATGCGTGCAATTTTGCAGGCGCCGGTCGATCTGCTCTACAACGGCGGCATCGGCACGTATGTGAAGGCGAGCCGCGAAACGCATCTGCAGGTCGGCGATCGCGCCAACGACGCGATCCGCGTCAATGGCGCGGACTTGCGTTGCAAGGTCGTGGCCGAGGGCGGCAATCTCGGTCTCACGCAACTCGGTCGCATCGAGTTCGCGCAGCGCGGCGGCCGTATCAATACCGATGCGATCGACAATTCCGCGGGCGTCGACTGCTCGGATCACGAGGTCAACATCAAGATTCTGCTGGGGCTGGTCGTTGCCGAAGGCGAGATGACGGAGAAGCAGCGCAATGCGCTGCTCGCCGAAATGACCGACGAGGTCGGTTTGCTCGTTTTGCAGGACAACTACTACCAGACTCAGGCGCTCTCGATCGCCGGCCGGTACGGTGTCGAATTGCTCGATGCGGAAGCACGCCTGATGCGCTACCTCGAACGGACCGGGCGCCTGAATCGCGTGATCGAGTTTTTGCCGACCGATGAAGAGCTCGCCGAACGGCAGGCCGCGAAACAGGGGCTCACCACGCCGGAGCGCGCGGTGCTGCTCGCGTACAGCAAGATGTGGCTATATGACGCGCTGCTCGAATCGTCGATGCCGGAAGACCCGCTCGTCGCCGACATGCTGGTCGAATATTTCCCGAAACCGTTGCGGCAGCGCTTTAGCGAGCCGATGCAGCGCCACCCGCTGCGCCGCGAAATTCTCGCGACACATCTGACCAACGCGCTGGTGAATCGGGTGGGCTGCGAGTTCGTACACCGGTTGATGGAGGAAACCGACGCCCAGCCTGGCGATATCGCGCGGGCCTGCATCATGGCCCGCGACGTGTTCGATCTCGACCACGTCTGGCGCAGTATCGACGCGCTCGACAATCGCGTTGCCGACGACGTCCAGGCGCGCATGTTCGTCGAAGTCGCGCGGCTCGTCGAGCGTTCGGCGCTGTGGTTCCTGCGGCAATTGCAATCGGGTGCGGTCAGCGACGGCGAGGTGGCCGGCCTGCTCGCGCGTTGCCGGGACGCGGCGCAACGGCTGGCGTCGCAATGGCCGGCGCTGCTGCCGGGCGCCGACCTCGAAGCGCTCTCCGAGCGGCAACGCGTGTTCGCGGACGCCGGCGTGGATAGCGAACTGGCGGTGCGGGTCGCGAGCGGCGAGATCTCGGCCGCGCTGCTCGATATCGCCGAAGTGGCTTCGACCTGCGGGCGCAGTCTCGAACTGGTGGCGGGTGTCTATTTCGCGCTCGGTACGCTGCTCAATTCCAGCTGGATCAGCGAGCGCGCCACCGCTTTGCCGGTGCCCACGCACTGGGACATGTTGGCGCGCGCCACGGCGCTGGCCGAACTCGCGCGTCTGAAGCGCGCGTTGACCACCAGCGCACTGGCCGGCGCCAACGAAGCCTCCACACCGGATGCGCTCGTCGAGGCATGGCGTCAGAAGCGCACCGCGCAACTGGAACGCTACGCCCGGCTGCTGATCGATCTGCGGGCCACAGGCGGCGCGAGCCTGTCGATGCTGCTGGTGATCGTGCGGGAGATGGCGGCGCTCGAAAGGGCTTGACGCGGCACACGGGAGCGAAGACCGAGGCGTCGAGCGAGTTTGTCGAGTCAGGCAGGAGCACGCACGGTCCAAACGACACCGGGGTTGGACGCATGGCGCCCGGCATGGCCATAATACGGGCTGTTGCCTACCGAAAGCTCTTTGCAAACCCACGGACGCCTGCCACGACGATGAAAGAAGAATCGCCGAAAGCCATTTTCTATGCGCTCGCCGCCAACCTCGGCATTGCCCTCTGTAAGTTCGCTGCTGCCACATTTACCGGTTCCGGCTCGATGTTCGCCGAGGCCATTCATTCGACCGCCGACTGCGGCAATCAACTGCTCCTGCTATTCGGCCTGCGCGAAGCGCGCAAGCCCGCGAGCCCGTTGCATCCAATGGGCAGCGGGCGCGAGATCAATTTCTATTCGCTGCTCGTCGCGCTTTTGCTGTTCTTTGTCGGCGGCGCGTTCTCGGTGTATGAGGGCGTGCACCGTCTGTTCATGCGCGAGCCGCTGCAGTATGAGTATGTCGCGTTGGCGGTACTCGGCGTGTCCGTGGTACTCGAGGCGCTTTCCTTGTGGGGCGCCGTCAAGGAAATTCGCAAGACGCATCCCGACAAAAGCATGTGGCGCTGGTTCCGGGAGACGCGCGAATCCGAACTGCTCGTCGTGGCGGGCGAGGATATCGCGGCGCTGGCGGGTCTGGCGATGGCCTTCGTTGCCGTGTTGCTCACCATGGTGACCGGCAATACGGTCTACGACGCGCTGGGTTCCATCGGCGTCGGCCTGCTGCTGATGGTGATCGCCTGGCTGGTGGCGCGTGAAGTGAAGTCGATGATCGTCGGCGAATCGGCGGGCCCGGAAGTGCGGCGCGCTATCGAGGCCCATCTGCGCGCGCGCGCCGAGATTCGCAGCATCATCAACATGATCACGCTGCAATGGGGCCGGCATGTCGTGGTGGCCGTGCAGGCGGAGATGATCGACTACCCGAGCGGCCGCGCCATGATCGATGCGATCAACGTGATCGAGGCGGACTTGCAGGCCGCGTTTCCGCAAGTCCGCTGGGTATTTTTCGAACCGGACGTGCCGCGCGTTTAACGGGCACACGTACCGCTCAATCGAACCCGGTCACTGCATGCGGCACATACAACTCTTCCAGGCGGCCGATTTCATCCACGCTCAGTTTCAATGAGAGCGCGGCCACCGCGTCGTCGAGATGATGCAGTTTGGTCGCGCCGACGATCGGCGCGGTGATCGGCTTCTTCTGCAACACCCACGCCAGCGCCACTTGCGCGCGCGGCACGCCGCGTTCCCTAGCGATCTCGCTGACCCGTTCGACGATGCGCCGATCCGCGTCTTCCGTCTGCGCGTAGAGCGTGCGGCCGAATTCGTCGGTCTCGGAGCGTGCGCTTTCGGTGTTCCAGTCGCGTGTCAGGCGGCCACGCGCAAGCGGGCTCCACGGAATGACGCCGATACCTTCGCTCTCGCACAGCGGCAGCATTTCGCGCTCTTCCTCGCGGTAGAGCAGATTCACGTAGTTCTGCATCGTTGCGAAGCGCGTCCAGCCGTTGCGTTCGGCCACGTGCAACGCCTTGGCGAACTGCCACGCATACATGGACGATGCGCCGATATAGCGCGCCTTGCCGGCTTTCACGACATCGTGCAGCGCTTCCATGGTTTCTTCGATCGGCGTGCCGTAGTCCCAGCGATGGATCTGGTACAGATCCACGTAATCCGTGCCGAGACGCCTGAGACTGTTGTCGATCTCCGCCATGATCACCTTGCGCGAGAGCCCCGCGCCATTCGGGCCCGGATGCATGCGGCCATGCACCTTGGTGGCGAGCACGATCTCGTCGCGCATCGCAAAGTCCTTCAGCGCGCGGCCGACGATTTCCTCGCTCGTGCCGTCGGAATAGACGTTCGCGGTATCGAAGAAGTTGATGCCTTGATCGAGCGCCTGCTTGATGAAAGGCCGTGCGGCTTCGTCGCCGAGCGACCACGGATGGGGGCCGCGAGACGGCACGCCGTAGCTCATGCAGCCGAGACAAAGACGCGATACATCAAGGCCGGTACGGCCGAGTTTCACATAGTCCATCGTGGTGCTCCTGTTGTGAGTGCACAAACGCGGTGCGTCTCCCGAGGCGACTTCCTTCGGGGCGTGCTGCGGACGTTCGATTATAAGAAAACGGCGAAGAGCGCGTATTGAACCGATTTGCATAGCTTTCCGGCAGCGGCCGCAAACGTGGACCGATCGTGCATCGTGTAGTGGAAAATAATTTCTTCGCACCTATACTTCTTTCGGCTTGAAAGCAGCACTCTCTCCCAACCTGCATCACAAGCAAAAAAGGAAGATCACGATGCTGACTCGCTCACTTGGCGCCATGGCCGCCATTACACTCGCGGCATGCGCGGCCTTTTCGTCCGGACCGGCCAGTGCGGACGACAACGACGGCTTTTCGCACGACGACGGCGGCTCGCGCGGTCGGCCCGTCAAGGTGATGATCATTTCGATGTTCGGGCCGGAAGGGCAGGTGTGGCTCGACAACCTCGGGCCGTGGCGCGAGATCGCGGTGGACGGCCTGTCGCCCGATTACCCCACGGTCCATTGCAACAGGCAGGACGTGTGCGTGATGACCACCGGCATGGGGCACAGCAACGCCGCTGCGTCGATCATGGCGCTGACGTTCTCGTCGCGTTTCGATTTGCGGCATACCTATTTCATGGTTGCCGGTATTGCGGGGATCGATCCGCAGCAGGGGACGGTGGGATCCGCCGCATGGGCGAAATATCTGGTCGACTTCGGCATTCAGTGGGAGATAGACGGGCGCGAAATTCCGCCTGGCTGGACAACGGGCTACCTTGGCATCAACACCACGAGTCCCACCGCCAAGCCGCCGCTCGACTACCGTACCGAAGTGTTCCAGTTGAACACCCGGCTCGCGGATACGGCTTTCGCCCTGTCGCGTAGCGTGACACTGTCCGATAACTTGCAGGCGCAGGCCGCCCGGGCCAAGTACGCCTATGCGCCGGCCAACCGGCCGCCCACCGTCATTCAGTGCGACACGCTGGCGGGCGACACCTGGTGGTCGGGCACGCTGCTCGGGCAGCGCGCCCGCGACTGGACCAAAATCCTGACCGATGGAAAGGGTGTCTACTGCACGACGCAGCAGGAGGATAACGCCACGTACGAAGCCCTCAAGCGTGCGGCTTCAGTACATAAAGTGGATCTGAATCGCGTTGCCGTGCTGCGGGCAGGCTCCGACTTCGACCGGCCCTACGATGGGCAGACGAGCGCGGACAACCTGCTGAACTATGCGGCGCAAGGCGGCTTTGCGATCGCTATCCAGAACCTGTTCCTCTCGGGCAATCCGCTCGTGCAGGATATCGCCACACATTGGGGCGAGTGGCGCGACGGCGTGCCGAGGCGCTAGGCCGCTTCGCATGAGTGCGTGCCCGCGAATCGGATCCGCGGGCACTGGCTGCTGCTTTCGACATTTAGTGTTGCGGCGCGCGGTACGGCGTCCACACTGGCGTGTCGGTATCCCAATGGTCGAGTTCAGAGGGTGTCATGATGTGCTCCTTTTTGAAGAGTGCATGAATGCGCCGCAATGACTATTTCTTTTGGAAACCGAATCATTGCAACAGGTTTGCCTTATTGTCCGTTGGCCACGCGCGTGACGTCGGCGCTCCTGCCTTCCTGCAGTGCAATGCGTGCAGCTTGCGTTTGACCGATCAGGCCTTTGTTCGGATACGTCGTGCGGTTCAACGCGGGCAGCGAGCCGTCGCGATAGGCCGCGACCAGTTCCGCCTTCACTTCTTCACGCGTTTTCGCGCTGGTGCTCGGCGTGGGTAGCGGTTCATAGGTGCCGGCGCGGCCAATGCCGCCGCTGCTTTGCGCAAACACCGGAGCGCTCGCGAGCAGCGAAAGAGCCAGGCCTGCCAAGAGATTGCGTTTCATGATTCACTCCTGTCGATTCGTTTGCAGCACGAGCGGCGCTGCGACAGGGTGAAATGTAGACTTCGAGGCAGGGCGGATAAATCGCACTTTCGCGAAATGAATTGTCGAGTTTCCAGAACAATCGCGAGAACGCTGCATTAAAACGCTGTAATTGCGGTGCTGGATAAGAAAACCGCGGCATTGGAGCCGCGGTTGGAATTCACTGTTGCAGATTCCGTACTTCAAATCGCGCTAATCACGCGACCCATTCTGTTATCACCGGCGTATCGAGCGTCGGAGCAGACTCGCGCTCTTCGAAAGTGCGCTTCGTGCAGGTTGCGTCGAGACTGCCGCGTCCGCTCAGCAACGGACAGCGGTCGAACAGCTCTGCGATCCAGTCTACGAAAACGCGGACTTTAGGCGACAGATGGCGGCTGTGCGGATAGACTGCGGAAATCGGCATCGGCAAAGGTTTCAGCTCCGGCAGGACTTCCACCAGTTGGCCCGAACGCAGATGCGGCAGCACCATGAAGAGCGCAGGCTGAATCAGGCCGAAGCCTTCCAGTCCGCAGGTCACGTAGGCGTCGGCGTCGTTCACCGAGACGATGCCCTTCATTTTTACTTCGATTTCTTTGCCATCAACCATGAAGGCCCAATCGAGCGTGCGTCCCGTGCGGCTCGAAAAGTAATTGACTGCTTTGTGATTCTCCAGGTCTTCGAGCGAAGAGGGCATGCCCGCGCGTTCGATGTAATCGGGGGCCGCGCAGGTCACGCCCTCGAACAAACCGATACGACGCGCCACCAGCGAGGAATCCTGTAGCGCGCCGACCCGCACCACGCAATCCACGCCTTCCTGCAACAGATCCACCGGCCGGTCCGTCAGGCCGAGTTGCAGGTCGATGTCCGGGTAGCGAGTGTGGAATTCACACAGCGAGGGAATCACCAGCAGGCGGCCAATCGACCCCGGCATGTCGATGCGCAGCTTGCCGTGCGGTTTTTTATTGCCGCTTTGAAAACTGGCCTCGGTTTCTTCGACGTCCGCGAGGATGCGCACGCAGCGTTCGTAGTACGCCGCGCCGTCCGGCGTGAGCGACAGACGCCGCGTGGTCCGATGCATCAGACGCGTGCCAAGGAACGCTTCGAGGTTCTGAATAATCGTGGTAACCGATGCGCGCGGCAGGTCGAGCGTCTCCGCTGCACGGGTAAAGCTGTTGGTGTCGACGACACGCGTGAACACTTGCATGGCCTGAAGCCGGTCCATTGCAGACCTCCAATAGGGGCGGGCGCACCGAGCAGGAAAGGACTCCACCGCGAATCCGCAGACAATCGCATTCGATTGT
The DNA here is from genome assembly GCF_031570135.1 of Paraburkholderia sp. USG1. Lineage (NCBI taxonomy): Bacteria > Pseudomonadati > Pseudomonadota > Betaproteobacteria > Burkholderiales > Burkholderiaceae > Paraburkholderia > Paraburkholderia sp. USG1. The sequence goes on along the minus strand of NZ_JAMWXW010000002.1, from coordinate 398,149 downwards.
TCAGGGGCGCCGAATTGTGTTGCCGGATTATAGGCATTTATTTACGAGTCTGCTGAACCCACAATTCGCACCATTGAAGTTCTATGCGCATTGCGCGGCTCGACATGGAAGCATTTAAACCGCCGTACTCCTTTGTGCCCGCCGGCAGCGATGCGGCAGAGGCGGACAGCACGGCACTGGAAGTCACTGACGTGCAGATCGAAGGGCACGCGCAGGACATCACGTTGCGCCTATACCGGCAGGAAAAGAAAACCGCACTGCCGGTACTGCTTTATTTCCACGGTGGTGGATTTACGAAGGGATCGATCGACCAGGCCGATTACGCGTCGCGTTATTTCGCAGAACACTTACCGGCTCTGGTCGTCTCGGTCGGCTACTCGCTCGCGCCACAGTTTCCGTTTCCGGCCGCGCCCGAAGACGCGCACCGCGCGGCGCTGTGGGTGCAAACGCGGGCTCGTGCGTTCGGCGGCAACAGCAAGAAGGTGGGTGTGGCGGGTCACGATGCGGGCGGCCAACTGGCCAATTGCCTCGCTTTCATTGCGCGTGACCGCGGCGACGTGCGGATCGCGGCCCAGGCGCTGTTCGGGCCGATGCTCGATCCGAGCCTCACGCGGCTGGGCGACGAAAAGCGCCTCGGCTCGGACATCACGGCGAAAGAGTGCGCAGCATGTTACCGCGCGTACCTGCCGCAAGCGTCGCAGCGCATGCATCCGTATGCCGCGCCTCTCGAATCGTCGCGGCTCGCGGGCCTGCCGGCCACGCTGATCGTGACGGCGCAAAACGACGTGTTGCACGTGGAGGCGGAGAAATACGCCAGCAGTCTGATCGACGCCGGTGTGCTGACCCAGGTGGTCCGCTATCCGAGCGTTTCGCATGCGGCGTTGGCCGATCATGTGCCCGCCCTGCAGGAGGCGGTGCGATTTTTTCAGTGGCGCTTCGATACGCGCGCCCATCGATAAAACAGAAATAAGCAGAACTTTGATCAACGATACCGGGAGCTTCACATGACTATCCTTCCTCTTTCCCGTCGCCGTGTGGCGATTGCCGCACTTGTCGTCATCGTCGTGGCCGGGCTCGGCACGTTCGGCGCGATCCGCGTGGATGCGAGCTCGCCCGCCGCGCCGACCATCGTGCCGGAGGTCGATGTCGCCACTGTGGTGCAAAAAACGATCACGGACTGGCAGAGCTATTCGGGCCGTCTCGAAGCCGTCGAAAAGGTGGACGTGCGTTCGCAGGTGCCGGGCACCATCGTGTCCGTGAACTTCAAGGATGGCGCGCTCGTGAAGAAAGGCGACACGCTGTTCGTGATCGACCCGCGCCCGTACGCCGCCGAAGTGGATCGCGCCGAAGCGCAACTGGCCGCCGCGCAGGCGCGCACGGGTTACACGCAAAGCGATTGGGAGCGCGCGCAACGCCTGATCGCCGACAACGCGATCGCCAAGCGCGACTATGACGAGAAGCAGAACGCCGCGCGCGAAGCAAGCGCGAATCTGAAGGCCGCGCAAGCCGCTCTCGAAACCGCCCGCATCAATCTCGGCTACACGAAGATCGTCGCGCCGGTTTCGGGCCGCGTGTCGCGCGCGGAAATCACGGTGGGCAACGTCATATCGGCGGGCGCGGCTGCTGCGCCGCTGACCACGCTGGTGTCGGTTTCGCCGATCTACGCATCGTTCGACGCGGACGAACAAACGTATCTGCAATACCTGAGCCGCGCGAAAGACGGCAGCAAGGTGCCGGTGGAACTCGGTCTCGCGGACGAAAGCGGCTATTCGCGCAGCGGCGTGATCGAATCGGTGGACAACCGCCTCGACACCTCGTCGGGCACGATCCGCGTGCGCGCGCGCTTCGATAACCAGGATGGTGCACTGATTCCCGGTTTGTACGCGCGCGTGAAGGTAGGCGGCAGCGAACCGCATCCCGCGCTGTTGATCGACGACGCCGCCGTCGGTACGGATCAGGACAAGAAGTTCGTGCTGGTGGTGGATCAGGGCAATCACGTCGTGTATCGCACGATCGACGTGGGCGGCATGCAGGGCAATCTGCGCGTGGTGAAGGGTGGCCTGAAACCGAATGACCGCATCGTCGTGAACGGTATCCAGCGCGTGCGTCCGGGCGACGCGGTGCGCGCCCATATGGTGCCGATGACGACCGACCAGGATCCGAACAGCGCGCCGCTCGCGCAGACGCCGACGCCATCGCAGGCACAAACGCAGGCACAAACGCAGGCACAAACGCAGGCACAAACGCCGACGCGCACCAAAGCGGACAAGAATTCGTGAGCCTTGCACGCCGTGGCATGACTGCGCGGCGCACGCTCCAACGTTAAGAGCTTCCAATGAACATATCCAAATTCTTCATCGATCGGCCGATCTTTGCCGGCGTGCTATCGGTATTGATCCTGCTGGCGGGCGTGATTTCGCTCTTCAAGCTGCCGATCTCGGAGTATCCGGAAGTCGTGCCGCCTTCGGTGGTGGTGCACGCGCAATATCCGGGTGCGAATCCGAAGGTGATCGCCGAAGCGGTCGCTTCGCCGCTCGAAGAGCAGATCAACGGCGTCGAGAACATGCTGTACATGCAGTCGCAAGCGAATAGCGACGGCAATCTCACGCTCACGGTGACCTTCAAGCTCGGCACCAATCCGGACCTCGCGACGCAACTGGTGCAGAACCGCGTCAACCAGGCGCTGCCGCGTCTGCCGGAAGACGTGCAGCGTCTGGGCATTACGACGATCAAGAGTTCGCCCACGCTGACCATGGTGGTCCACCTGATCTCGCCGAACAATCGCTACGACATGACGTATCTGCGCAACTACGCGCTGCTGAACGTCAAGGACCGGCTGGCGCGGATTCAGGGCGTGGGCGAAGTGCAGTTGTGGGGTTCGGGCGATTACGCGATGCGCGTCTGGCTCGATCCGCAGAAAGTGGCGCAACGCGGTTTGACGGCGACCGAAGTGGTCAACGCGATTCGCGAGCAGAACATTCAGGTGGCGGCCGGTGTGATCGGCGCATCGCCTTCGGTGCCGGGCACACAGTTGCAGTTGTCGGTGAATGCGCGCGGCCGTCTGAGGACGGAGGGCGAATTCGGCGACATCATTGTCAAGACCGCGCCGGACGGCGGCGTGACCTATCTGCGCGATATTGCGCGGATCGAACTTGCGGCGTCGGAATACGGCTTGCGTTCGCTGCTCGACAACAAGCCGGCTGTGGCGCTCGCCATCAACCAGGCGCCGGGCGCGAACTCGCTCGCGATTTCCGATCAGGTACGCTCCGCGATGAAGGAACTCGCGGAAGACATGCCGGCAGGCGTCGAATACAAGATCGTCTACGACCCGACGCAGTTCGTGCGCTCGAGTATCGAGGCAGTCGTGCATACGCTGCTCGAAGCGATCGCGCTGGTTGTGATCGTCGTGATCGTGTTCCTGCAAACGTGGCGCGCGTCGATCATTCCGTTGATCGCCGTGCCGGTGTCGATCGTGGGGACGTTCTCGCTGCTGCTCGCGTTCGGTTTCTCGATCAACGCATTGTCATTGTTCGGCATGGTGCTCGCCATCGGGATCGTGGTGGACGATGCGATCGTGGTGGTGGAGAACGTCGAGCGGAACATCGAAAACGGCCTGAGTGCGCGCGACGCGACGTATAAAGCGATGCAGGAAGTGAGCGGGCCGATTATCGCCATTGCGCTGACACTGGTTGCCGTGTTCGTGCCGCTCGCGTTCATGACCGGTTTGACGGGCCAGTTCTACAAGCAGTTTGCAATGACCATCGCGATTTCGACGGTGATCTCGGCGTTCAATTCGCTGACGCTGTCGCCGGCGCTGTCCGCGATGCTGTTGCGCAGTCATGGTGCGAAAGAAGACTTCGTGACGCGCGTGATGAATCGCCTGCTGGGTGGTTTCTTCAAGCGTTTCAACAAGGTGTTTCATCGCGGCTCGACGGAGTACGGCCGCGGCGTGACCGGCGTGCTGCGCCGTAAGGGCGCGATGCTCGCGGTGTACGCCATCCTGTTGGGCGCGACCGTGCTGATCTCGCGCGTGGTGCCGGGCGGTTTCGTGCCGGCGCAGGACAAGGAGTACCTGATTGCTTTCGCGCAGTTGCCGAACGGCGCGTCGCTGGATCGCACGGAGAAGGTGATTCGCGACATGAGCTCGATCGCGCTGAAGCAGCCGGGCGTGGAGAGCGCGGTGGCGTTCCCGGGTCTCTCGGTGAACGGCTTCACGAATAGCTCCAGCGCGGGCATCGTGTTCGTCACGCTCAAGCCCTTCAAGGATCGTGGCGACAAGAAACTCTCGGCCGGTGCGATTGCCGGTGCGCTGAACCAGCAATACGGTGCGATCAAGGATTCGTTCGTCGCGGTGTTCCCGCCGCCACCCGTGCTAGGTCTCGGTACGCTCGGCGGCTTCAAGATGCAGTTGGAGGATCACGGCGCGCTCGGTTACGCGGAGTTGAACAAGGCAGCAGAGGCGTTCGTGAAGAAGGCGGCACAGACGCCTGAACTCGGCCCGACCTTCTCCAGCTACCAGATCAACGTGCCGCAACTGAACGTGGATCTCGATCGCGTGAAGGCCAAGCAGCTCGGCGTGCCGGTCACGGACGTGTTCAATACGATGCAGATCTATCTGGGCTCGCTGTATGTGAACGACTTCAACCGCTTTGGCCGCGTGTATCAGGTGCGGGTGCAGGCGGACGCGCCATTCCGTCAGCGTGCCGACGACATCCTGCAACTCAAGACACGCAATGCCGCGGGCGACATGGTGCCGTTGTCGTCGCTGGTGACAGTGACGCCGACGTTCGGCCCGGAAATGGTGGTGCGTTACAACGGTTATACGGCTGCCGACATCAACGGCGGACCGGCGCCCGGCTTCTCGTCGGGTCAGGCGCAGGCCGCGGCCGAACGCGTGGCGGCGGAAGTCTTGCCGCACGGTGTGAAGCTCGAATGGACCGACCTGACGTATCAGCAGATTCTGGCCGGCAATGCAGGCTTGTGGGTGTTCCCGATCAGCGTGCTGCTCGTGTTCCTCGTGCTCGCCGCGCTGTATGAAAGCCTGACGCTGCCGCTCGCGGTGATCCTGATCGTGCCGATGAGCGTGCTGTCCGCGCTGACCGGCGTGTGGCTCACCGGTGGCGACAACAACATCTTCACGCAGATCGGTTTGATGGTGCTGGTGGGCTTGTCGGCGAAGAACGCGATCCTGATCGTCGAGTTCGCTCGCGAACTGGAGCACGACGGGCATACGCCGCTCTCCGCGGCGATCGAGGCAAGCCGCTTGCGTCTGCGGCCGATTCTGATGACGTCGATCGCTTTCATCATGGGCGTGGTGCCGCTGGTGCTGTCGAGCGGAGCCGGTTCGGAGATGCGTCATGCGATGGGTATCGCGGTGTTCTTCGGCATGCTCGGCGTCACGCTGTTCGGTCTGATGCTGACCCCTGTGTTCTATGTGGTGCTGCGTACGCTGGCGGGTGGAACCATTCACGTCGCGCAGAAGGATTCGCCGCACTACGGCGCGCCGGTGACGGACGCCTGAGGAGAAAACAATAATGAAACGCTTTGAATCTTTGAGTGGGTGGGGCCGGGCGGCAACCAGCGGTTTGCTGGTTGCATTGCTCGCTGCCTGCTCCGTCGAGCCGACTTATAAACGGCCTGAAGTGGATACGCCGGTTGCGTTCAAGGAAGCGCCTGCTGCGTCGGCGCCGTCTGCAGCGTCCGCGCCGTCGGCTGGATCGGCGCAGGACAACGGTACATGGAAGCAGGCGCAGCCCGCCGACGACGCGCATCGAGGCGAATGGTGGACGATTTTCGGCGACCCGCAACTCAACGCGCTCGAGGAGCAGGCGGCCGCCGCCAATCAGGACCTGAAGGCCGCCGCGGCGCGCGTGCAGCAGGCGCGGGCGGTGACGCAGGCGGCGAAGTCGGACTGGTTCCCGAAGCTCGACGCAGGCTTCGGCCCGACGCGCGAGCGTGCTTCGGCGGCGTCGCAATTCCAGCCAGACAGCGCGGGCGGCACGAACGGCACGATCTGGCGCGCGCAAGTGGGCGCGTCGTACGAGGCGGATCTGTTCGGTCGGGTCGGCTCGAACGTGAACGCATCGCGGGCGGACGAGCAGCAAAGCGAAGCGCTGTTCCGTTCCGTGCAACTGTCGTTGCAGGCGGACGTTGCGCAGAACTACTTCCAGTTGCGTGAGCTCGATACGGATCAGGATCTGTACCGCCGTACCGTGGCGTTGCGCGAGGACACGCTGAAGCTGGTCGAACGGCGTTTCAAGGAAGGCGATATCGGCGAGCTGGATGTTTCGCGGGCCCGCAACGAACTCGCGAGTGCGCGTGCGGACGCCGTGGGCGTGGCGCGTCAGCGCGCCGCGTCGGAACACAGCCTCGCGATTCTGCTGGGCAAGCCGCCGGCGGATTTCTCGTTTGCGGAGGCGCCGCTGGCGCCCGTGACGGTGCGGGTGCCGCCGGGTCTGCCCTCGGCTTTGCTTGAGCGGCGCCCGGATATTTCGGCAGCTGAGCGGGCGATGCAGGCGGCGAACGCGCGTGTCGGCCTTGCGAAATCGGCGTTCTTCCCGAAACTCGATATCACCGGCGCGGCCGGTTTCGAGTCGGCGACGCTCGGCGATCTGTTCATGTGGTCGAGCCGTGCGTTCATTCTCGGGCCGTTTGCCGGCACGGCGTTGACGCTGCCTTTGTTCGACGGCGGTCGCCGCAAGGCGAATCTCGCGCAGGCCCGTTCGAAGTACGACGAGGACGTTGCGCAGTATCGTCAGCAGGTGCTGGTGGCGTTCCGTGAGGTCGAAGACAACCTGGCCGATTTGCGCTTGCTCGACGATCAGATGCGCGAGCAGAACGATGCGGTTCAGGCATCGCAACGGGCGGCGCATCTGTCGCGTACGCAGTACACGGAAGGCGCGGTCAGCTATCTGGACGTGATCGACGGCGAGCGGCAGGTGCTGATTTCGCAGTTGCAGGCGAGCCATCTGTCGGGCACGCAGGCGGTGGCGACGGTTAATCTGATTCGCGCGCTGGGCGGTGGTTGGGGCGGCGTGAGTGCGCCTGATACGGCGGTAGGCGCGATTGCGCCGGCGTCGGCTTCTGTGGCTGCGGTCGCTGCGTCGGCGCCCGCTTCCGCTTCCGTGCAGCAGGTGGCGAAGCAGTAAGTTTGTCCCGCGAGGGGCGAGCGGTGGACGCCGGGGCGCGCGAAAGCGCGGCCCCGGCGTTTTGTTGCCCAAATCATTTTTCCCGCTTTCCTTTCGAAAATCCCTTCGTAGACCGCCGCATTTCCGCCCTCTATGATGAGCCGCACCTCATCTGGAGAGAGGCGATGACCTGTCCGATCTTCCGCTGTCCGCGCTGACCGATCTGCGCGTCCTGTCGCTGCCACGCGCGGCCTGAGCCGCACGTTGCGGATTTCCGTTGCCCATATGTCCGGCATGCGTGCTTACGCTTCCAAACGAAGTCCGCTTCGAAGACGCGCGCGCATGACGGTGGATCGGCTCGCCTCGAATCAACACCACGCCCCAATCCCACGAGTTCACCATGCGCATTTTTCTATCCACTGTGCGGCGCTTTTTCCACACGCCGGCTATCTCGCTCATCGGCGCTTTCGGTCTCACGCTCGCATTGCAGGTCTCGCCTGCCTCAGCGGCCGACTCGTCCACGCTGAAAATCGGCACTGCGACCAGCCCGCAAATCGAGGCGCTCAAAATCGCCGCGCGCGAAGCCAAAGAGCAGGGACTCGACGTGAAGATCATCGAGTTCACCGACTGGAACACGCCGAATGCGGCGCTCGCCAACAAGGACATCGACGTCAACTACTTCCAGCACATTCCGTTTCTCGAGAATGCGAAGAAGCAGGGCGGTTATAACTTCGTCGCGATTGCGCCCGGCACGATCATGAAGATCGGTCTGTATTCGAAGAAGATCAAACGCTTCGACGAATTGAAAGACGGCGCCACGGTCGCCATTGCCAACGATCCGGTCAACGGCGGCCGCGGTCTGTTGTTGCTGCAACGCGCCGGCTTGATCAAGCTCAAGCCGGGCGTCGACTATCGCGCGACGACGCTCGACATTATCGACAACCCGAAGCACCTGAAGATCGTGCAGCTCGAAGCATCGCAACTGGCGCGCTCGCTCGACGACGTCGATCTCGCGCAGGGCTATCCGAGTTTCATCAAGCTCGCGGGTACCACTGATCCGAATAGCGCGCTGCTGTTCGACGGCCTCGAGAACAAGAACTACGCGATCCAGTGGGTCGTGCGTCCGGAAAGCGTGAACGACCCGCGTATCCGTAAGTACATCTCGATCTATCAGCATTCGCCGGCGGTGCGCGCCGCGCTCGACAAAGCCTTCGGCAATCTTTATGCCGTTGCCTGGTAACCCGCGCGGGCATGCCTGAATCGTTCGAAGATTACGCTCCCGCGTGGAAGCCCGGCGTGCATGCCGGCGCACAGCATCGGCGCCGGTTGCAAGCGGCTGCGCCGACCACCGCGGAAGCCTGAAAGGAGCTGGATCATGGCCAATCTTTTCGACGCGCCGCAGTTCATCGAAGACGCGCCGTCTCTCGCCGTGAACGCGGATTCGCACGCAACGGCGACGCAACCCGCCGTGATATTCGACGACGTCGGCAAGGTGTTTGCCAACACGCGCGGCGTGGCAACCGCGGCGCTTGCCAACGTCACGTTGAACGTGGCGCGCGGCGAAGTGTTCGGCATTATCGGTCGCAGCGGTGCCGGCAAGTCGACGCTGCTGCGACTCGTCAACGGCCTGGAAAAGCCGAGTTCAGGTGCCGTGCGCGTGAATGGCGTGAGTGTCGGCGAACTCGACGAGCGCGGACTCGTGACTCTGCGTCGCCGTATCGGCATGGTGTTCCAGCACTTCAATCTGCTGTCCGCAAAGACGGTGCGCGAGAACATTGCGTTGCCGCTGAAAATCGCCAGCGTGCCGAAAGCGGCGATCGAGAAAAAGGTCGATGCGCTGCTGGAACTGGTGGGTTTGTCCGCCAAGCGCGATGCTTATCCGGCGAGCCTGTCCGGCGGTCAGAAACAGCGAGTCGGGATTGCACGGGCTTTGGTCACCGATCCGGACATTCTGCTTTGCGACGAAGCCACCTCCGCACTCGATCCGGAAACGACGCAAGCCATTCTCGCCTTGCTGCGCGATATCAATCAGCGCCTGAACCTGACCGTCGTATTGATCACGCATGAGATGCAGGTGATTCGCGAAGTTTGCGATACGGTTGCGGTGATCGAGCGCGGTGAAGTCGTGGAAACCGGTCCAGTGTGGCGCGTATTCGGCGATCCGCAACACGACGCGACGCGCGCGCTGTTGCGTACCCTGGTGCATGACTTGCCGACGGACCTCGCCGAGCGGGTCAAGCCGTTGCACGACATCGCGCAAGCGGATGCGCAGATTCTGCTGGACGTGCGTTTCACCGGCGTCGACGCGCGTGAGCCGGATCTCGGCGGGCTTGCTTCGGCGTTGAGTGTCGAAGGCGGGCGAGTGAGCTTCGTGCATGGCGGCATCGACCGGATTCAGGGGCATGCGCAGGGACGCCTCGTGGTGTCGGCGCAAGTCCGTGCGAATGCGGACAGCACCGTGCAAACGCAGATCGCGACATTGCTCGAACGCGCCCGCCGCTACGCCAATCATGTCGAGGTATTGGGCTATGTCTGATCTGTGGCTTTCCGAACTCGCCGACGCGGTTCGCGACACCATCGTCATGGTCGGCGTGTCCGCATTCATCGCGGCGCTGGTCGGCATTCCTCTGGCACTGGTGCTGGTCACCACGACACGTGGCGGCATCTTCGAGAAGAGGGTGGTGAACAGCACGCTCGGGGCACTCGTCAATGCGTTCCGCTCCACGCCATTCATCATTCTGCTAGTGGCATTGCTGCCGCTCACGCGTTTGCTGATCGGCACGACGATTGGCGTATGGGCCGCGATCGTGCCGCTCAGCATCGCGGCGATTCCGTTTTTCGCGCGCGTAGCCGAAGTGAGTTTGCGTGAAGTAGACCGTGGTTTGATCGAAGCCGCGCAGGCAATGGGCGCGCAACGCCGGCATATCATCTGGCATGTGCTGCTGCCGGAGGCGCTGCCGGGCATTCTCGGCGGCTTCACCATCACGGTGGTGGCGATGATCGGCTCGTCGGCGATGGCGGGCGCAGTCGGCGCCGGCGGCCTCGGCGATCTGGCCATCCGCTATGGCTACCAGCGCTTCGATACGACCGTGATGGTGACGGTGATCGTGCTGCTGATCGTGATCGTCACCGCGGTGCAGTTCGTCGGCGACCGATTCGTGCGGCGGCTCGCGCAGCGGGCGTGAGCGCCCATGATCGGGTCGTCGCCCCGGCCACGCGGCGGTTATTTGCATGAAGAATAGCCGCGCGCATTTCCGGCGCCTGCATCACCGCCTATCATGCTAGCTACAGCTTTGGGCGTCGTCGCAAGCATTCTGTTCGCGGCCGTCCGCCAAAAAACTTTTCACGTGGAAATTGCATGAACGATCCTCGTCATGCCGATGCGTTGCACACGCCTCAGGCATCCGCTGCGCCCGTGGTGCGCGATCTCGCGAGTCTGCTCGACGCGCTGCATGCCAGTGCCGCGCAGCGCGATCTCGAAGGCGGCCACGCCGCCCAGGAAAAACAATGGATCGCCGACGCGGGGCTTCTCACGCTCGCGGTGCCGCGCGAATTCGGCGGCCTCGGCGCGCGTTGGCCCGACATCTACGAGACGGTTCGCAAGATCGCGCAAGTGGACAGCGCGCTCGCGCATCTGTTGGGCTTCACCTGCCTGCAGCTGGTCAGCGTCAATGTATGGGGCAATCCTGAACAACGCGCCCGCTATCTGAGCGGCACGGTCGAAAACCGCTGGTGGTGGGGTAACGCGGTCAATCCGCTCGACACGCGGCTCATTGCCACCGCAAGCGGCGACGGCGGCTACCTGCTCGACGGCCAGAAGGGGTTCTGCTCAGGCACGCGCGGCTCGCAGATGATGACGGTCTCCGCGCAGGATCCGGTCACCGGCAAACCGGTGTTCGGCGTCGTGCCGACCACGCGCGAAGGCATCACCGTTCACGAAGACTGGAATCCGATCGGTCAGCGGCAGACCGATAGCGGCAGCGTGTCGTTCGTGCGCGTCAAGCTCGAACCGCAAGAAGTGATGGAGCGGCCCGACACGCCGCACGCGAGTTTGCGCACGCTGATCTCGCAACTGGTGCTGACCAACCTGTTCGTGGGCATCGCACAAGGCGCGCTCGACGAAGCGCGAGCCTACGTCACGCGGCACGGCAAGCCGTGGATCTATTCCGGCGTGGACAAAGCCACCGACGATCCCTACCTGATCCAGCGCTTCGGCGAGATGCGCCTGCAAGCGGTCAGCGCGGAAGCGCTGGCCACGCGCGCTGCCTGGCTGCTCGAAGACGCATGGCAGCAAGGCGCGGCGCTTTCCCCCGAAACCCGCGCGCAGGTGGCGCTCGCCACCTCGGAGGCGAAGATCGTCGCGCACCGCGCCGCGCTCGACGTCAGCGAACAGCTGTTCGACGCCTGTGGCGCCCGCGCCACGCATGCGCCGCTCGCGCTCGACCGTTTCTGGCGCAACGCTCGCGTGCATACGCTGCACGATCCGCTCGACTACCGCGTGCGCGACGTCGGCCGCTACGCGCTTACCGGCGCGTTGCCGGAGGTTTCTTTGTACACTTGAGGCGGCTCGCGGCGGCCTGTACGATGCGCCGTGTTTATCCCCTTCAAGAGACTCCCGGATTGCAGTTCAAACTACCGACTACGGCAACGGCGCCGTTTTGCCCATCCGAGGTGCAAGGCTCGGTGGCCGTCTCGCGAGACGCGCCTTTCTGGAAGAAGATTCTGCAATTCGCGGGGCCCGGCCTGCTGGTCTCGATCGGCTATATGGACCCGGGCAACTGGGCGACCGACATCGAAGCCGGCTCGCGCTATGGCTACAGCCTGCTGTTCGTTGTCATGCTGTCGAGTCTCGCGGCGATGGCGCTGCAATGCCTGAGCATGCGCCTTGGCATTGCGACCGGGCGCGATCTCGCCGAGTTGTCGAGAACACGCTATTCGCCGGCCGTGGCGCGTGTTCAGTGGCTGCTGGCGGAACTGTCGATCGTGGCCTGCGATCTGGCCGAAGTGCTCGGCGGCGCACTCGCTTTCCATCTGCTCTTCAAATGCTCGCTGACCACCGGCGTGCTGCTGACCGCGTTCGATACGTTGATCGTGCTCGGCCTGAAGGGCAAGAATTTCCGCGACCTCGAAGCGATCATGCTCGGGCTGATCGCGACCATCGGCGTTGGATACATCATCGAGTTGGCGCTGGTGCAGCCGCACTGGCCGTCGGTCGCGCAGGGGCTGATTCCGTCGTGGCAGGCTTTGAGTTCGCGCGAGCCCATGTATCTGGCAATCGGCATTCTCGGCGCAACGGTCATGCCGCATAACCTCTATCTTCATTCGTCGATCGTCCAGACGCGCGCGGTGAAGCGCGATCCCGCCAGCATCAGGTCGGCGATCGGCATGTCGCGCATCGATACGATCGTGTCGCTCGTACTGGCGCTGCTGATCAACATGGCGATCCTGATTCTCGCCGCCGCGGCGTTCCATGCCACCGGCCACAATCAGGTCACTGAAATCGAGGACGCCTACAAGCTGCTCGCGCCCGTCGTCGGCACCGGTTTCGCGGCGGTGTTGTTCGCCGTGACCTTGCTTGCCTCGGGACAAAGCTCGACCTTTACCGGCACGGTGGCGGGGCAGGTCATCATGGAGGGTTTCCTGAAGCTGAAGATTCCGTGCTGGCAACGGCGCTTCATCACGCGGGCTCTGGCGTTGATTCCCGCGCTCATCGGCGTGCAGATGATGGGCAACGGCGCCGTCGGCAAGCTGCTGGTCGCAAGCCAGGTCGTGCTGAGCCTGCAATTGCCGTTCGCGCTTTACCCGCTGATCCGTATGACTAACGACCGTTCGTTGATGGGCGAATTCGCGAATACGTTGCTGACACGGTGCGTCGCGTGGACGCTGTTCGTGGTGATCAGCGCGGCGAACCTCTGGCTGGTGGTGCAAACGGTGGGATTGGCCGGATGATCCGGCCTCGCGCCGGCTGTCGGCGCTAACGGGACAAAAGGAGCGAAGAGGGCGAAGAGGGCGAAAGAAAGTCCGCATGGAGCGGACTTTCTATGTGAGGCTTCGGATCGGGTCGGGCCGGACCAGCCCTCATCGAGTCAGCGTTAATCCAGTCATCAGGCGGCTTGCGCAATCTGCGCGGCTTCGAGCGCTTCCTGGCGGGCGGCCGCGGCTTTCTTCGTCTTACCGGCACGCGACGGCGGCTGGCATGCGCCGCACACCACGTTGTGCTGCAGATCGTGTTTGTGTGCCACGAACTTGCCGGTGCAACGGCAGCATTTGGTCAATTGCAGAATGTCGGCGTCGAAGAATCGCACCAGCGTCCACGCACGCGTCAGGTCCAGCACCGGTTCGGTTTCGCTGTGCTGGCAATGTTCCAGATACAGCCGATACCCTTTGGTCAGCGCGTCCAGATGCGAGCAGCGCGCTTCGTTCTTCAGGAACAGATACGTGTTGTAGAACAGCGACGCGTGAATGTTCGCCAGCCACGTCATGTACCAGTCCGCCGAGAAGGGCAGCATGCCCTTGGGCGGCGATACACCCTTGACCTCGCGATACAGGCGGATCATGCGGTCGCGCGAGAGCGTCAATTCGCTTTCGAGCACCTGCATGCGCGCGCCGAGTTCGATCAGTGCGATCGCACGGAATACTTCCTGTGCGTCTTCCGTCAGGCTACGCTTGAGCATCGCGGTCACCTCGATTAAGCGAACTGCTCAGCAGGCTGGCCTGCAAGCAGGATCGCCGCGTGAGTCGGTGCAACTGCTGTGTGTTTCGTCGTTTGCGTCAACGCCGACAACATGGAGTGGTCGTTGAAGCGGAAGAAACACAAAAGCTGATCGGAAGCGGCCAGCTTGACGATCTGCGCGAGCGACAGCCCGGCAAGCAAATCGGCCAGTTCCGATGACAATCCCAGCCGGAACATGCCGACCGGTTTGTCCTCACGCAACATACGTTGCGCGAGCATGATGTAAGACAAGTTGATCTCGCGGATTGAATCCAGCGTCTCGCTGCTACGGTCCATTTTTGTGTTTCCGAAGCCCCGAATTACGATGTCGGCATTTTTTGCCGTTATGTCTTTTGTGCCTCGCCGGAAATGATGTCCTCCGGCTACTGTCACCACCAGATACAGATGGCGACCTTTTGATACATCGCGTTACATTTCGTAACAGCTTGGGACGAATTGTATGAAGGGTAAAACAAGAAATCAATCCTTTCTCAAAAAAATGTCTCAAAAAGATACATCAATTTTCGGTAACTCTTTCATGGTGCTGTAATACATGATGCATAGCGGATTTTCCGCCCGCCCGAACTGTTGTCAGATCCATGAAAACCCTTGCAATACAGGCTTTTCACTTATTCATCTGAACAAATAATATGAGCCGGTCACGACGAGGTAATTCCAGCTTTGGCTGGAAGGGAAATAGAAAGAGGGGTCAATATATGTAATAAGTACCGTTGCTTGACCGTACTTTGGGGACAAAGCGGAGATGTAACAGGTTGGTGCGGCCCCGGTTACAAACAAGGCCGGATTTGTAACTTCCTGCATAACTTCTATTGAGTGGCCGAACCGGTATGCTCGACTTCGACGCCGAGCCGGACGAGCCGCTGAACGGCGGCGAGGTTCGCCGCCTTCGCTATCGGTGTCTGTATCTATTGGATGAACAGCGCCATCAGATCGGCGTCGTGAAACACGCCGTCGACATTCAGCGCGCCAACTTCACAGCCATATTTGCGAAAACCGAGCGATTCATAAAGTTTTCGGGCAGCTTCGTTGCGGCTGCCGACCAGCGGCTGGATTTGCCGCAGACCGTTTATATGCGACGCCCGCGCCAGCAGTTCATTGAGCAATGCGCGCCCGACGCCGCAGCCCGCGGCTTCCGGCGCAACATACATGCCGACCACGGCGGCTTTATGGCGCTGCTTGTCGCTCGGGATTCGCAGCAGTCCGACCACGCCGATCAACGCCGTTGCCGCCGATGCGTAAGCGCCGAGCAGAAAATCGCCTTCTGCCGCACGCGAGCCCTCCAGCATCGCGTCGTGTTGTGACGCGCCTTTGGCGAGCGCCTCCTCGTAACTCTGGCCGAACGAATCCGGATGCGCCCGCAGTCCGCGCAGGCGAAGCTGGAAGTAGTCGTCGCGGTCGTCGGGACCGAGTTGGCGTATGAGCACGGCGTTGTTGTACAAATGTTCTCTCCGCTCGGTCTGGCGATTGAAAGGAGACGGACTCGACGTTGGGCAGTGCCGCGTCTACCGTCAGACTATGGGTGGCGCACTGCCTCTGCGCATCGACTCCCAGCGGATTCGCGCAATGCCGCCGCGGTTTGCTGGTCGGCTGGGAAGAACGCTTCGATGGCGAGCTCCGAAAGTGTTACGTCCACCGGCGTACCGAATACCGTGGTCGTGCTCAGAAACGACAGCACGCCGATCGGCGTGCGCAGCCGCAGCGGCACCGCAATCTGGCCGGCGGCGGTGGTGTCGTGTTCGGCCGCTTCTGCGCCCGGCGGCGCAGGATAGGCGGCCAGTTCCTCGTGCAGCGCGCTTAGAGCATCGTCGCCGCTCACGTCGATTTGCCGCTGCAGCCGAGCCAGTATGTGCTCGCGCCACGCATACCAATTAACGATCGACGCCGCGATGCCCTCCGGATGCAGGCTCAGGCGCAGCGCGTTGACCGGCGGCTTCAGCAGTTCCGGACTTGCGCCGTCGAGCAGAGGCGCGAGCGCGCCATTCGCGGCAATGATGGTCCAGTGCCGGTCGATGGCAAGCGCCGGGTAGGGCTCATGCCCCTTCAGCACCGACTCGACAGCCCCGCGTGCAGCAGCCAATTGTGGGTCCGATAGCTGCCGCTCCCGGAACAACGGCGCATAACCTGCCGCGACCAGCAGGGCATTGCGCGCCCGCAACGGCACGTCGAGCCGTTCGGCAAGATGCATGACCATTTCCCGGCTCGGCTCCGCGCGACCCGATTCGACGAAGCTCAAATGCCGGGTCGAAATATCGGCTTCGGCGGCGAGCAGCAACTGACTCATTCTTCGACGCTGGCGCCATTCGCGCAGCAGATCGCCGACCGTGCGGCTGGCCGCCGGCATATGCGGCGGGACGGTTTGGGCAAGCGAGAGTGTGTTCATGCCAACGATGATAGCCAAACCGCGCCGGCGATCCATTACCTGACAGGTAATGGAAAACCCCGGAACACCCCTGACAACGAAGCAGATCCCGGCGCATTGACACGGTGCCAAAGTCGGCGGACTGGCGAACGCGACGCCAAACGCAACTCAGGCCGCCGCCACACCTTCGGGCACCGCGTTGAGTTTGACACCGAGCGCGCGCAACAGTTTGAACACCGTATCCATGCGTGGTTTGGAACCGGGCGCGAGTGTTTTATAGAGGCTTTCGCGCCCAAGTCCGGCATCTGCCGCGATCTTGGCGATGCCGCGCGCTTTGGCGATGTCGGCGATTGCGGCGAGCAGGACGTCGGCGTCGCCTTCTTCCAGTGCTGCGTTGAGATACTCGGCGATCATTTCCTCGCTATCGAGGTAGTGTGACGCGTCGAACGGTGCGGTTTTGATCTTGCTCATGACAGTTCCTCTCTGATTGCTGCCCACATTGTTTTGGCATGCTTGATATCGGCCGGCTGGGTGGACCTGTCGCCACCGCAGAGCAGCAGATAGACTACGCGTTCTTCACGCGCGAAGTAGACCCGATAACCCGGGCCGCAGTCGATTCGCATCTCTGACACACCGTCTTCCAGCAACTTCACGTCGCCGAAATGCCCGCGTTCCGCACGCCGGATTCGCACGAGTATTTTCGCCCTTGCTCTTTGATCGGAGAGCCGCGCGAGCCAGGTGTCGAACTCCTCGGTGCGGTTGACCGTGTACACAGGTGGTGAACCGATCTGCTGAGAAATGTATCCTTTCGGATACGGTCTTGCAGGTGTAAAAACCATATTGAAAAAGCGGCCCGTGTCCGTGTCTGTTGAGTGCGTCACACGCCGCGCGCCAGTGCCGCGCGGCCCCCATTTGCCACATGAGGTTAGTGGCTGCCGTCGCGGCTGATGACTCGGCCGGATGGCCTATCCGGCAAACGCCGAACGGCATACAGCAAAATGCGTTCGCACCGCTGCGCGCGCTTGCTTACCTCCCACGTAATCGACCGGGCCTGAAACGCACGCCCCAGCTAGAGCGTCTGGAATTCGTCTGGAATTCGTCTGGAATTTTCAGCCTGCAAGTTTGACCTCGACCCATTCTGAGCCGCGTACGTCCCGGTACATTGCGGTCATGCTGGCGCTCTTGTGGCCGAGGATCGCCTGTGCGAAATCTGGGCTGTATTGCTCCGAATAGAGACGCGCGGCGAGACTGCGCAACTCATGGAAAGTGGGCGGCGTCTTGCCTTCCTCCCATGTGATTTCCGACTTCGTTCGGGCTCGCGCGAAGGCGCGAGTTAGGGCATTGGCCTCCAACGTGTCACCGGGCTTTTGCTGTCCATGTCGCCTAACGTGATGCAGCATCGACTTCGAAATGACCGAATCGCGGCAGCGCTTTATCACATCCTCAAGTGACAGTCCGAGAACGTCGACGCGCACAGTCACCGGGATGCGAAGCTTGGCCCCGGTTTTCTTCTGGGTCACAAAAAGGAATCCGTCTTTTACGTCGGAGAACAGCATGGATGCGACATCCTCGCGGCGCTGCGCGGTCAAGAGCGCGAGTTCCATGCTGCGGGCCGCCCATGGAACATCCTGCAGTGCTGCCTCGTATATTTTCAGGAACTGATCCAACGTCAGGCGGGAGCGCTCGACCTCGAAGTCAGGAACCCGTGTGACAGTCACCGGGTTCTTGCCGGTCTCTATAAGTCCACGCGTCTCTGCCTCGCGCATCATGTCGGCGAGCGTCTTCCGAACGAGGCCTGCCATTTGCGCACCGCGTGTCTCGGTTGCATGCTTGATGAACTCGGATACTTCCGCTGTATTGATCTCGCGCAGATGCTTTCCGACGAACGGCGCCGTACGCACGGCGCGGATGCCGGACTTGACCGTTTTAATGGTTGCTGGTGTTCCCTTGCGCGTGTCGATGTAGATTTGCTCATATTCAGCCGACCACGCATCGAGCGTTTTTCCTGCCGGCTCCAGAATTTTTTGCGCAAGCGAGATATTGCCGCGGCGCTTTTCTACCGCTAGATTTGCTGCGCGCGCTTCTGCGAACGCACGCGCCTGATCGCGCCCCAGCCCATGATCCTTTTTTGTGTCCGGGTCGCGCCAGTAAAAGTAACCGGCGCCATTCTTATTCAAGTGATCAGGCCAGTTTCGGCGCTTTGCTTCGCGGCGCCTAGCGGCCATTGCCCAGCCTCCGCGACATCTCGCCCGCATCGTCGCAATACACCGCGTCCGGTTCGACAAAATAGCGGCCGCCGCATTTGATCGGCTGTGGCACGATGCGGCCGTTGCGCCGCCAGTTCAAAAGCGTGTTGCGATGCGGCTTGGCTTCACCGAACAGCCGCTCCGCCCATGCCTCAAGCGTCATCAATTTTGGCAATTCGACGACCTTCATCAGATCCCCCAGTGTTTGCGCGTGGTTTCAATCATTCGTTGTGCTGCTGCCATTAATCGGTTTTCCCGATCGGCCCGACACTCAGCGCCACGACTGGGTGGCCGGTACCGGCGATCCACAGTTCGATCGGCTCACCCGCGTTAATCGCCGCAAGCTCTGCCGGCGTTGGTTCCCACGACGAGACCATGAACTGCCCCTGTTCGGTGAGGACATCCCGAATCGGCAGGACATTGCACTTTGAGATGTCGCCATCCCAGTTCGGTGGTGCACCGAGGTTGCGCGTTGCGCCTTCAATGCGTTTGATCAGCATTCTGTCTCTCCGCTTGCCGGACGCGCGGCGGGTGAGACGGCGACCGTCAGCGGTTGCAGGACGGCATGAATCTCAGGACAACTCTGCTTCGGTACCCACGACAAGGCGACCGAAAGCGCGTTAGATTGCCCCTCAGTCAGCGCCCGCGTCTGCTCCACTGGTTGCGCTACTGTGCGCAGGGCGGCGCGGGCGGCGCGGGCTTTCCAGCCTTCCCAGCCATTATCTAGAGCAGGATTCGTGTAAGCATCGCCGTTCCTCGCGAAATCCAAATAGCCAATCTTTCGCATCGCAGCTTCAAACGCCGCCCGCTCCTCGTCCAGCACCACGGCGGTCTGAGATGGTTGCGGGAATGCGGCGCGGGCTTGCCAGCCTTCCCATCACGCATTCAGATAGTCTCGCCCTTCTCCGTAAGTGTCGCCCTCGCGCAAATCCTTAACGTCGTCGGCAGTGTGGTCCCCGTTCCAGCCGTTTTCCTTCATCGCCGCGTTCCATATTTTCGCGTAGTCCGCCTCAAACGCCGCCCGCTCGTCCGTCGCCACCGGTTGATATTGTGAGGATGCGGCACGGGCTTCACGAACCGCATTCATGGCGAGCACGAACAGTGTTGCAGCTTGCTCGTTACTGCGATCGGCAACGTACGCATCCCAAGCGTCAATCAAATCGCTTACCGCCCGCTCTTCGTCCGCCACAACCGGCTTGATGGATGTGGCGCGGGCATCGATATAGCCCGCACAATAGCTTCCAAGGTCATGCGAATAACCAGCGATCTTCGACTTGTCGAAAGAGCGCAGCGCCACCGCCTCCTCTGCGTCCACGGCCGGATCGTCTGTGCGCTCCAACAATTTGCACAGGTCGTCCAAGGCGTCCGTATCTTCGCCTTCTTCGTCGCGATACCAGCCTGATTCACGAAGACATTCGATGATGTAGCGCAGCGCATGAACGCCACGCGCCGGGTTGCCTGCTGACGCCGCACGCCCATCGTCCAGCACCACGGCAGAGGGGGCGCTGATCGGCTGCGACAGATGCCAAAGCATCATGCAGAAGTTCGCCACGTCGCGCGGGTCGCCTTTCTCGACGTGCTCGCGCAGCATGCGGGACAGGTCTTCCGGGTCGCAGTCCTGCCAGCCGCTACGGCCTTTCAGTCGTGCCTCAAGCAGTTTCTGCTTCATCGCTTCAGCGAAAGAATCGACGCACAGAAAATCCGTGTCTAACGTCTCGCCCGCTTCCACTGGCTGGGATGGTTGCGGGGCGGCGTAGAGCGGCGTGCATGTCCCGCCGTTTGCTCGTGCCTGATCGCGTGCGGTCAGTTCATTGGCATGAGAGCGAACCCACGTCTCATCGCTGAACTGCCCTTTACCTTGCCATTCGACGAGCCATGCCACAGGCTCCCCCGATTGCACTGGCGCGGCAGGCTTGCTTGCAGATAGCAGGGCGTCTCGAAGCTCGGCCATAGCGAGACGTTCAGCCTCACCTCCTTCGACGCCGCGAGTTCGCTCCAAGCAATACCGGCTGTTATATAGGTGACACATCTGTTCATCACTAAGTGTGGTCATACCCAATCCTTCATGGGTGGCGGTCATGACTGGTCACCGGTAGATGGAACGGAATTCTGAGGGCAGTCAATTTCGTGGGTGCCGCTCATCGACTGCGAACAAAAGAAGCATGTGCCCGGTTCTGCTCGGTCGATTCTCTCGATCTCGGCGAGGATCAATGCGCCCGCTTTGACCAGATCACGGCGTGGCGTCGTCGGCTTCCACCACTCCTGCGCCCACGGCCAGAAACTAAGCCCGCGCTCGTCCAGCGCATTGCGCATCATCTGGTCGATCGAGTACCAGGCTGCCGCATGCGCCATTTCTCCCATGTCGTGCTGGTCATCGTGCTCAGGTGTCCAGCCCTCGACAGACATTTGACGCTGACGCTCGGTGATAACGTCGCGCACAGCTTCACCAAGCACATCGGCACCGCGCGCGAGACCAGAGCGCACGCCAGCGTCGAAAATATCCTGTTCGGTCAGTGGCCGGCGGCTAGCGTCGAAAAATGAAGCCTTGAAGTCCGCAAGCGTATGCGGCACTGGATCTGCATTCATGGTCATGGCGCGATCTCTCATTGTGCGATTACTAACAATCTTTAAAATTTCACTGGCGCGGCAGGTGATAGCGTTACGGGGACTTCAGGAGGCAGGTTCCGTGAACGACTACGTCATCCGCTATAAGGGCTACATCATCGACTTCACGCCTTTGGAGGCGGGAAGAGGTGTGTTCGGCCCGCGGTGGACGATCGCGAAAGACGACCCGGTCTGGGCTGGCAGCATTCCGCTGTCCGCTGGTCTTCTGATGTTTCGAGGAACGCACGAGCAAGCCGTGGAAATCGGAAAGATCCAGGGCATGCGCATGGTGGACTGCGTGTGATACTGGCCGTGTTCTCATTGGCGTCGCTCTATCTGTATTTCGGATAAATGCCGTTTATCCGTTTTGCGGATATTCCCGATCAGAACGGCAAGTCGTTGTCTTCAGGGGCCGATTCAAGGGGCGTTCTTTCCCGGATTTTCGGCACTGCCTTCACACAGATTCGAATCAGGTCTTTCCCACGCATATCGCAGACGTCGGAAAGTGCGAGGAACGCTTTATAGCGAGCCTTGCTTCGCGCGCTGGCCGTCACGGTGAACCACGCTTC
The DNA here is from genome assembly GCF_031570135.1 of Paraburkholderia sp. USG1. Taxonomy (NCBI): domain Bacteria; kingdom Pseudomonadati; phylum Pseudomonadota; class Betaproteobacteria; order Burkholderiales; family Burkholderiaceae; genus Paraburkholderia; species Paraburkholderia sp. USG1. The sequence goes on along the minus strand of NZ_JAMWXW010000002.1, from coordinate 376,511 downwards.
GTGGTTCCATTTGTCGTTCCACGGTGGTAGGCAACGCCACTCACGCAGCACGGGCACGTCGACGATCTCGCCGTACTCGACCTTGTCAGTTGGGTGGTAGCGTCGCTCTTCCTCGCTCTTGTCGCCGTCGATCACAACGCAGAGATAGTGGCCGTCGGCACCGACAATGACGCCACGCTCGCCGTAGCAGGTCACCTGTCGGCCACGCTCGGCGGGCACGTTGTAATACTTGCGGATGTAATCGAAGCTCATGACGCCACCGCCGAGTTATCCACAGACAACGGCCGGACGTGCCCGGTTTTGAGGTTCACGAAGGCGCCGCACCAGCTGAGGCGGCCGTGCCGGAAGAACTCCCACAAGATACCGAGCGCCGGCGTCACAATCGCCTGATTGATGAACAGCTCTTGCCGCTCGAGCGCTTCGGCGAGGCCGCAACTCGGCGTGTCGTCCTCGGGGACGGTTGTGTCGATCAGCTCGGGCAGCACGTCGTACGGCCAGCGCAGCGCAGTCCCGCAAGGTTTCTTGCCGTGCGCAAAGCTGCGCCCGAAAATCACTTGTCCGTCGCTGGCGCGGTTGCCGAGATCCATCACGTACGCGGCGGTCTTCGCGAGGATCGGTGCGAGCTTTGCTCGAGCAGCTGCGCTATCGACGCACACGACGGCAATTCCCGCCCCCACGTTGACTAGCTCGCTCGGGCCCGCGTGAATCGGTCGGGCGTGCCAGTCCAGGCCAAAGAACGCGTTGAGCCGGTGAACCAGCACGACGCTCTTGTGCAGGCCGACGTCGGCCGGGCTGAACATCTGGCGACCGATGTTTGCCTCGCTGACGGTATCGCCGTCGAACGCGGTGACGTGCAAGCCCGGATGTCCGAGCGCGGTCAGCGCGTGGTTGAGTCGCGCGAGGCCTGTCAGCATCTGCGAGCCGTTGCCGCCGCAGCCGATCAGCGCGATATTCACGCGCCGATCGAGAAAATGTGCGGGCGTGATGTGGGTCATGCCGGCTCCGGAACCTTGAACACGGCCGACGCCGGCACCCTCAGCGGAATAAGCATCCCGAGCACGCAGAGACGGAACGCTACGCTCGGCGTTCCACCATCACCGAGGCCGCCGAGCACCGCAGAGATCTTCACTTCACCAGCGTCGTCGGCGTCGTCCTGTGCACTGAAGAACGCCGGCGTTGCGCCGTGACTGTGCAAGTCGATCGCGAGCGATTCGTGCGGCTGCAGTTCCGGCCGTTCGAACGTGATCGCGCCGGGCGTGGCGGACGAGACATGCAGGGCCTTGTACGCCAGTTCCTTCCTGTCGTTGTCCCATACGATCCACGCGGCGTGCTCGTTCGGCAGGGCGCTTTGCGCTTCTTCCGCGAACGCCTGCACGAACGGCAGCGCGACGCCGAGTCGGCCGAACGCGAGCTCGATCTTCGGCATGACCAGGCCGTACGGAGGCTTCGGGCCCATGTCGTTGTGCTTGGCCAGCTGCTGGATCACATGGAGCCACGGGCGGCGCACCTCGACGAATACGCCCTCGGCGGTCATCAGGAAACGATGGCCGACTTCGAGCAGCGGGGCGAACTGTGCATGCTTCGGTACCGCAACGTGACGTTCCAGCCTGCCGAGGTTCCGTGTGTGCTGGCGGGTGGAACGCAACTGAAGCCGTCGCGGCTGCAACTGTTCGGCTGCACCGATCGCAATCAGGCATGGCGGCACGGCATCCGGCTCGCCGCAGCAAACCGCGACCGGCGACGCAGTATCACGCTTGTGACCGAGATGGAGGGCTATATACCGCGCTATGGCGATCTGGTGGCGGTCTCGCACGATGTGCCGGCTTGGGGCTTGTCAGGCGTTGTGATGAGCTACGCGGGCGGCGTCGTGACGACATCGGAGCCGCTCGACTGGTCAACCGCTGGGCAGACCTATTACATGGCATTTCGCAAGCGCGACGGCTCGGCGGACGGCCCATATGTGGTCACTCAGGGCGCCGACGATTTCACTGCGATCGTCGCTGGTGCGCCGTCGCTCTACATCTCGGACGGCAACAGCGAAGAGCCGACGCATTACCAGTTCGGGCCCGGTGAGCGGCGCGGACTCGACTGCCAAGTCATCAGCGTCAACCCGAAGGGCGACGGGCAGGTGGAGTTGATGATGGTCAACTATGCGTCATCCGTGCAGCAGGCCGAAACCAACGGGTCAGCCCCACCGCCGCCGGCTGCATCGCTGCTGCCTGGCATCACTGATGCGCCAGTTGTTGCATCAGTGGCAGTGATCGGCACGCCGCAAAATGGCCAATCGATGGTGTCGTGCACGCCAGCGCGCGGCGCGGTGTCGTATGAGTTTCAGGGGTCGACAAATAGCGGCGTCACATGGACGGCGCTCGGGGCAAGCACGGTTCCATCGATTGCGGCGAACCTCGGCGCTGGGCCGTGGCAGGTGCGCGCGCGAGCGATCGGCAATCTACCAGGGCCGTGGGCTGTCTGGTCTGGAACGGTCTCGCCCGTAACGTATCCGCCCGCTGCCCCGACGTTGACGCTTCAGAACCCACCATTCAACGGCGGCACGATGAACATCAACGTATCGAATGCGAATGGCGATTTCCGCCATGTTCAGGTGCTGACCGGGGGCGTGGTGAGGCTTGAATACGACACGACGAACTTTGTGATCAATTGGGACTTGAATATGGCGGCGCAGTACAGCGCCGTATCGCCATCGGTGACGTTCAATGTGACGGAAGCCAACGTCGTGGGCTCATCCCCGAACGCTGCGTCGCTGACGGTCACGAAGGCTGCGCCATCCGCTCCGACCGGAACCTATGCGAAGGGATCTGGCGTCAACTCCGGCACGCTATCAATCAACGCGGTATCGGCACTCGATCTCGACAAGTACTACATCAGGTCGGGCTCGGCGTCGGGGTCGATCGTCTACCAGGGTGCCGCAGGCGGCTCGATCGTCACGACTGACAACACGAGCTACTACCTGTCCGTCACCGACAAGTGGGGAAACACTTCTGCCTCGACCGCGATTACCGCGACGTATCCATAAGCTTCACCGACATCCGCATTAAGCCACCTCCGGGTGGCTTTTTAATTTCTAGGAGCTCTCAATGAGCACTTCAAGCAGCCAACTGTTGGCCGATGTCGCGCAACTGCATACCGACTCCGGCTTGATGCACAGCGTGATTCATGCCGATCCGACCGTCTCGGTGATGACCGAAGGTGGCCCGATCAAGAGCGTTGCCGCCGCGGTCGCGAGCATTCAAACGTTCATCGCGCGAGGGCAGTGGGTGACCGGAGCCGCGTACGCATTCAAGGACGTGTACACCGATTCTGGTATTGCATACATGGTGATGCAGGCCCACACATCAACGACGATCAGCGCGGATCTCGCTTCCGGCAAGGTCGCGGTCTATCAGGGCATTCCTCCGTCCGAATTCAGCAGCAGAATCGGCCGCGTGGTCGATGCGATCTCGGCGCTGAAGGGGCTGTCTCATCTGACCTATACGCATGCGTTCGTTACCGGCTATTACGGTGCCGGCGATGGTGGCGGCGGCGCGTACACGTATGACTCGACGGACACTGTCAGTGCGGACAACGGAGGCACCGTTATCGTTGCTTCGGACGGCGGTCGATGGAAGCTTTCATACACGTCGACGCTCGCGGCTGCACAGTTCGGTGCGCGCGAGGACGGCGCGACTGACGACACGGCGGCTGTGACCGCCGCGCTCGGTGCGCGCGCAGGCGGCACGGTGACGTTTCGGAACAAGCTCTACATCGGCTCCAATCTTACGATTCCGTCTGGTTGCTGCCTCAAGGGCCCGCTGGAGAACGTCGGCGAGCGCCGGAACGAATCGTGGAACTACAACACCATTGGGACAATCCTCCTGAACGGAGCGGCGACGATCAACCTTGGCGAAGCCGCAACAGTTTGCGGCTGCTACGTCTTGAACAGCGCCCTTGCGAACGCGCTTCCCTTTGCAACTGCGACGGCGGCTCAAGCGGCAGTCAACGCGTTCGCGGGCACCCCTTTCACAGCCCTTGGCGCGGACGCGCAATTAAAAGACGTGTGGATCGGCGGCTTTGCTCAAGCATTCTCTTCATCTGGCTATGAGCGCACAAAGCTGTATCGTGTTCAGATCGACTGTACGAGCGGCGTGTACGTCGATTCGTCGTCTGACATCGGGCGAATCGAGGATGTGCACTGCTGGCCATTCCTTACGACGCATCAAACGTGGACAACGACGGCGCTTCTTTGTCGAGCCGGCGGTGGCTTCAAAATCACGGGGCATTACGACACGGGCATGATTGTCAATTGCTTTGCCTACGGGTATGCGATCGATTTCGATATTGAGGCAAAGGAAACCGTCTCGATCATCAATTGCTTCGTAGATGGTCCGTCCGCCGGCACTGGCCAGATCGGCTTCAAATTCACTGGGTCCGCGGATCTTATCCGGATGATCGGCGGCGGTGCGTCCGGCGTTGACACTGGCCTCTATTGCAACGTTCCGTCTGGAAGCTCCACCGGCGCGGTGAATATCACCGGAGCGGCATTCTGGGGCAACTATCAGCACATCGTCTCCGACGCGCACAAGCATCTACAACTCGACGGCTGCGTAATGCGTGATACGAATGGTGGCGCCCGCGTCGCGGTCACACTGAACTCCACCGTCGCTGGAAGCACGCTAATCACGGATACATCCTTCGACAGCTGCGGTACGTGCTGGAACGTCAATGGCGCCGCGCTCAACTTGCTAGCGGCACGCGGAAATCGATTCATCAACGCGGTTGATACCATTGGCCAAAGAGAGGCGGCCGAAAGCGCCGTCGCGGCACAGCGCGCGTGGGAGGCGTACTCGCCGGACAACAGCGGCCCTTCGATACGGGCGAAGAAGGCGCGGGGAACGGCTTCCGCTCCGGCCATTGTCGCCTCCGGAGATCAGTTGGTGTCGATGTTCGGATATGGGTATGACGGCTCGAACTTTGTTTCCGGTGGTCAGATCCGTGCGCAGGTGCAAGGCGCGCCGGCTGTCGGATCAATGCCCACGACGATGGTCTTCTCGACGAATAGCGGATCAGGACTCACCGACCGGCTCGGCATCCACAGCGCCGGGTACATGTATCCACTCACTGACAACGCCTATACGTTTGGGCAGTCAGCAAATCGCTGGTCGGTGATCTATGCAGCGACGGGCACGATCAATACCTCGGACCGCAACACGAAGAGCGACATCGAAAATGCGTCGCTGGGACTGGACTTCATCAATGCACTTCGTCCCGTGAGCTACAAGTTCAAGGTGGGCGGGACGGATGTCGTGCGGCAGGTGTATCGGGATGATGATGGGGTGGAGTGTGATACTGACGCAGAAGGGGCGCGCGCTGCAGAGATGATCACGAAGGATCGGCCGGGGACGCGCACGCACTGGGGATTGATCGCGCAGGAGGTGAAGCAGGTGGTGGATGCGGCTGGTGTGGACTTCGCTGGCTGGACGATCGCGGATCCGGAAGATCCGGATAGCCTTCAAGGATTGCGGTACGATCAATTCATTGCGCCGCTGATCAAGGCAGTGCAGCAACTCTCTGCCGAAGTCGAAGCATTGAAATCGAAAGCATCGTGATGCCACCCAAGCCGCCTCCGGGCGGCTTTCTCATTCAGAGATGCCCATGAGAGACGCCGTTTCAGCAATTATCAAGGCGGCACCGCCCGTGTCGATGCATATTTTAAGGGGTTTCAATTCGCAGATCGTTGTCATGGTGGCGGCACTCGTCCACAAGTATGCTCGAGATCTGCACCCTTTCGACGAACTGATTCGGTGTTCCGCTTCGCAATGAGGCGCGAGGCTGTCACAAAATGCCGCGGAGCATGTTGGTGACGTGCTCAAGGCCGGCACCGTCAGCGCTCCGCGTCCAGGATACGCCGGTGCGCTTCGTCTTCGCAGGCATGCCGACGATGAGACTTGCTGGCTCGAAGCCTCCCTTCGCAACAGATCCGACGCCGACGATGCTGCCGGCGCCGATCGTACTGTCGGCGAGGACAGTCGTCCTCGACGCAAGCCAAACATGGTTGCCAATAGCGATACGAGGGGCGGGGGAATAGTTAAGCGTCTCTCCCGTGGCTACGTCGAAGATCGAATGACTGTCGCCAACGTGAATGTGTGTTGTCGCAAACATGCAGTCTTCGCCTACTTCGAGCGTACCGCCCTCGCAAAGGAAGACTTCGGTCCCATTGCTGGTAGTGTTCTTGCCGATGCGCGCGACTGACTCGCCCCACATCCTGAAGATCCACTTCCCGCGGCAGTTCTGGCCGAAAAGCACTCGCTGGTTCGAATTGGAAACATGAACCTCGACCTCATCAGGGATCGACTCGAACTCGATTCGAATGCCGGTGATCGACTTCGGATCTGCGCCGCCATGAAAGAGGACGCGGAGCCGGTTCAAAAATCGCTGGTCGCGCGCGAACACGACTACTTCCCCATTTGTCTGTTTTGCTTGCTCGTTGATGAAGCAAGCCTGCGGAAGTTCCGAGATCTTGAGCGTAATCTTCGCCTCGGGCGCGGCCGGCCGGATCGGCGCGGAGGAGGGAACTGGCGGCGCGCCGAAGAGCGTCCGCATGCGGTCTTTATCTTTGAACTCTGAAGATCCGATCAAATCACGCGCCAACTGATGATGGTTCGCCGTTCGCATCTTCGATTCGATCACTGACTCTGATTCAGGGTCGCGACCAAGAAAGAATCGGTATCCCCAGATTACTGCTTCGCGTGGAATCGTCATTTTGTGTTGAGTCTTGCCAGAAATTCTGCGGGCGAAGTCTAGCGTAAACGCTTCATCCGCATGCACACGAGTCGCGTGAGAGCGAAATTTGCTGAATGAGTCACAGCCGTTCAATACGAGCCGCTTTCGAGCGGTTTATTTCGCAGGTCACCCAAGGGTGGCTTTTATTGAGCCACCTTCGGGTGGCTTTTTTATTGGGCTTTTGCCCGTGACCGGGGACTCACCATGCCAGTAGAAGGCCTGTCGCAAGACGAAGTTAAAACCGCACTCAAGGAAGGCTTGACTGAGTGGCTCGATAAGCAGTTCGCGACGCTGGGCAAGTGGACGCTGGGCGGCATCACGTCGCTCGGGCTGGCCGCACTGGCGTACGCATTCCTTCAAACCAAGGGGTTCAGCAAATGACCAGCTTCGACGACGCCTTCGGTGCATTGATCGGCAACGAGGGCGGATATTCAAACAACCCAGCCGACCCCGGCGGCGAAACGATGTGGGGCGTCACGGCGCGCGTCGCGCGCGCGGCAGGCTACGCCGGACCGATGAAGGAATTGCCGCGCGACACCGCAAAGGCGATCGCCAAAAAGCTGTACTGGGATCCGCTGCGGCTCGACGAGCTCGATGCGCGGGTGGCGTTCCAGATCTTCGACGCGAACTACAACGGCGGCCATCCGGTGATCTGGATGCAGGGTGCAGCCGGCGCAAAGGTCGACGGGCTGATCGGGCCTGCGACGATGGCTGCGGTGCAGGCCGTTGATCCGCTCCGTTTCATTCTGCGCTGGAACTCGCTGCGCCTGACCTATTTCACATCGCTCAAGACCTGGCCGACCTTTGGCAAGGGCTGGGCAAATCGCATTGCAACCAATCTCACTAAAGGAGCCGCATGATGCCGCTTATCCCTATCGCAATGGCACTGGCGCAGTTCGCGCCGATGATCGCTGGCTGGCTCGGCGGCGCCAAAGCCGAAGACATTGCAGGCAAGGTAGTTGGCATTGCCCAGACGGTTACGGGGCAGTCCGCGCCCGACGCTGCGCTCGCCGCGATCCAGGCCGATCCGAATCTCTCGCTGCAATTCCAGAAGGCGGTGCTCGATCGGCAGGCGCAGCTCGCGCAGATCGCCGCCGACGTCGAGAAGGCCGAGATTGCGGCCGACCAGGCCAACACCGCAGTGGTCAACCAGACAATGCAGGTTGAGGCGAAGGCCGATCACTGGCCTACCTACGCATGGCGGCCGTTCGTTGGTTTCTGCTTCGGGTTCGCATGGATTGGCGCGTATTTCATCATCCCGGTGCTGCGCGGCTGGTGGCCAAACATCGCTCAGCCGAGCATCCCGCCCGAGGCGTGGATTGCTATCGGTGGTGTGCTTGGAGTGGCGAGTTTCTTCCGCGGGAAGATGCAGGCCGATCCGGGCGTCAAGAGTGACAGCAGGGGGTAGTGGCAATAGCGAAAAGCCTCGTCTGGAATGGGCTTGTAACTCTTTGATTTCATTGTGTCGTGATTGTGCATCTAGCTGGTTGCATGCCAGTGCATGAAGTATCGATAAGCAATTGAATTAATGGAGGATTCCTCTGTTTGGTGGGCTTTACCTCCCACGTAATCGACGCACTGCGTCCAAGCCGCCAATCTTCACTCCGGGCCCGCCGCATACAAACGTGTTTGCGAGACGTAGTGCTCAGTCATGCCAATGAAGGAGTCTTGAGATGAATGCGCATACCGATCTGATCGACCGTTATTTCGATGCATGGAACGAGACCGATGGCGCGCGCCGTCGCGAGTTGATCGCCGCGACATGGAGCGCCGACGCCGACTATCGCGACCCGCTGCTGTCGGGTGCTGGCCACGAAGGCATCGACGCAATGATCGGCGCGGTGCACGAGCGCTTCCCGCATCACACGTTTCGCCGTACGGGCCAGGTTGACGGCTACGCCAACCGGCTGCGCTTTTCCTGGGAACTGATCACGCCCGCCGGCGAGGCAATCGTGAAGGGGTCCGACTTCGGTGTGGTCGATCCACGCGGACTCTTGCAGGCCGTTACCGGCTTCCTCGATCAGGTGCCGGGCGGCGCCTGAACATCGTTTTTTTGGGAGACGATCATGGACGAGCTCACTGCCGCCACGTCTGCGCAAACGGCCATCATGGTTGCGCGCCTGGCGGGCGCCGTCGACTCGCTGTCCTGCTCAATCGCCGGCTTCGCGCTGCTCGCCGGTGCGCGCGCGTTTATGTTCATCGCGTTGCTCGGCTGGCGCGAGCCGGTGCTGGGCGGCGCGGGTCTCGTGCTGCTGGCGTCGGTCGGCTGGCTGCGTTGGCAGTGCGGTGCCGCCAGTACTTTGCCGGCCACGCAGAAGGTCCGGGCGACGGCCCACTCGGGCAAAAGCGCAGCGTGCCGCGGCCACGGGCGACCCTTGGCGAATGTGTGCGGCGTTGCTTGCTACAATCGTTCGCTGGAAGCGATTCGAAGCGCCGTCACGCCTTCGTCGAGCCGGGCGCCTGCCGTTTCGGGCCGACTCGAACGCGGGCGTGAGCCGGGTGCTCCGCGCATCCGGAAACCAACCTCCGAACCCGGGCGGCCAGCCGCCAATCGGACCTGATCGGACTACAAGGAGACACCGTGCTGAAGAATCTGGACCCGCTGCTCAATGCCGACATACTGCATGCACTACGCTCGATGGGCCACGGCGACGAACTCGTCATTTGCGACGCCAATTTTCCGGGCGACTCGGTCGCGCGCGAGAGCGTATCAGGCAAGCTGCTCCGCCTCGACGGCGTGAGCGCGCCGCGCGCGATTCGCGCGGTTCTCTCGGTGATGCCGCTGGATACATTCATCGAGCACCCGGCGTCGCGCATGGAGGTGGTCGGCGAACCGCACACGATTCCGGCCGTGCAGCGTGAGGCACAAACCGAAGTCAACGCAGCGGAGGGGCGCGACGTGCCGTTCGCGCCGATCGAGCGGTTCGCATTTTATGAGCGGGCGCGCAAAGCGTATTGCGTGATCGCCACCGGCGAAGCGCGCGGCTATGGTTGCTTCGTCTTTACGAAGGGCGTTCTGCTCGCCGCGGACGCGCCGCAGTCGTAATCTTGGCTGGTGCTGGTGCTGGTGCTGGTGCTGGTGCCAGCGCGACGCCATGAGCGCAACATGCCGATAGCCGCACGCGAGTATCACACGCGTGCCACCTTTGCTTCTGGCCGCTGTCGGCGGACCGTCCTGGTCCGCCGCGAGGCAACGGTCCACATCACGGTGACGAACCCATGAGCTTTTCTATAGAGAGTCTGGATCATCTCGTTCTGAACGTTGCGGACGTGGAGGTCAGCGCGGCGTGGTACGCACGCATGCTCGGCATGCAGCGCACCGAGTTCGAGTCGCGCACCGGCACGCGGGTGGCGATGACCTATGGCAATCAGAAGATCAATCTGCGTCCCGCAGCGGCCGACACCGTCGCGTGGTTCACCGGCCGCGAGCCGGTGCCCGGCAGCGCCGATCTGTGCTTCGTTACGACCACGAGCCCGGCCGAGGTCAAGGCGCATTGGCTCGCCCAAGGCGTCGAAATCGCGGCTGGCCCCGTGGAGCGCGACGGCGCGCTTGGCAAGATGACCTCGGTGTATTGCCGCGATCCGGACGGCAACCTGATCGAAGTCGCGACGTATCCTCGGGCATAAGCACGGCGGCGGCATGGATAGGGGACGCCAACCGGCGTCCCGCTCGGCGCCAGGGCGCTCTTTTCCTTCCCGTATGCGGCACGCCTCGCGCCGCCCACCTTGGCCTGAGCTTGGAAAAGGCGGGCAATGCACATATTCTCACGTGCAATGCGGGGAACTGCGGCCTCCCGGCCGGGTCTGCTGCTTATTCATTTACAGGAGCCCCTCATGTCGCGTCCCGTCGATTCCGGCGTTATCCTCATCGCGCGTATTGCCCTTGCCGTGCTGTTCCTGTGGGGCGGAGTGATGAAGTTGCTGGGCTATGCGGGCTTTGTCGGCTATCTGCATTCGAAGGGCGTGCCGTTCGTGCAGGTCGCCGCGCCGATCGCGGTCGCAGTCGAGGCGCTCGGCGGTCTGTTGTTGATCGTCGGCTTCAAGGTACGTCCGCTTGCGCTCATCATGGCCGCGTACACGGTAGCGACAGCGGTGCTGGGCCACGATTTCTGGAACGTGACCGACGCCGCCTTGCAACGCGATATGGTGATCCATTTCTGGAAGAACATCGGCATTGCCGGCGGTTTCCTGCTGCTGTTCGTGACCGGCGCGGGCGGGATCAGTATCGACGGTGCACGCCCGGGAGGAAGTTCTCTCGGCGCACGCTCGTCGCGCGGCGGACTTGGACTTTGATGCGGCCGTTCAGGTAGTCTGTGAGGGGCGCTTTCGATTCCGGCTGTAACCAGGGAGCAAATAATGATTCAAAGTTTTGAGCAAACCATTGGCGGCAAGGTCACGCAGTTGTGCGCGAGTCTCGGTGAAGGGCCTACGCCGCACCGGGTGATCATCAGTCTGGCCGATTCGGCGAAAACACTGGTGATTCTGGATGCGTCCGGAATCATTAGCACGATCAAGGCGGAAATCGAGGAGCCGGAAAAACTGGTTGCCGATGCCATCGCCAAGGCGCAGGACGAAGGCCTGATCGAGCGCGCAATCCAGACCGGCACGATTCAGGAAGCGTCGCTATAAGCCTGGCGGCGCGGCGTCGGCGGCTTTCGCGTCGTGGCCCGCTGCCCGCAACGAGCCCTCGCGCTGATAACCCTCGCCATGCGCAAGCATCGCGAGGGTCGTTTTTGTGCGCGAACGATACAGCGGGCGGCGCGCTCAGCGCGATTCGCCGATCCGTCCGCGACCGGCAACGCGAACCGCGGAGTCTGAGGGCTGCGGCTGCGGTTGCACGAAGCAACTCAGCACGCCGCCGAGCATAAGGAAAGCGACTGACATGGCGGTCGCCGCCTGCATGCCCGGGACGATTTGCGCAGCGGCCGCACCGCTCGCCAGTGCGCCGAAGACCGCCACGCCGACCGCGCCTCCGGCCTGCCGCGCCGTATTCAACACAGCGGAGGCTGTGCCGGCGCGTTTCGCATCCGTCGAAGCCAGCACGGCGGTGGTCATCGCCGGAACCGCGAGGCCCATGCCCGACGGAATCAGCAGGAACGGCAGCAGCAGGCCGATGAGCGGCGTGGCGGCGTCGACGCAATGCAGCAGGCCGTAGCCGAGACCGGCGGTGATCGCGCCGGCGATCATCGGCACCCGTACGCCGAAGCGGCCGACCACCCAGCCGCTCGCCACGTTCGACAGTAGAAAGCCGCCCGTCAACGGCAGGAAGGCAAGACCCGCCTGCAATGGCGTATAGCCGCGCACGCGCTGCAAATACAGGCTCAGCACGAACACCATGCCGTAGTAGGTCAGGTTCACGCAGATGCCGAACAGCACCGCCACGCTGAAGGAGCGCTTGCGAAAGAGCGAGAGCGGCAGCATTGGCGCCGCGATGCGCGATTCCACGGCGATAAAGGCGCTCGCTCCGATCAGCGCCAGCAGGAAACCGCCGGCCACGAACGGATGACCGAGTCCCAGCGGCCGCCATTCGATCACCGCGGCGACGAAGGCGGTCAGCGCGACGACGGCAAGACACTGGCCGGTCAGATCGATGCCACGCGGACTTGCATCAGCCGGCGCGGCCGCCGCCGGCCCCGGCCCCGGCTGCGCGCCTTGACGCGGCGCGCTCTCCGGTTGCGGAATCCATAGCAAGGTGGCCAGAAAGCCGGCGGCGCAAATCGGCAGATTGACGAGGAAGATGCTGCGCCAGCCGAACGCCGCGATTAGCAGGCCGCCGGCCACCGGTCCCGCCGCGATCGAAATCGCGCCCGCCGCGGTCCACAGTCCGACCGCGCGGGCCCGCAGTCTGGGATCGTGTCCGTATGACTGATTGAGCAGCGCCAGCGAGTTCGGCAGCATGGCGGCCGCGCCCACCCCTTGCAGGGCGCGGGCCGCAACCAGCATGGCCGCGTCGAGCGCGAGGCCGCAGGCGAGCGACGCGAGCGCGAACAGCACGATGCCGGCCGCGTACAGGCGCCGTGCGCCGAACCGGTCGCCGAGCGCGCCGGCGGACAGCATCAGCACGGCGAACGCGAGCGTGTAGGCGTCGACGACCCATTGGAGCCCCGTGACATTCGCACGGAGATCCGCGCCGATTCCCGGCAGCGCGATGTTGACGATGGTGACGTCGAGTTGCGTGACGACGAAGCCGACGCTGACCGTCGCGAGGACGCGGCCGAGGGCGGGTGAATGGGAGATGTTTGAGGAGTTCATGCGACACATCGTAGGACCGATGCAGCGCACCATGTTTCGCGGCGGCGTGAAGTGTGGATGTCGCGGAAACCGCGGACGTCGAATCCGATGCGAATAAAAACGGCGCACCGTTCGGCGCGCCGTTTTTGCCAGACAGAATGACGGACAGAAACCGCGGATCAGCGCTTTTGCGGCGAGTCCTTGATGAACAGCGTGGTCAATGCCCCGAGAATGCAGATCGCGCCGACGTACATCGGCGCGGCCATCGGGTTGGACTTCATCATCAGCGACACGGCGACCGGCGTGAGGCCGCCGAAAACCGCATACGCCACGTTGTACGAGAACGAGATGCCCGAGAAACGCACAACCGGCGGGAACGCCTTGACCATCACGAACGGAATCGCGCCGATCACGCCGACGAACAGGCCGGCCACCGCGTACAGCGGCACCAGTGCCGAGGTATCGAGCGCGAGCTGCTGGAACATCACGTAGTAGGTCACGGCCAGCGCCAGGCCGCCGATGAAAATCGTGCGCCCCGCGCCAATGCGGCCGGCAATCGAGCCCGCCATCACGCAGCCGATCGTCAGGCACAGCGTCGCCACGCAGTTCGCCAGCAACGCGGTGGCCGGCGCGATATGAAACTGCTTTTGCAGCAGCGTCGGCGTCATCAGGATCACCACGACGATCGCGGCAGAGAGCATCCACGTGAGCAGCATCGAGACGATCACGGCGCGGCCGTGGTCGCGCAGCACGGCCTTGAGCGGCACTTCGGCGGCAATCGCCTTGCGCTGCTTGAGTTCGGCGAACACCGGCGTCTCATGCAGCCAGCGGCGCAGGTAGACCGAGAACATGCCGAACACGCCGCCCACCAGGAACGGAATGCGCCACGCGTACGCGGAGATTTCCGCCGGCGCGAAGTTGCGGTTCACCGCCGAGGCGATCAGCGAACCGAGCAGGATGCCCGCCGTGAGGCCGGCCGTCAGCGTGCCGCATGCATAGCCGATGTGCCGCTGCGGCACGTGTTCCGAGACGAATACCCAGGCGCCCGGCACTTCGCCGCCGACCGCCGCGCCTTGCATGACGCGGAACAACAGCAGCAGGACCGGCGCCAGCACGCCGATGCTGGTGTAGGTGGGCAGCAGGCCCATCATTAGCGTCGGCACGGACATGAGCAGCACGCTCAGCGTGAACATGCGTTTGCGGCCGAACAGATCGCCGAAATGCGCCATGATGATGCCGCCGAGCGGCCGTGCCAGATAGCCCGCGGCGAAGATGCCGAAGGTTTGCACCTGGCGCAGCCAGTCCGGCATCGCCGCCGGAAAGAATAGCTGGCCGATCGCCGGCGCGAAGAACACGAAGATGATGAAGTCGTAGAACTCCAGAGCCCCGCCGAGCGCGGCGAGACCGAGCGTCTTGTAATCGCTTCGCCCAAGAGGGCGTGGGGTGACAGCCTGCGCTCCACCCAGATTTGTCGCTTGCATTGCTGATGTCTTTATTGGATTGGGAGCCACACGTAGTGCGTGGAAACACGGCGGTCGTCGGGCGAGAAGTGTGGCAAGCGCTGGGTAGAGCACGGGACACCGGCGCGCCGGCCCGGGTAAGGCAGGCGCGATGACGACTGGGGCCAAGCGGCGATTTTACAGGATGCAAGCCGATCGCTTCAGGAAGCGTTTAATTAGACTGAAAAAGTTCCCCGGAACGTGCTTCTTTCGTGCAAATGCGTTGGCGTTTTGAGAATTGTCGCAAGCGCGGGCAGGAATGTCCGGCGGCGCTATCAGGGCTGACCGCTTCATATGTAAATTAGGATTGCTCCTATGGGATGGCGCGGGCGTGCCTCTGAGAATCGCGTCCGAGCTATCAGTTAAGAGTTATCCCATGCGCATTGCCATTCTTCAACGTGACCCGGTCATGCGTCAGTCGATCGAAAAGATCCTGACGACCGCCGGCCACATCTGCACGGCCTTCGACGACGGCCTGAGCATGTCGAGAATGCTCGCGCGTTCTACCGTGGATCTTCTGGTGCTCGATTGGCAGGGCGTACGCCTTTCCGGTGCCGAGGTTCTGCGCGCGGCGCGCGCGGTGGGCGGCGACCGTCTGCCGGTGATGTTCGCTTCGGCGGACACGGCGGAGGGGAACGTCGTGCGCGCCTTCGTCGCCGGCGCGGACGACTATGTGGCGTTGCCGCTGCGCGCAGCCGAGTTTCGCGAGCGGGTTGCCGCGCTGCTGCGGCGGGCGTATCCGGACAGGTTCAGCGCCACGAGTTTCGACGTGGGCCCGTACCATTTCGATACGCGCCGCCAGCTCGTCATGCTGCGCGGCCAGCCGGTCCAGCTATCCGGCACCCAATACCGGCTGGCATCGCTGTTCTTCTCCAACATCGGCCGCGTGCTGTCGCGCGATCACATCTTCGCGATGGTATGGGGACGCGAGTTTCGCGAGTTCACCCGCACGATCGACAGTCACGTTTCGCGGCTGCGCCTGCTGCTCGAAATCGAGCCGCAAAACGAGTTCCGGCTGCAACCGGTCTACAAAAGCGGCTACCGGTTGCTGCATCTGCGCCACGGCGAATCCGCCGATGCCGATGCCAGCGCCGGCGCTGATGCCGAGAAGCAGGCAGCCTGAGGCCAGTCCGGCCGTCAGATCAGATCTGCGGCAGCGCCGGCCGCGTTTCGAGCGCCTTGCGAATCAACGCTTCGACGGCCTTGCGTTCGTCGCCGGCCAGCGGCAGACGCGGCGGGCGCACCGGCTCGGTGCCCAGTCCGACGATTGCTTCGGCGAGCTTGATGTTCTGCACCAGCTTCGCCGAGACGTCGAGCGCGAGCAGCGGCGCAAACCAGCGGTAGATCGCCCGCGCTTCCTCGAAGCGCCCCGCCTTCAGCAGCTTGTAGATCACCACCGTCTCACGCGGAAACGCGCACACGAGACCGGCCACCCAGCCATGCGCGCCCATCAGTATCGCTTCCATCGCGAGATTGTCGACGCCGCAGAGAATCGCGAAGCGGTCGCCGACCGCGTTGATCAGGTCGGTCACGCGCCGCACGTCGCCACATGATTCCTTGATCGCGACGACCTTCTTCTCGTCGGCGATCTCCGCGAACATGTCGGGCGTCATGTCGACGCCATAGGCGAGCGGATTGTTATAGATCATCAGCGGCAGCGCGCTTGCGTCGGCGACACTGCGGAAATGGTGCAGCGTCTCGCGGCGGTCCGACAGATACCGCAACCCCGGCAACACCATGTAGCCGGCCGCGCCGTGACGGCTGCCGGCTTCGGCCTGGCGGCACGCGTCGAGCGTGCTGTTTTCGGCGATCGTCAACAGAACGGGTACACGGCCGCGCGAGGCCTCGACGGCGATGTCGAGCACACGCAGCTTCTCATCCAGCGAGAGCGTCGACGCTTCGCCCAGCGATCCGCACACGATGATGCCGTCCACACCCGCGTCGATCTGCGCCTCGATATTCTTGCCGGTCCATGCGCGGTCTATGCTGAAATCCGCGTTGAATTTGGTGGTGACTGCGGGCAATACGCCTTCCCAGATATGCGCCACGACTGCTCTCCTGAATGTGATGTGTTCAAGCGCAGTGTAAGCAGGGAAAATCCTGCCGTCTTGCGCGAATCGCGCGCAGCGAATGACGATTTCAGCACAGCCGTTTTGCTTGAAGCATCGCTGGATCAAGGCAGTCGGCCCGTTCCGATATGTGGGATGGGGTGCGTCCAAAGCGCATTGCAAGCGCGACCCGATGCGTTCTGGATAACCTGCTTCAGGCGCCAAACAGACGTTCCCAAGCTATGATCTGCGAGGAGTAAAAAAGCCACCGCAGCATCGCCTCGCTATGCCGAAATCGTCACAATCCGCGCGCAAGCACACCAAGACTCGGCCGTGCGCGGTTTCTTACCATGAGCACCATGAAAACCTTGGACATCATCGACTCGCACACCGGCGGTGAACCGACCCGCCTCGTGGTGTCGGGCGGCCCGGATCTCGGCGGCGGCACGCTGGCGCAACGGCTCGACGTATTGCGCACACAGTTCGACGACTGGCGCGCGGGCGTCGTTACCGAACCGCGCGGCTCGGACGTCATGGTGGGCGCGTTGCTCTGCGAGCCGGACGACCCGACGTGCGCCGCCGGCGTGATCTTTTTCAACAACGTCGGCTATCTCGGCATGTGCGGACACGGCACGATCGGTCTCGTCGTTTCGCTGGCGCACCTGGGACGGATCAAGCCGGGGCGTCACCGGATCGAGACGCCGGTCGGCGTCGTCGAAGCGACGCTCAACGAGGACGGCAGCGTGGCCGTGCGCAACGTGCCGGCCTATCGCTATCGCGAGTCCGTGCGGGTGGACGTGCCGGGCCACGGCGTGTTGACGGGCGATATCGGCTGGGGCGGCAACTGGTTCTTTCTCGTGGCCGACCACGGCTGCGCGTTGGACGCATCGCGTATCGGCGAATTGACGGTGTTCAGCGGGGCGATCCGCGACGCGCTGATCGCGCAGCGCATCACCGGCGCGGAGGGCGCGTTGATCGATCACATCGAGCTCTTCGGCCCCGGTTCGCGCGACGGCATCGACAGCCGCAGCTTCGTGCTGTGTCCCGGCAACGCGTATGACCGCTCGCCATGCGGCACGGGCACGAGCGCCAAGGTGGCCTGTCTCGCGGCCGACGGCAAACTGGCCGAAGGCGCGGTGTGGCGGCAGGAGAGCATTATCGGCAGCGTGTTCGAGGCGAGCTATCGCCATGCCGGCGATGGCGTCCATGTGATTCCCACCATTACCGGCCACGCGTACATCACCGCGCAGGCGCGCCTGTGCTTCGACGAGCGCGATCCCTTTGCCTGGGGCATCCGCACGGCATGACGGCGGACGTGGTGGTCGTCGGGGCGGGCATTGTCGGCGCGGCGTGCGCGGCGGAACTGGCGGCGCTCGGCATGCGGGTCGAAGTGCTGGACGCGCAGGGCATTGGCGGCGGCACGACGGCGGCGGGCATGGGCCACCTCGTCGTCATGAACGACTCGCCGGCGGAGTTCGCGCTCAGCCGCTATTCGCGAGACTTGTGGCTCGACCTCGCGCCGCGGCTGCGAGCGCGCGACGCGTTCGCGCGCTGCGGCACGCTCTGGGTCGCCGCCGACGAAGAAGAGTGGCAAGCCGCCCGCGCCATGCACGCCGCGTTCGAGGCGCAAGGCATTGCCGCGCAACTGCTCGATTCGACGGCGTTGCGGACTTGCGAGCCGGCGCTGGCGGCGCCAATGGCGGGCGGTTTGCGCATCGAGCACGACAGCATCGTGTATGCGCCGACTGTCGCCGAGTGGCTGCTGACGCAATCGCCGGCCGCCGCGAATATTCGCGTGCGCCTCGGCACGACGGTGACGTCGATCGGCGCGAGCGGCGTTACGCTTGCCGATGGCGGGCGTGTCGGCGCGGCGCATGTCGTCGTCGCCAACGGTCTCGGCGCGCGGCAGCTGGTGCCGTCGCTGCCGCTGCAGCCGAAAAAGGGCCACCTGCTGATCACGGACCGCTATCCCGGCCTGATCCGGCATCAGTTGCTCGAACTCGGCTACATCAAGAGCGCGCATCACGCGGCCGGCACCTCGGTGGCGTTCAACGCGCAGCCGCGGCCCACGGGGCAGTTGCTGATCGGGTCTTCGCGCCAGTTCGACAGTACCGATCCCGCCGTCGACCTGCCCGTGCTCGCGCAAATGCTGCAGCGTGCCGCGCGCTATCTGCCGGCGCTGCCGACACTCAACGGCATTCGCGCGTGGACCGGCTTTCGCGCGGCCACGCCGGACGGACTGCCGCTGATCGGCGCGGCCGGCGATTTCGCGCCCGGCGTATGGCTCGCCGTCGGTCACGAGGGCCTGGGCGTAACGACCTCGCTCGCTACCGCGAAACTCCTTGCCGCGCAGATCGTGGCGGGCGTTGCGCCGATTCCTGTCGAGCCTTATCTGCCCGGTCGTTTTGCCAGGAAGGTGGCCTATGAATCGTAGCGGCAGCGCGGCAACCATCTGCCTGACGATCGACGGCCAGCGCATCGCCGTCGAGGCCGGCACGACTGTGGCCGCGGCGCTCGCTCTGGCGGGCGTTGGCAGCACGCGGATGTCGGTGAGCGGGCAGCCTCGCGCCGCGTTGTGCGGCATGGGCGTGTGCCAGGAATGTCGCGTGACGATCGACGGCCGGGCGCATGCGCTGGCGTGCCAGACCCTGTGCCGGGAAGGTCAGATCGTTCGTACCGACGATTCGATGGACATGCGATGAGACGGCGATTAGGCATGGTCGCCAGGAAAGCCCACCTGGCCGGATTGGACGAAGTGGCGGGCACACTATGAAACAGCAAGTCGACACCGTCGCCACGGGAATCCGCCGGACGCCCGACCACACTATGAGACACCACTTCGATATCGTCGTCGTTGGCGCGGGGCCAGCGGGCCTGAACGCAGCGCATGCCGCCGCGCGCACGGGCGCCTCGGTTGCGCTGCTCGACGACAACCCACGCGCGGGCGGCCAGATCTGGCGTCAAGGTCCGGGCTACGCGCCGCAAGCGCCGTTGCACAACCTCCTCACCGCGATAGGTGGACAGGCCAACATCTCGCACTGGCCGTCCACTCGCGTGATCGCGCCGCTAGGTCCGCGCGGGCTGCTGCTCGAATCGGCGGAACGTGGTGGCGTGTGCATCACGTACGAGCGCCTGATTCTCGCAACCGGCGCGCGTGAAAGGCTCCTGCCGTTCGCGGGCTGGACCTTGCCCGGTGTGACCGGCGCGGGCGCGCTGCAGGCACTCATCAAAGGCGGCATGCCGGTGCGTGGCGAGCGGATCGTGATTGCCGGCAGCGGTCCTTTGCTGATCGCGGCGCTCGCCACCGCGCGCGCGGCCGGGGCGCGCGTGGTGGCGGTGGTGGAGCAGGCCTCGGCGTTCGATGTCGCGCGTTTTGGCGCCTCGCTGCTGGCCGAGCCGGGCAAGTTGCGGCAAGCCGTCGGCATGACGCGCGGGTTCGTGGGCCTGCCGTACTGGACCGACAGCATCGTTGAAGAGGCGCATGGGGACGGCCGCGTCGAGCGCGTCACCATCGCGCGCGGTTCCGGCAGGAAGCGCGTCACGCTCGACTGCGACTGCGACCGCATCGCCTGTGGCTATGGACTCGTGCCGAACATCACGCTGGCGCAGGCGCTCGGCTGCGCGATCAGTGAGGCGGGCGAGATCGTCGTCGACGACGGGCAGCGTACGTCGGTCGAGAGCGTGTTCGCGGCGGGCGAGTGCACGGGCGTCGGCGGCGCGGAACTGGCCGGTGTGGAAGGCGAGATAGCCGGTCTCGTTGCGAGCGGCGCTACGGGCCACACCGCACTCGATACACAACGGGCCCGATGGCGCCGCTTCGGCCGACGTGTCGACACCGCTTTCGCCCTGCGGGACGCCGCGCGCACGCCACCTGCCGACACTACGCTGCTGTGCCGCTGCGAGGACGTGCGTATTGGCGAAGTCCGCGAGTTTTCGAGTTGGCGCGACGCCAAGCTGCATACCCGCTGCGGCATGGGCGCCTGCCAGGGGCGAATCTGCGGCGCGGCGGCGAGCCTGTACTTCGGCTGGCAGAGCGCGGCGCCGCGTGCGCCTTTCAGCCCGGCGCAGGTCGGCACGCTGATGGCGATGAATGCGGAGCCGCCGCCAGGCGAATGACCCGTCCGCTTGCATGCCGGCGCATATTGTTCCGCTGCCGCGCGGCCCTATAATCGACCGCACACGCCGGCCGCCCGGCCGCGACGACGAACGCATCCCCGAATGCCCCCACCAACGCACGGACCAACGGGACCCGCATGACGAACACGCTGGCTCATCCGCCCGAAACGGACGACGCAACGCTGTCGGGCATGCTGTCGCACTTCAGGCTGCTCGAGCCGGTGTTCGACGCCATGCCGGACGTCGTGTTCTTCGTCAAGGACGCCGAGGCGCGCTATGCGCTGGTCAACCGCACGCTCGCGTCCCGCTGCGGCTTCAAGGAAAAGACCGCGCTGCTGGGCAAGACCGCCGAGGACGTGTTCCCGCGCCGCTTTGGGCGCATCTACACGGCACAGGACAAGGCGATCATCAACGTCGGTAACCAGTTGATCGATCAGTTGGAACTGCATCTCTATCCCGGCAGACAGCCGGGCTGGTGTCTGACCTGCAAGCAGCCGCTGCGGAATGCGGCCGGCAAGGTGGTCGGCCTCGCCGGCATTTCCCGCGATCTGAAAGCGGACGAAAGCAGTCATCCGGCCTATAGCCGCCTCGCCACGGTGGTGCAGTCCATCCAGGAAAATTACGTCCAGCCTTTGAATCTGAAGCAGCTCGCGGCGATGGCGGATATGTCGGTCGCGCAACTGGAGCGCTACTTTCACAAGGTGTTTCATCTGACTCCGCGCCAGGTGTTGCTGAAGGCCCGGCTGGACGCGGCTACGGCGCTGCTGGTTTCGCACGACAAGGTCACCGACGTCGCCGCACTGTGCGGCTACACCGATCACAGCGCGTTTACGAGGCAATTCAAAGCGACCGTGGGCGTGACGCCGACCGAATACCGCATGCTGCTGCACGGCACTTCGCGGAGCTGAACCGCTGCACATGGCTCGTCGCAAGCATCACTACTATGTGTACGTCGTCGCGCTGGACGACAAGGTGTGGAACGAGGCGCGCTTTCGCCGCGCGAATCCTGACTACCGGTTCGACAAGCCTTGCGTGTATGTGGGAATGACGGGACTGGACCCGGACCTGCGCTTCGACCGGCATAAGGCCGGCATTCAGGCGAATCGCTATGTGCGCGACTACGGTTTGCGGCTCGTGCCCGAGCTATATGAAGTGTTCAATCCCATGCCTTACCGCGGCGCACAGGATATGGAAGTGGAACTGGCGATTGGACTGCGTGAAGCGGGATACGGCGTGTGGCAGGCATGACTTGCGCGATGCGGCCGCGGCTTACGTCGGCGGGTCTGCTCACCGCTCGATGAGGGGAAGGTTCCCGGAGCTGTATGTGCGCGCCTTTGAACCCGGATATCGAATGCGCGTTACTTCACGCCAAGGCCGCGCAGCACTGCGTTGCCCTCAGGCGTCAGACGGATATGGGAAGAACCGGCGTCGCCGGAAACCGTTTCGATCAGGCCGGCTTCGTGAAGCTGCGGAATCTCGGGTTTCGCGGACGCGTCGATCGGTGCGTGCAGCAACAGCAGCAGCGTTGCCAGTTCGTGATGGCTCAGCAGGCGGCGCAGGATGGTAGGCCGCCTGGCCGGCGCCACAGTGTCGTTCGTGTTCGGGTCGGGCTGGTTCATGGTGCGCCCCTTGTGCGGGATAGTGGTGTCGGGTGGATGATGCGGACGAAGTCTTAAACGATTCTTAAGACACCATTATCCTGTAACACCATGACACGAAGATTGCACCGGACCAAGTTACCAATTGTCACACTTACGGCTGCTTCCGCCGCAAAGCCCTATGGGGCGCAGGTTTTGCCCGCCGTCTCAATCCACAGATTATTCACGTGACGCTTGCCCGCATAAAAACGGTAAGTCGTCGCGCCATTGTCGCTGCGCACCTTGACGATATTCGAATCGCCGAAGTCGAGCATCTGGCCTTGCGGAATCGCGGTGGACTTGAACGCGGCGTTGTGGCTGGTCGCCACTTGCGTCATACACGCCACCACGTCGTTGACGGAGCGCTGCGTGGTGGTGTCCGTGACGGGCTCGCCGGCATCCGGATTCTTCTGGAAATACGCGCACGCGCTGAGAAGCAGGGGAACTGACAGGACTACGGCAAACTTCTTCATATCTCTCCTGGCATGACATTCGGCCGACAGTTCGTGCGACGCCCGCACCTGGCACAGCCGCGCGGCATGGGCCGCGAAATCAGGCGCCATTATATCGGGGCGGCGCGGCTGTCCAGCCGATCCCGCACACGCCGTGCCCGGCGGGCCCGGCTCGGCGCTCCCGATGGCGCCAGCCTGCCCAGAGAAAAGCCTATTTGCGGCGCTGCGCCTGCGCGGCGAGCCGCACGGCGGCGTTGGCCGCGCCGTAGCCGTCGTAGCCGCCGCGTCGTTCGACGACTTCCATGAAGAAACGCTGGTCGAGCTGTTCCGTGTAAGCGTGGAAAAATTCGCCGCCGCGCTCGTCGCGGTCGTACAGGATGTTGTTGGTGCGCAGCGCCGCGAGCGTCTCGTCGGGCAATGCGTAACGGGCGGAGAGATCCTCGTAGTAGTTGCGGGGGATGCGCAGCACCGGCAAGCCGTCGCCGACGAACTCGGGAAGCGCGCTGAAAATGTCGGCGGTGCTGAAGGCGACGTGGTTCAGGCCGGAACCGTGATAGGTGTGCAGCGCCTCGGCCACCGCCGTGTGACGGTCCACGGAGGCATTCAACACGATGCGCACCGACCCGTCGCGGCTGCGCAGCGCGCGGCTGCGCACGAGGCCGTACGGATCGGGCACCAGCACGCCCGGCTCGGCGTCGAACCCCAGGGCGGTTCGCAGAAACAGCACCCACGTATCCAGCGAATTCGCCGGCACCGACAGACAGACATGGTCGATGCGGCTGAGCGGTCCCACTTCGCTCGGACCGTTGATGTCGGTGAGGACGAAATCGGCTTCGAACAAAGTGGGCTGATCCGGCGTTTCGTCGACGAAATAGTTCAGGCTGCTGTCCGGCGCCTGTACGGCAGGCAGCACGCGCTCGTTCGGGCCGATCTGCCCGGAGAACGGCGCGTAACCGAAGCCGGCGGCGCGTTCGAACGCCTGATGGGCGTCGTCCACACGAAATGCCGACGCGCACAGCGACAAGCCGTGCTGCTGGAAGAACGCATTGGCGAACGAATCCGGCTCGGCGTTCAGCACGATCGAAGCCGCGCCGTGCTGATAAAGCGTCACCTCTTTCGAACGATGCCGGCCGGCCTCGCGAAAGCGCAGCTTGCCGAGCCAGTCGACGAGTTGTGCGCGCGTGGTGTGGTCGACCGCGAATTCGAGAAACTGATAACCGACGTGCGCAGGCGCCGCGGGTGAGCGGTAAAGCCCGCCCATCGGCTGCTGTGTGGTTTCGAGCAGCGCGCGGGTCTGCTCCTCGAGGAACAGCAGCGAACGATGGCCGTCCGCAGCCGTGATGGTGGTGGGCGCGGCGCGAAAGCCGTCGTTGAAAATCTCCAGTGAAAGCGGCCCGCTATAGCCGGTTTTCACGACCTGCGCGGTGAAACCGGCCAGATCGAAATCACCCTGGCCGGGAAAGCAGCGATAGTGGCGGCTCCATTCGAGCACGTCCATGGTGAGTTTCGGCGCGTCGGCGATCTGCACGAAGGCAATGCGCTCGCCCGGAATGTCGGCGATCCCCTCTACCGAATCGTTCAGCGAAAGCGTGTGGAAGCTGTCGAGCACGAGTCCGAGATTGGGATGATCGACGGCATTCACGAGTTTCCACGCGTGCCGGTAGGTCTTGACGTGCTTGCCCCACGCGAGCGCTTCGTAGCCCGCGATCACCCCGGCCGCTTCGGCGGCGCGGGCGAGCGCGCCGAGTTGGTCGGTCATCAGCGAGTCGTCGCCGATGGTGTCGGTCGACACGTTGCTGCACACCAGAATGCGGACCGTGCCCAGTTCATGCATCACGTCGAACTTGCGCTTTGCGCGCTCGAGGTTGCGTTCGAGGCGCTCAGGGCTCACACCTTCGAAATCGCGGAACGGCTGGAACAGCATGATTTTCAGCCCGAGATCTTCGGCGATGCGCCGCACGTCGGCGGGCGAGCCGTCGAAATACAGCAAGTCGTTCTCGAAGATCTCGACCCCTTCGAAGCCCGCCGCCTGGATCGCGGTCAGTTTCTCGACGAGGGTTCCGCTGATCGACACGGTGGCAATCGAACGTTGCATGGACGGCTCCTGCAAAACAATCAAAACGGCTGTTGGATAAGGCGCGCGACAGCCCGCGCGCGATGCTCGCATGTGCTGGTGACAGGTGTGACGAAATGCTTAAAATGGACCAGTTCGTTACTTGTGCCAGCAAGACACAGACCAGAATCGCCCAAATTAGACTGAATTTTAAACAGATTATACAAACTAACTAGATGGTACAAACTCGTATAAACCCCGAATGACGACGGCATCCAATGGGCGCACACTTCGTTCACGCTGCCAGAGCGCCGCAGGTGGTGCGCCCGGCTTCATGCCTTACTTTGCAGGAGTGGATGTCATGAGTTTTGCGTCAGTACTGGTCCTCAATGGACCGAATCTCAATCTGCTCGGCACGCGCGAGCCGGCCATCTACGGCTCGGAAACGCTCGACGACGTCGCGAAACTCTGCGGCGACGCGGCAGAGCGTCTGAAACTGTCGATCGACTTCTGCCAGTCGAACGCCGAGCATCAACTGATCGACTGGCTGCATGCGGCGCGGACCAAGGTTGACGGCATTGTGATCAATCCGGCGGCTTATACGCATACCTCGGTGGCGATTGCCGACGCGCTTTCTGCGATCGCAAAGCCGGTCATCGAAGTGCATATTTCAAACGTGCATCGCCGCGAGGCGTTCCGGCATCACTCGTACGTGTCGGCGGTGGCGGACGCGATCATTGTCGGTTGCGGCACGCAGGGCTATGTGCTGGCTTTGGAGCGGATGGCGACCATTCTTGAGCATAGGGCAGCGGAATGAACGCACAAGCAAACGCACAAGCAAACGCACAACCGAACGCACAAGCGAACTCACAGGCAACACCCCATTCCTGCCTGGTCGGTCTGATCGGCTCGGGCATCGGCGGATCGCTCACGCCCGCCATGCACGAGGAGGAGGGCAGCCGGCTCGGCCTGCACTACGTGTACCGCCGCATCGATCTGGAAGCGTTGAAGCTCGACATCACCGCACTGCCGGATCTGCTCATCGCCGCCGAGCGCATGGGCTTCAACGGTCTGAACATCACGTATCCATGCAAGCAGGCGGTGATTCCCCTGCTCGACGAACTGTCCGACGACGCACGCGCACTCGGCGCGGTCAACACCGTTCTGTTCAAGGACGGCAAACGCATAGGCCACAACACGGACTGGTCCGGTTTCGCACGCGCGTTCCAGCGCGGCTTGCCGGACGTGTCGCTGGAGCGCGTCGTGCAACTGGGCGCGGGCGGCGCCGGCGCGGCGGTCGCGCACGCCGCGCTGACCCTGGGCGCGAAATCGCTCACGCTATTCGATGTGGATGCCGCGCGCGCCGTGTCGCTCGCCGGCGAATTGCAGAAGCGCTTTCCCGCCGCCGCGGTCAGCGCCGGCAGTTCGCTCGCCGGGTCGCTAGCAGCTGCCAATGGCCTGATTCACGCCACACCCACCGGCATGGCGAAATTGCCTGGCCTGCCGCTGCCGGTCGAATTGCTGCACCGCGACCTGTGGGTAGCGGACATCGTCTATTTCCCGATTCGCACGGCGCTCCTGCAGGCGGCCGAGGCACTCGGCTGCCGCACGCTGAGCGGCGGCGGCATGGCGGTGTATCAGGCGGTCGACGCCATGCGCATCTTCACCGGTCTCGAACCCGACGCCGAGCGGGTGTATGGCCATTTTCAGTCGTTGTTGCAACGCTAACCGGTAGCGCCCCAACCGGTAACAGGCAGAGGAGACGAACACGACATGCACCGACCCATTCAATCTACCCACGCCGGCGCCGCAACGCCGAAAGACGTGGCGGCAAGCACCGTGCGCCGCTCGAACGCCCGCTATAAGATTCTGACGCTGCTTGCGGTGGGAACGATGATCAATTATCTCGACCGCACGGTGCTCGGCATCGCCGCGCCGCAGTTGACCAAAGAACTCGGCATCAACGCCGCGCTCATGGGACTGCTCTTTTCCGTATTTTCGTGGAGCTACGTGGCCTCGCAAATTCCGGGCGGTCTGTTTCTCGACCGTTTCGGCAGCAAGCTCACTTATTTCCTGTCGATGACCTTCTGGTCTCTGTGCACGCTCGCACAAGGACTGGTGCACGGTATCGGCGCGCTGTTCGTGTTCCGGCTCGGCCTCGGCGTTTCGGAAGCGCCGTGTTTTCCAACCAATAGCCGCGTGGTCGCGACATGGTTCCCGCAGAGCGAACGCGCGATGGCAACCGGCACGTACACGGTCGGCGAATATATCGGCCTCGCTTTTTTCAGTCCGTTCCTGTTCATGCTGATGGGCGCATTCGGCTGGCGTTCGCTGTTCTATGTGGTCGGCGGCATCGGCCTCGTATTCGGCGTGATCTGGTGGATGTTCTATCGGGAGCCGCGCGATCATCCTGCGGCGAATCGGGCGGAGCTCGACTATATCGAGGCGGGCGGCGGTCTCACGAACGCGAAGAAGACCGCCGATGCACAGGGTACCGCGGCCGGCGCTTCGACGAACGGCTTCGAATGGCGCACCATTGGACGCCTGCTCAAGCATCGTCAACTGGCGGGCATCTGCCTCGGCCAGTTTGCCGGCAACTCGACGCTCGTGTTCTTCCTCACCTGGTTCCCGACGTATCTCGCCACCGAACGCCATATGGCGTGGCTGAAGATCGGCTTCTTCGCGATCATGCCGTTCATTGCGGCGTCGATCGGTGTGATGTTCGGCGGCATTTTCTCGGACTGGCTGCTGCGCCGCGGCAAGTCGCCGAATGTGGCGCGCAAGCTGCCGATCATTGCCGGCCTGCTGCTCGCGTCGACCATCGTGCTTGCCAACTATGTCGAGAGCAACGTGGTGGTGATCGCGATTCTGTCCGCGGCGTTTTTCGCGCAGGGCATGGCCGCGCTGGGCTGGACGCTAGTGTCGGACATCGCGCCGGAAGGGTTGCTCGGCGTGACCGGCGGCATCTTCAACTTCGCGGCTAACCTCGCCGGCATCGTGACGCCGCTGGTGGTGGGTTTTATCGTCGCGGCAACCGGCTCGTTTGTCGGCGCGCTGGTGTTTATCGGCGCGATCGCTCTGGTGGGCGCGCTGTCGTACATCTTTATCGTCGGCGATATCAAGCGGATCGTGCTGGTGGATTGAACGTCCGGGACCGGACGAAACGCAGCACGGCATCAACGATCATCGCGCGATGCCGCGCGCGCAAACGCGGATGCGACGGGTCGCGCCCGAACGCGGCGCCGAAGGTATGCCGGTTGCCGATGCGGTGAAAGCACAGCGAACTGATCAGCAGATGCAGATCGATCGGATCGATGTCGCTGCGGAACTGTCCGGACGCGATGCCGCGCTTGAGCAGGTCTTCGATCGTATGAATCACGGTGACGTTGCGGCCTTTGAAGCTCTTGACCTGCTCGACGTACTTCGCGCCGTGAATATTTTCGATGGTGACGAGCCGCACGAAATCGCGCTGACGGTCGTGATAGTCGAACGTAAACTCGACTAGCGCGCGCATGCCCTCGACCGGATCGAGTTCGCTGACGTGCAGATCCTGTTCGAGTGCGCGAATGTCGCCATACACCTTCTCCAGCACCGCCTGGTACAACCCTTCCTTGCTGCCGAAGTAGTAGTACAGCATGCGCTTGGTGGTGTTCGTGCGTTCCGCGATCGCGTCGACGCGTGCGCCCGTCAGTCCCATCGCGGAGAACTCCTGGGTCGCGACCTCGAGGATGTTGCGCTTCGTCTGTTCGGGATCGTACTTGCGCCGGGTGTCGGTACGCGGACTGTCGGACGGGATGCCGTTGGTATCAGGCTCGGCAGCCTTGCTTCCCTTTTTCATTGTGTATTCGAGCGGCAGTGACGGCGCATTCTAGCATGGCGAAAATGGCGTCCGGCGCGGGGTTCCGGGCTTGAGCGGCCGCATAGGTTGGCCGACGTCAAACAGCGGGCCGGCGGCGCGCGGCGAGCGCGTCGCGTGTCTGCATGGCGGTGTAGGTGAGTTGCGCGGCCGCCAGACCGAGCGCGCCATAAGCGGGCGTCAGCCCGAACGAAGCAAACGCCTCGGGCACCGGCCGCTCTCCGGCAATCGCCGCCGCCAGCAGTTCGCCGGACACGGTGGTCGGCGCCATGCCGTGCCCGCCGAAGCCGACTGCGTACCAGACGCCGTCCGTGCTGCGGCCGATTTGCGGCATCTTGTGCCGCGCGTAGCTCATCAGGCCGCCCCATGCGTACTCGATACGCACGTCGTGCAACTGCGGATAGACCTTCAGCAGATCGCGCCGCAAGAGGCGCGCGATCACCTCGGGCGCGCGGTCGCGCACCGAGATGCGGCCGCCCCACAGAATGCGCGTGTCGGGCAGCGGCCGGTAATAGTCGAAGGCGAAACGGGTGTCGTAGACGGCGGCGCGGGTGTCGATCGCGTCTGGCAGACGTGAGCCAAGCGGTTCGGTTGCCATCACGTAGGTGGCGATAGGCAGCACGGCGCGCTCGACCCGCGGGTAGACGCGACGCGCGTAGCCGCCGCCCGCCATTACGACGTGGCGTGCTTCGAGCGCGCCGTGCTGCGTGTGCACCACGAACCCGCCGCCCTCGCGCTGCAAGCGCACGACCGGCGAGTGCTCATGAATCTGCACGCCGGCATGGGCCGCGGCGCCGGCCACGCCGAGCACATACCTGAGCGGATGAAAGTGGAACGCGTTGCGCTCGAACAGACCGCCGTGATAACGGCGCGTCTTCAGTTGCGAAGCGAGCTGCTCCGCCGGCACCGGTTCCCATTCGACGCCGAACGAATCGCGCATCAAACGCCGCTGCGACTCGAGCCGCGCCGGTTCGTCGAACCAGTTGGCGAGGATCACGCCGGCGTCGGTCGCATCGCAGTCGATGTGATAGCGTGCAATGCGCTTCCTCATCAGATCGACGGCGTCGGTGGTCAGCGTATAGAGCTCGCGGGCGCGAACTGCACCGAGAGTTTTCAGCAGGTCGGCGCAATCGAGGCTGTAGCCGCCGAACACGAACCCGCCGTTGCGCCCGGATGCGCCGAAACCCACCTGCCGCGCTTCGAGCACGGTGACGTCGGCGACGCCCCGCTCGGCGAGTCCCAACGCGGTGGACAATCCCGCCAGGCCGCCGCCGATAATGCAGACATTGGCGCCACGCCGGCCGGCCAGCGGCGCATAGGTGGAGGAACGGGTGACAGTGGCTTCGTAAAAGCTTTGCATGGAACTAGGGTAGCGGCATTCGTGCGCTCGCGTCCAGCCGTCGCGCGATGCCCGTGTCGAAGAACGGCCGGGAAGGCCGGCACCCGCATAGAGCAAATGCCGGCGTTGCCGGACCGGGAGTCGAGACGAAGCTGAGCGGCCTCAGGATACCGGCAGCAGTTTGCCGGTGTACACCACCGGACCGCTTGGCGCGTTGTGATCCGGCGAGCCGCCCGGCGCTTCGATCGAGACCGCCAGCGCCGCATAATTCTCAGGCTTCTGCTGGCCGGCTGCGACCTTGCCGTTCGCGCTGTCCGGCAGCATGCCGAGCGAGACCGGCTGGCCGCTCGCCGGAATGCCCCACAGCTCCATCGCCCGGCCCGCGGGTAGCTCGACCTTGCCGAGCGGTTGCACCGTCATGGTCGAATGGGCTTCGTCCCATGCGACCAGCATGACCGGATGCGCATCCTTATTGTTCAGCACGGCGACATGCGACACGGCTGTTTCGGTTTGCTGAGCAACGGTCGGCGCACTGACCGGCGCCGTGCTGGACGGCAACAGCGAGTGCACGGCGACCACCACGGCAACCGCGGCGAGACCTGTGACGCCGAGTGCCCAGCCGCGCCAGAACGCCAGGTTTCCGAACGGGCTGCGCGACGGTTGCGCGGGCATTTCAACCACAACGTGCGGGCGTGCCGCGTCACGCGCGGCCATGAAGCCGAGGCGCCGTTCAATGGCTTCCCACACGGCGGCCGGCGGCATGCGCGGCGCCGCGAGTTCGGCCATCGGAGACACGCGCCGCTGCCATTCGTCGACGGCCTTGCGGATCGTCGTGTTCTGCTCCGCGTAGCGCTCGAAGCGGCGCCTGGCGCCGCCGCGCAGCGTGCCGAGCACATATTCTGCGGCCAGCAGATCGACTAGCTGGGGATAACGATGGAGATTCATCACTCGCCTCCCAGGCAGGTCTTCAACCTGGCGAGGCCGCGCCTGATCCACGACTTGATGGTGCCGAGCGGCACCGCCAGTACTGCGGCGATCTCGCTATGGCTTTGATCGCGCAGGTAGGCGAGGGCAACCGCCTGACGCTGCGCCGGCTCCAGTTGCTGCATGCAGCCGGCCAGCAGACGCGCCTGCAGGCTGACCGCGCTCAGCGCTTCGGGATCCGGGCCGCCGGTTGCTACGAGATCGTCCAACGCATCGCTCCATTCTGTTTCCTGCGTGTTGATCCGCCGCAGGTGATCGAGAGCACGGTTGCGGACGATCGCCGACATCCACGTCATGGGGGCGGACAGCGCGCGGCGATAGTCGCCGGCAAAGCGCCAGATATTGACGAAGCTGTCCTGCAACACTTCTTCGGCCCACTCATGCCTGCTCAATATACGGAGAGCGAGGCCAAACAGTTTCGGCGCGGCGAGATCATAGAGTTCACGCAGTGCCGCCGCGTCCTGTCCGGCGACACGTTCGAGCAGTTCAGCAAGCGTTTCCGGCGTCAGTTCTTGAGGATTGGCGGTCATGAAAACAGTCAGGGTGAGCTTGGCGGGCCAGGTTCGTGACGCGCATGGGCGACGTGCCTTCGGCACCGCGGAAGAGTTGACCGGATTGCCGCGGAGCCGGCACGAAGACGGTTGCCGGAGCGCCTGGCACGAATGCAAAAAGCGCCTGCAACGGCGCTTTTTCGACACGCGAAATACTTTGAATATCTCACGGCAATGGGCACTGCGCCATGCCTCGCGAATGGGTGTTGTAGCCGCGACACTCTCGGGTAAATCCGAACCGATTGCGAATTCGCGTTCCGGGCTACACTCCTTGGAAGGTGCGCCAGGTCAGAAGAGCATGGCGCCCGCTCGGGGAGAGCAGCATGAATCGGCCACTGGTTCGGTTACCGCTTCGCGCAACAGGCACGGCGCCTGTGCGGAGGTGGTTCAAATGGGTGCTGGCGGCGGCGTTTCTGTTCGCGCTGGCAGTGGCGGCGCGCTTTTGCCAGTTCGAGATCGAAACCTCGCGATTGCAGGCGCGCTATCTCTCCGAATTGACTCGCGACGTGGGTTTCTCCGTCGCCGAGGGTCCCAGTCACTCCATCCGTTTTCCCGAAGCCGACAAAGGCCCTTACGACAGCCGTCTGGGCTACGCACTGCTGCCGTCGATCCAGCAACGCCTGCTGCAACGCGGGTTTGAAATCAGCGCGCAGGCGCGCGATTCCGAGCGGATGCTGTCGCTGGCGGATAACGGCCTCTTTCTGCCGTACGAAGAAAAAGATCGGGCGGGCCTGCAACTCGTCGACGGCACCGGCGCGCCGCTCTTCGCCGCACAGTTTCCGGGCCGCGTATACGACAACTTCGACGCGATTCCGCCGCTCGTCGTGAATTCGCTGCTTTTTATCGAAGACCGCTATCTGCTCGATCCGAATCAGCCGAACCGCAACCCGGCCATCGACTGGGGACGTTTCAGCCGCGCCCTGGCCGATCAGGGCGTGCGCGTATTCAACCGCCATCAGTCGCAACCCGGCGGCAGCACGCTTGCCACGCAGATCGAAAAATTCCGCCACTCGGCGGGCGGACGCACGGCGACGCCGCCGGAGAAGTTGCGGCAGATCGCGTCGGCTTCGGTACGTGCCTATCTGAACGGTCCGCAAACCATGCCGGCGCGCCGGCAGATCGTTGTTCACTATCTCAACTCGGTGCCGCTCGCCGCGCAGCCGGGCATCGGCGAAATCAACGGTATCGGCGACGGGCTCGCCGCCTGGTACGGCCGCGATTTCAACGACGTCAATCGCATCCTGAAAGCGCCGTCCACCGAACAGAATCTGCCGGAGCAAGGCGTGGCGTTCAGGCAGGTGCTCTCGCTGATGATCGCGCAGCGCGCGCCGTCGTATTTCCTGCATCACGGCTATGCCGAACTCGAACGGCTGACCGACAGTTATCTGCGTTTGCTGGCGAACGGCGGCATCGTGTCGATTCCGTTGCGCGATGCCGCGCTGTCCGCCGCGGTCGATCTGCACCGCGCACCCGCTAGAACGGCGAGCACGGATTCCTTCGTGTCGCGCAAGGCGGTGACGTCCATGCGTTCGCATCTGCTCGCCGCGCTCGGGGTTTCGAGTTTCTACGAACTCGATCGCCTCGATCTGCGGGCGAAAGGCACGCTCAACAACGCCGTTCAGCAAGCCGTGAGTGAACGGCTCGCCGCTGCCGCCACGCGCGACGGCGCGAAAGCCGCCGGTCTGGTCGGTTTCGAAATGCTGCGCGCCTCGGACGATCCGTCGAAAATCGCTTATAGCTTCACGCTGTTCGAGCGCCGCGACGGTGCCAACCTCGTGCGAGTGCAAACCGATAGCGTCAACCAGCCGTTCGATATCAATTCCGGCGCGCGCCTGAATCTCGGTTCAACGGCGAAACTGCGTACCATTGTCACGTATTTGCAGATCGTCTCCAATCTGCACAAGCGTTATGCACCGCTGAGCACAACGGAATTGAAAGCCGTCAATCCCGATCCGAACGACCAGCTCACGCGTTGGGCGCTC
Source organism: Paraburkholderia sp. USG1 (assembly GCF_031570135.1). Taxonomy (NCBI): domain Bacteria; kingdom Pseudomonadati; phylum Pseudomonadota; class Betaproteobacteria; order Burkholderiales; family Burkholderiaceae; genus Paraburkholderia; species Paraburkholderia sp. USG1. The sequence continues at coordinate 342,986 of NZ_JAMWXW010000002.1, read as the reverse complement.
GACTATCTCGCGCACACTTCGGACCGTTCGCTGCAAGCCATGCTCGACGCGGCGGTGGAGCGCAAATACTCGGCCAATCCCGGTGAAACGTTCTACACGGGCGGCGGCGCGCAGACCTTCAACAATTTCGAATCGGATGACAACAGCCGTATCCTGACCGTGCATCGTGCGTTCCAGCATTCGGTGAATCTCGTGTTCGTGCGCCTGATGCGCGACATCGTCCATTACGAAATGGTGCAGACCACCGGGCCGTCGTCGCAATGGCTCGGCGATCCGGAAACCCGCAAGATGTATCTGACGCGCTTCGCCGATCAGGAAAGCCGTGTGTATATGAATCGTTTTTACACGAAGTATCACGGCAAGACGCGCGATCAGGCCATGGCGTTGCTGCTGCTCGGCGTGCGCAAGTCGCCGTCCAAAGTGGCAACGGTGTTGCGCAGCGTCGCCCCGAACGAGTCGAACGCATGGTTCAACACGCAGATGCGCGCGGCGCTCAAAAACACGCCCGCCGCCTCCGTGCTCGACGACGAGGATCTGGCGAATCTGTACGCGAAATACGCTATCGACCGCTTCAATCTGAACGACCGTGGCTACATCTCCAGCGTCCATCCGCTCGAACTGTGGACGCTCAACTATCTGCGCGAGCATCCCGACGCCACGCTCGACCAGATTCAGAGTGCGAGCCGTGACGTGCGTCTGTCGACGTATTCCTGGCTCTTCAAGACTCGTTATCACGCAACGCAGGACCGCCGCATCAAACGGATGGTCGAACTGCGCGCCTACGATGCAATCGGCAAATCGTGGCAGGCGCTCGGTTATCCATTCGCGACGCTCACGCCTTCTTATGCTGCGGCAATCGGCGCCTCCGGCGACCGGCCCGCCGCGCTCGCGCAATTGATCGGCGTGATTGCCAACAACGGCAACAAGGTGCCGACCGAAAGCCTCACTCAACTCGACTTCGCGAAAGACACGCCTTACGAAACCCATTTCCGGCGCGCGGCGGTGGCGCCGCAACAGCAGTTGTCGCCGGAAATCGCCGGCGTGGTGAAAGTTCTGTTGCGTGACGTGGTGACGGGCGGCACGGCGAGGCGTCTTGCGCAAGGCATGACGTTCCCCGACGGCCAGACGCTCGAGGTGTACGGCAAGACCGGCACCGGCGATCAGCGCTTCAACGTGTTCGCCAAAGGCGCGCGGCTGATCGAGTCGCGCAAGGTCAACCGCAGCGCGACTTTCGTGTTCGCGATGGGCGACCGCTTCTACGGCACCTTGACCGCGTGGGTGCATGAACCGTATGCCGCGCACTACGAGTTCACGAGCGCGCTGTCGGTGCAGTTGCTGAAGTCGATGGCGCCGGTGTTGCAGCCGTTGCTGGACAATCCGCCTGCAAAGACGGCTTCGGTCGCAAAGGTCGCTGCGCAATGAGCATGGATGAAGCGTGCGGGTGTTGATGAGTCACGCCGGCGGTGTTGGATAAACCGTCTCCGCTGCCGGCTTCAGGAATAGCTCATGCACCGGCGCGAAATGCGCGTAGAGCGGCAGAATCGCGCCGCCCATCGCGCGCGCATCGGCGCCAATGGCGCCTTCCAGCAATTGCGGACGCACCATGCCTTCCCATTCGATGCGGTCGAGCACGCGCTCGGTGCGTCGAATGATTTCCCGCACCAGTTGCCGGTCGAGTTCGCCGTCGATCACGACCGCTTCGAGGTCGAGCAACGCGGCCGCATTGGTCAGCGCATTGGCGATCGCGGGGCATGCGCTATCGAGCCATTGTTCGGTATGGCGCCACATTTCCGGTGACAACGCGCGATGATCGTGGGCGGCCGCAGCCGGCGCGCCCGCATCGCTCAACAGCTTTTCGAGCACGAAGCCCGACGCCGCGTGCAGCAACTGGCGCGCGGGTTTGCGCGGGCCGCCTTCGCGTAACGGAATCGAACCGACCGCGCCCGCGTTGTCGTGCGGGCCGCCATGCAAACGGCCGTCGATCACGAGACCGCCGCCGATAAACGTGCCGACGAACAGATACAGAAAATTGTGGATGCCGCGGCCCTGGCCCATCACGAGTTCGGCGGCGCAGGCGGCCGTGGTGTCCTTGGCGAACTCGACGGGCAGGCCCGTCATGGTGGCGACGCGCGAACGCAGATCGATCTCGGTCCATGCTTCCAGCGCGTCGGGCGGCGCGCCGAGAAAATCGCGCCAGCCGCCGAGCCACAAGGGCGCGGCGACGCCCACGCCGACCACCTGGCTGGCCTTCGCGCCAAGCGTCTGGTTCACGCGTACCAGTTTGCTTTCGAGTGCGGGAAACAGCGTGCGTGGATCGGGATAAGCGTATTCGAACACATCGCGGTGCACTACGTGGCCGGCAAAATCCATTGCCAGCACGTCGAGACTGCGGCGTCCCACCTTGATGCCGATGGTGTACGCGCCTTGCGCGCGCAACGCGATCGGCACGGACGGCTGACCGATCCTGCCGCGCACCCGCGCCTGCTTTTCGAGCAGGCCATCGTCGATGAGGCGCTCGACGATCATCGACACCGTCTGCATGGAAAGACGCGTGAGGCGGCCCACATCGGCTTTCGGCAGCGGCCCGTGCAGGCGGATCGCCTGCAGCACGATGCGTTCGTTGAACTGACGCATGCCGACCTGATTCGAACCGACCGTGCGTTTGAGGGGCGAGCGGGTGCCGGTGGTATCCATGATGGGCGCCCGCTCAGCAGGATGCGTGCATCATGCAATCGCCTTGACGTCGGCTTCCTTCGCGCCCGTCATGATCGCCACGGCTTCCGACATATGCACGTCTTTGGTGTTGACGAGCGCGGCGCGCCGGCCGAGCCGCTGGATATGGATGCGGTCCGCGACTTCGAACACGTGCGGCATGTTGTGGCTGATGAGGATTACCGGCAGGCCGCGATCGCGCACGCGCCGGATCAATTCCAGCACCATGTTGCCTTCCTTGACGCCGAGCGCGGCGGTGGGTTCGTCGAGAATCACCACGTGCCGCGCGAAAGCCGCGCTGCGCGCCACGGCCACGCCCTGGCGCTGGCCGCCCGAGAGCGTTTCGACGGCCTGGCGCATCGAACGGATGCCGATCTGCAGATCCTTCATATGCGCGGTTGCTTCCTCCAGCATGCGGCGCTTGTCGATCATCTTGAAGATCGAGCCGCGCCAGCCCGGTTTCACCAACTCGCGGGCGAGGAACAGATTTTCGGCGATGCTCATGGCCGGCGCGACCGCGAGTTCCTGATACACCGTTTCGATGCCTTGCGCGCGGGCATCGAGCGGGCTGCGGAACCTGACCGGTTTGCCGTCGAGCAGAATCTCGCCTTCATCCGGCACCGTGGCGCCGGAAAGGGCCTTGATCAGCGAAGATTTCCCCGCGCCGTTGTCGCCGATCACGGCGAGAATCTCGCCGGGCAGCACTTCGAAATCGCAACCGTCGAGCGCGGTCACGTTGCCATAACGTTTGACGAGTCCGCGCGCCTGTAGAACGGGCATTGCGGTTGAAGCGGAAGCGGGTGTCGACATGACGGAGTCCTCGTGAGTGCTCAACCGCGACGATGGGAGAGTTTGTCCGCGGCCACCGCGAGAATCACCAGCATGCCGGTGATCAACACCTGGTAGACCGAAGAAACGCCGATCAACGTCAGACCATTGCGAAATACGCCGACAATCAGCGCGCCGAGCAGCGTACCGACAATCGAACCGCGCCCGCCGAACAGACTCGTGCCGCCGAGCACGACCGCGGTGATGCTGTCGAGATTCTCGGTCTGGCCGGCCTGCGGGTCGCCCACGCCGGTGCGCGACACGGACAACAGCGCGGCGATGCCGTAGATCGCGCCGGCCAGCGAATACACCGTCATCAGGATTTTCTGCGACGACAGGCCCATCAGCCGCGCGGCCTCCGCGTTGTTGCCGAGCGCGTATAGATGCCGGCCGGGCACGGTGTCGCGCAAGACGAACCATGTGGCCAGATACATCAGCAGGGTGAGCACCGTGCCGTATGTGACATCCGCGGGGCCGAGCCTGAACGTGTTGCCGAAGAACATGAGCGCGTCCGGCAGGTTCGACACGCTCTCGGCGTTCGAATAGATCTGCGTGAGGGCGAATGCGATATTCAACGTGCCCAACGTGACGATGAACGCGGGTAGTTTGATGCGCGTGATCAGCACGCCATTGAGCGCGCCGAACAGCGTGCTCGCCGCGATGCCGCACAGAATCGCGAGGATTGGCGGCACGCCGAGCGTGACGGCGAATTTGGTCATGATGATCGAGCCGAACGCCATCACCATGCCGCACGAGAGGTCGATGCCGCCGGTCAGCACGATCAGCGTCTGGCCGATTGCGATGACGGCGACCACCATGGTCTGCTGCAGGATCAGCGAGAGGTTCTGGAACGACAGAAAGCGGCTGCTCTGCGAGATGAAGAAGCCGCAAGCCAGCACCAGCGCGATGAGTGGCCCGATCTCGGCAAGCGACGGCAAGCGGTCGGCGAACGGGCGCGAGTGGCCGGCAGGCGCGGAAGGAGTCGACATGATGGATGTCCTCGATGCATGCGCGTGGCGCTGCGGCCACGCGGCAATTCCAATGGCGGCCCAGCAAAGCGGGCCGCTCCATTCAGTCCGTGTTACTTGTTGCCCCAGCAGTTGTCGAGGCCGAACTTCGTGTCCTTGCTGTCGATGCCGGACATGGGCTTGTCGCTGATCAGCGTCACGCCGGTGTCCTGATAGCCGGAGACCTTCTTGCCCGTCTTCGCGTACTCGACACCGGCCGTCACGCCGAGCGAGGCCATCTTCAGCGGATATTGCTGCGAGGTCGCGGCAATGGCGCCGGACTTCACGTTGCGCACGCCCTCACAGCCGCCGTCGATCGAGACGATCATTACGTTCTTATCCTTGCCCGCCGCCTTGAGCGCGCGGTAAGCGCCCGCTGCGGCCGGCTCGTTGATCGTGTAGACCACGTTGATGTCGGGTGACTTCTGCAGGCAGTTTTCCATCGCCGTCTGGCCCTTGGCCTGATCGCCGCGCGTATCCTGGCTGCACACCACCGAGGGATCGCCTTCCTTCACGCCGAAGCCCTGCAGGAAGCCGTTATGACGCAGCACGCCAACCGAAACGCCGGGCGCGAGATCGAGCGTGGCGATCTTCGCGGGCTTGCCGTTCAGCGCGGCTTTGGCGTATTTGCCGATCAGCACGCCGGCCTTGAAGTTGTCGGTGGCGAAGAGGGCGTCGGTGGCGTCCTGCGGGTCGGTCGGCGTGTCGAGCGCGACCACCATCACGCCGGCGGCGCGGGCTTTCCTGATGCTCGGCACGATCGCCTTGGTGTCGCTCGGCGTGATCAGAATCGCTTTCGCGCCGGCCGTCATCATGTTTTCGATGGCGGTGACCTGGCTCGCGTTGTCGCCGTCGAACTTGCCCGCGGCGGTGATGAGCTTCGCGCCGTCTTTCGATGCGGCTGCTTCGGCGCCCTGTTTCATCTTCACGAAGAACGGGTTGGTGTCGGTCTTGGTGATGAGGCCGACAACAGGCTGATCGGCCGCCTGGCTCGCGCTCGCACACCACACCGCCGATGCCGCGACGCACATCGACACGATTTTCCTGACAACAGGAAGCCTGCGGGAATTCAGATTCATGGGACGCTCCTCCGGTTTTTGGCAACGACGTTATGGACTACTGGCGGGTGCCCGCGCGAACGCTGCGCGCTGACAACCTGGTTTGCGGCTTGATGCGGGAGGGGTGGTTCGAAACGATCCGGACCGGTTCGATTGCCGCCACCTAAATCACTTTGGTTGATTTAGTACAGCAGGCGCGCCGACGCTCGTCAAGGAAACGATCGGCGTGGCAGGTGCCGTGCGAAAACTTGCTGGAAGGCTGTGAGCCATACGCCGTGCGGGTTGAGCGGCGTGGTGCGACGCAAGATCGAGCGTTCGGGCTTGGGGAAAGTCCTGGCTCGAATGAAAGTGGATTGAAGGCTGAATGAGTTTTCTCGACAGCAAATGGCTGGTGTCGTGAGCGTGTTCAGCGAACCCTGAAGTGCACGGCACGCGTGGTTCGCGCGGCGGCGATCGTATGATCGTCGCCGACGTGAAGTCTGCGGCGTATGCGTACGGGCTTATCCGCGCGGTGCGAGCGCTTGCCGCCTGGTTTCGAGTTGCGTGACGACGCGTTGCAACGTCCGCTCAGCCGGCCCTAGTGTCGCGACGAATTTGCAACCGGTCACGAAGCGCCGATCGCCCTTCGCCGTGGTCAACTGGCGTGGCGCGACGATTTCCAGATCGAGCCGCAGCGTGCCGAAGCTGCCGAGTTGCAATGCGACGTCGCGCAGAACCGTGCCGCTTTGAAGCGAGCCGAAGCGTTCGTCGGCCGTCTTCAACGCGACGCCGCCCAATGACAGATCCTGCAATTCCAGCCGGAATGAGCCGCCGTCCGCATACGGGCCGCTTGCGATGTACGGGGCGAGCACGGGCGTTTGCACGCGGAAGAATTCGCGGCGTTGAACGTAGTAGAGCAATGGAGGGAAGGGCGCCTCGAACGCCGGTAGCCCGTCGAATACGATGGAGGTGGCATCCTGTGTCGTGAACTCGGTGCGAATGCCGCCCGGCAGGCTGCGGAACGTCAACTGCCGCGCGGCGGGTAGCGCGCTGTTGTCGACGGCCATGCTGCCGGCATCGAACACGAAGCGCGCGTTGCGCGAGTCGACGTCGAGTATCTGCGTGACGATTTGCCGGCCGCCGAACTCGACTGTGACGAAGTCCTGTCCGGCCACCAGGTTGCGCAGACAAACGGCGATTTGCAAGGGGTGGCGCTGCGCGAAGTTCGAGTCGAGATCGTGAGCTTGTCCGGTGACGTCAGCGTCCAGCAGAAAATCGGCAATCATTGGAATATCCACGCGTGTTATGGCCTTGGCCGGGCCGGTTGGGGAGCACGCGCGGCCTTCCGGTCATGGCGGTGCTCGGCCTTTGCCTGTCTGATTGCAGGGACCGTGCCAACTGCAGGGATAAGCTGGATGAACGCGTTTCGGATGCTGCCGAAGCGTTTGCTGCGGGCGTTTGGGGGGCGTTTGGGGGGCGTTTGCGGGCGATGCGCGGGGAATGCGGCGTGTGCACAAGGTGGATTCGCTACGTAACGTTCACGATGTTGTTACGGCCACATCAATCAATGCGAACGCGGCGCGCTAGTTCACATTGAAATGCACGCGGACGTCCTGCCGGCTTTCGACCGGACGGCCGCCCTGCAACGCGGGGAAAAAGCGCCACTTGTGAAGCGCTTCGAGAAGGAGCTGGTTGAGCCGCGGATTAGGTGTCGGCTTGATGAGTTCCACGTCGACAGAGCCGTCGGCATGAATCACGAAGCGCGCGGTCGCGACGGTTTGATAGGCCTGCTCGCGCAAATCGTCGGGTAACGCTGGTAACGGTTGCGCGATGGAGCGTGCGGCGGTATCGCCCGGCGAGGTGGCGGGTGGTGATGTGCTCTGTTTTTCTTCCGCGGAGTTGCTTGCAGGCGTGGGGGATTCGGCAGAGGGGCCGGGCTCCTTTGATACTGGCGTGGTGGTGTCGGCCGGGTGTCTGGCTGGTGTCGGAGTTTCGGGCAGTGCAGTGAGTGCCGGCATGGCATGGGTGCGTGGTGCGCCCGGTCGCGACGGTTTGACCGCAGGCGGTGGAGTTGATGTTTGCGTTTGCGTTGGCTTGGGCGCAGCGTGCGTCGGCGGCTCGGGATCAAGTTCCACTACACGCATCTCCAATGCCTTCTCCGGTGCCGGTTCGGATCTCGTTGCGTCGAGCCAATGTCCGAGCGCGAACAGAAACACGAGCCAGACCACGAGCGCGATGAGGATCGCCAATGCAAGGCGCAGCTTCGGCGAATCATCGACGGTAGTGCTCAGACGCATCGCGCTATTCACGATGCACGGCGATCAGAAACCGTGCGGCACCGGCGCGCCGTGCCGCGAGCATGGCTTGCACGACTGCGCCGTGGCCCGCGGCGGCGTCGGCGGCAATGACGACATCCGCGTTGGGTTGCAACAGGCGCTTCACCGTCGGCTCGATCTGATCGGGACGTACCGGCAGATGGTTCACGAATATTTCATTGCGGCTATCCACCGAGATAGTCAGGGGTTCATGCGCGGCCATCTGCTGTGCGCGGCCGGTTGGTAACGTCAGCTTGACGGCATCGAGCCGCTGCATGGCGAGCGAAGCCAGCATGAAGGTCGCCAGCAGAAAGAACATCACATCGATCATCGGAATGATTTCGATGCGGCCGCGCCTCGCCGCGCGCGATCGCTTGAACTTCACGACTGCGCTCCGGCGGTGGTGGTGGCAAGGCGGATTTGACCGAGCCGCGCATTCGCGAAAGATTCGAGTTCGTCCATCAGACGTTCGAGCCGGCGGGAAAAATAGTTGAACGCGAAGAGTGCGAACAGTGCAACGACGAGTCCGATCGCAGTCGCCACCAGCGACTGCGCAACCCCGCCCGTGACGCCGGCGGGATCGACGAGCCCAGTTCCGCCAAACAGCTGAAACGAATGCATCATGCCGACGATGGTGCCGAGCAGACCCAGCAGCGGCGCCGCCGTGACGATCGTCTCCAGCACCCAGAAACCTCTGCTCATGTCACGCTCGATCTGTGACGCCACCGATTCCGCTTTGACTTCGCGCAGCCATAGCGGCACGGACGGATCGGGTAGCCACGGAGAGTTCATCCGCCTGAATGCGTTCTGGGCGGAAGCTTCATTTAACAGGTTATCCAGATCAATATCGGATCCCAACACGTCGATTTCATGCGCGGCATGAATCGCCGCCGGCAAGCGGCCAAAACGCAGAAATACATAGGCGCGATCGAGGACGATCGCAACCGCCAGAACAGCGAGTAACGTGAGCGGATAGATAACCCACCCGCCCACGCGCACTGCTGCCAGAATATTCATCCAGTCTTGCATGACCGTCCTCGCTGCTGGGTGACAGATTAGAAATGCTTGGTGATGCCGGCATAAACGGCGAAGTGCGGGCCGTACTGCGGCGCGCCCACGCCGATGCCCGATCCGTCGCGCAACTCATAGACACGATTGAATGCATTGACGACCATCAGGCGCGCATCGAACTTGCCGACAAGCGGCTGGTTGAAGTGCTGGATCACGCCGAGATTGATCTGCGCATAGACGGGAAGGCGATCGGTGTTGGCAAAACCGCTTCTCAAGCCGCTACCAACCAGTCCGTCGAATGTGAACGTCGTTCTGCCGAGGTCGTACGTTCCTCCGAAAGAGGCGGTGACGCGCTGGTCGTGATCGAGATACACCCAATGACTGTTGATATAGGCAAGTTCCTCCGGGTCGAAATTGAACTGGGCCGAGTCGATCTGTTTGCCTTGTGCGCGGCTGTAGGCGAGGTTCAGATAGGCAGATACGTTGTCCTGCTTATAGTTTGCGGTGAACTCGAGCCCGTACACGCGTCCGTACTGGTAATTGAACGGTGTGAAAATGAGGGCGGAGCCGAACTGTCCTTCGTCGAGCAGGTTGGTGGATTTCTTGTAGTAGGCGTCGACGCCGATTGTCACGTTCGAACCCAGACGTTGCGTGACACCGAGATCGAAGTAATGACTGCGCTCGGGTTGTACCGGATCGTTCTGGCTCGACGGGCTCTGGTTGGTCGTGCCGTTGAAGCGGCTGATGGTCGAACCCGACAACAGTTCGAACGCGGGCGGCGTGAAGTAGCGCGCGTAGCCGGCGTGAACCGTGGTGGTCGGTGTCAGCGCATAGACCAGGCCGATGCGAGGACTCAACTGGCTCGCGCTCACATACTCGTCCATCTTGTCGTATCGCAGCCCGTAATTGAGCGTGAGCTTGCTGGTGATTTTCCATTCGTCCTGTACGTAGGCGCTATACAGGTAGCCCGTCTTGCTGCTCGAGTCATGGATATTGAAGGGCTGGTCCGATAACTGATTGCCGTCGGCGTCCGTTGCGAACACGTTGACGCTGTCGTCGAATACCGCGTGCTCCTGCTGGAAGAACAGGCCGGCGCGAATCGTATGTTTGTCGTTCAGGCGCCACGTGGTGTCCACCTGGGCGCCATTTGCCGAGTTACTGTGAAAGTCCTGCGATGCAACGCCGTTGAAAAGCAGGTCGCCTACGGGATCGGGATTGAACTGCGTTCGCGTGTAGCGGGTAAATAGCGCGACCTGGTAGTCCAGTGCGCCGCCATTGGTGCCCTGAAGCGCCACCACCGCAAAATTGTTCAACTCCGATTGCGTTTCGTTCAGCTGACTCGAATCGAACGTGCTATTGCCATTGAGCGTGAAATTGGTCTGCAGACCAGGGGTGTTGGGGATTTCGAACTGATTGCTCGTGGTGCCGAACATCAGGCTCACCCGCGTGAGCGGATTGATGATGTACGACATATAGCCGAATGCATCGCCCTGGCGAGTGTGGTCATGCACGGCGTTCGCGCTTGCAGTCGGGTTCTCGATACCGAGGTTGTTCACGCCGAGGGAGCCGCTGAAGTAGTAGCTGAACGGACCTTGCGTGCCGAACACATCCGCGCTGGTCTTGAGGGTCTGGTGGCTCCCGCCGAATATGTCGATGCTGCCGCCGTTGCCCGCATCGCCCGTCTTCGTGCGAATGTCCACGACACCTGCCGTGCGGTAGCCGTACTGTGCCGGCAGCGCGCCGGTCAGCAGATTGACCTGGTCGATGATCCGCGTATCGAGCGCCTGCCCGAAGCCGCTGATCGGTTCGGGGATGATGATGCCGTTGATGCGGTATTGCAGATTGGCATGGTCTCCGCGCACGTGTAATTGCCCGTACGAATCGCTTGCCACGCCGGGCGCCTGAAGCAGCACCTGATTGAGCGGCGTGTCCTGGCCCGCGGGTAACGCATCGATATCGGCCTGGCTGAAGCGGTACACGCTGCTGCCGGTCTCCGGCGACAACCCGTTGCGCGCTCTGTCCAGTCGCTTCGCATTCACCTGAACGTCGAGTGTGCCGCTCTTCGCGAGACTGACACTGACGGCGCTTTGCGTGCCGGTGCCCGTAGTCGCGATGCTGTTGCCACTCGCAAATCCCGCTGCGGTGACGACGACCGCATAAGTGCCCGGCGTCACATGCGCGATCACGAAGCGGCCTTCGGCGTCCGTTTTCGCCTCGCCGATGGCGGCGCCGCTCGCGTTCTGCACGATCACTGTGGCATTGTTGACGGGTTGTCCGGCGGAATCTGTGACCGCACCGGTTACGGACCCTTCGTCGGTTGCGGCATGAGCGTGGGCAGCCAGGGCGAATAGCAGCAGAGCTGCGGAGGAGACGCGCGTGCGGTTTTTCATCGTTATGTATTCGAGTGTGTTGGCGACTGGATGGATGCGGGTTTTTCTGTTCCTGTCGACGGAATGTTATATCATTACATTCATGGAAAACAATGACAAATTAAAGGCGTGATGGTTTTTGACGAATGGGATGAGAGGACTGGCGCAATTCGCAGGTGAACGGTGGCTTGTTTTTTTGGCTGCCGCTGTCGTTCTACGTGCCTTGGTGAGCGTGGGTGTCGCGCGCAGACTGATGCGGCGCAGAGGCGGGTTTGATCGTGTTTCGAGTGTTTTGTCGAGCCGACCGGCTAGCCATTGCCGACGACCTGGGTCATCCAGCGTGGGCAAAGTTGCTGCCATGAGCGCTGAAACTCAAGGAGTGGCTTGTCGGGGAAGCACGAGCATCGCTGGCAGTGGGAACTGCCTGGCGGCTAGAGAGATTGGCGCGCGAAGCGAGTCTCTTCGAATTTGCAAAGTTTGAGTTTTATCTGGAAAGACTATCCCGGATTGCTAAAAAAAGGTAGGAATCCTATCGATATAAAGGACTAGACAGGATTCCCGACACGTGTCATTCAGCTACCAAAGAAAACGTTGCAGAAACTGACAGGGCCGACGCAAGTGGCATCTGACGACGAATGCTTGCGCATGCCGGCCGAAGAGTTGCCGTTCTGCGCCACGCCGCCATACGACGATTGTGTTGTTTGCGGAGCATTTTGTGCGGCGACCTTCGCTTCGGCAGCCTGGATCGCGGCCGGGTAGTCAGCGTCGTCCGCAAGCGAGGGGTTGTAGCCCGCCTGTTCGAGGCGCACCAGGTCGGCACGCACTTCGGCGCGGGTGACTGGAGCATTCGATTGTGCGAAGCTCAGAACAGGAGTGGCCAATGCGCCGGCGGCGAGAGCGAAACAAACAAGAGCTTTTTTCATGATAAAAATTCCTTTGTGAACGTGATGAGTTGACGGGCAACGATTGCCGGGAAACGGTACGTATTTAGCTGCCGAAGTACGGGGTGCAGAAACCTGCGGGACCGACACACTGCTGCGTGCTCGCGTGAACATGTTCCTTCGCCGAAGCTTGGGTGACGACGCCTGCCGAAGCGAGGACGATCAACGAGAGGATGATTGAGAGTTTGCGTTTCATTTTGGATACCTGAATATAAATAGATTGAAAATACCTTGCGGTTCGAGTGAAGCTACGTCTCTGCCTATCTACCAACATGACTTACTTGCAATAGGAGCATCGCATGCGTATCTGTTTCGTGGGTTGCGATGCAGCTTTGTTGCTGTCTACGTAGGGGCAAACACACCGGGTTTCCGCTTATTCCAAATTTTTTTTTTTCGGCACCGTGCATGCGGACGTGATTCTTACATTTGCCTGAACGTATTGCTGCGCAAATGGCGGACGCATTTCGTTGCAGAACCTCGCTCGAGATCAGGCCGTCGTAGCGCTACCAGAAAAGTCGGCGTGGCGCAAAGCCTTATTGGGAAAGGCAACCAAACGTTTGCGCTATCACATCTGACGATTACATTTATTAAAGCTTTGCGTTTTGCATGTCGTTATCCAGTCAAACAAATCAGGACCATCGGGGCACGCGCTAGCCTTCAGCACGGCGCGCGCTGACCGGGAAATAGCTCTTCGGGGGAATCAATCTTGAATCACCAACGATCGCCATGGTCGCGTACAGCGGCTCCGGGCGAAGTCATCTATTCCGAAGGCTTCGCGGGCGACGCCGTCGTCTACGTCATTGCAGATGGCAAAGTCGAAATCTCCACCCAGTGCGACGAGAAAAAAGTGATTCTCGCCACGCTAGGCAAAGGCGAGTTTTTCGGCGAGGCGGCCTTGCTGCCGCCCGAACCGCGAGCGCACACTGCAAAGGCGCTGAGCTTCTGCCAGTTGACCGTCGTCGCGGCGGACGTGGTGGAGGAGGAACTCGCGCGCGTATCGCCGTTGCTTCGTCATATCGTACGCACGCTGATCCGGCGCGTGAAGAAGAAGGACGATATCCTCGCCACGAATACGCATGCGGACTTCCTGCCGGGCGTCGTATCGTACGCTCACGTTCTCTCATTGATGGCGGGAAGCGAGAACGCCGACCGGCTCGACAGCCGCGTTCGACGTGCGCAAGGCGAGGAATTATCGGTGCCCTTGCCCGAAGTGATCAAAAAGTGCCATGCGATTGCCGGACATTCGCGTCCGCATGTGATGGCCATGCTCAAACGGATGGAGAAACTCAATCTCGTCTCGCTCGAACCAGGGCGGTCCGATCGTGTGAGCAACACATCGGCGCGCTATTCCGCGCAGGACGGCGCGGCGAACCGGCAACTGGTCGCCTTCGATCCGGTGCGAATCATCGAGCGTGCGCAACAGGTGGCGGACCACGATCTCGATCTCTCCATCAGCAGCGAATTGGAACTGATCGAACTGGACGACCTGGAGGCCTTGATCGGCGTCGAGAAGAAGGTGATTCTCAACAAGCTGTCTCATGCGGAAATCGCGGAAGATATCTTTGCGTTTCGCAAGACCAAGGTGTTGAACTACGTCGAGGAAAAGGGCATCAGCTATTTTTCGCGGCGTACTACTCGCGGTCTGAGCGACCTGAAATCGCTCGACGATCTGGAATTCGTCGATCAACGAACGTTGTTCGAAGCGCTGAGCGCGTTCGACACATACGACCTCGCGAAGCTGCTTTCCGCGGTGACGGGCCAGCCGATCGCCGAGCGTCTGCTTTCCGTAATGACCGAAGCGAGAAAGAAAGAAGTTTCGTGGGTCATGCGCCGTGAGGTCAAGATCGATCCGATCGAGGTCGCCGAGATCGAGGAGCGCTTTCTCGAAACGGTGCGAGCGATCAAATCTCCGCCCGGCACGAGCGCTCCGCATTCCAATCTGGATGTCTGACGCGCAACACGCCGGCTTCATGCAATGTTTACTTCGGGGTTCGGTGGCGCGAGCGGCCATTCGAGAGGACGTATGGATCTTCTGACGCTTTTTGGCGCGGTGTTCGGCGTGACGGCAATCGTCGTGGGCTTCTCTCTCGAGGGCGGCCACTTTACTTCGCTGTTCCAGTTGGAAGCTTTCGTCATCGTTGTTGGCGGCACTTTCGGCGCGGTGATGATCCAGAACACCTGGGCGAGGTTTTACGACGGCCTGAAGCAACTGCGTCTGGCTTTCGTGAAGGCGAGACAGGTGGACCGCGAGACCCTGGCGGTCCTGCTGGAGTGGGGCGATCAGGCCAAGCTCAACGGCATGCTGGTGTTCGAATCGATCGGGGCGGGCGGCATCAATCCGTTTGCCCAGAGAGGGTTGGAGTTGCTGGCAAACGGCGTATCGACCGCGGTGCTCGAAGACGCTTTGCAGCGGGAATTGCTTGCCTATGAGCGCAATCACATGGCGGCTGCGCGAATCTGGCAACAGGCTGGCGGTTATGCGCCGACATTCGGTATTCTGGGCGCGGTACTCGGTCTGATTCAGGTAACCGGTCATCTGCTCGAACCCGCGCAACTCGGGCAAGGTATCGCGATGGCCTTCGTTGCGACGCTGTACGGCCTTGCTTTGGCGAATCTCGTCTTTCTGCCGTTGTACGGAAAGATCAGGGCGCAGGTGGATAGCGAATTGCGTTTCAGGCGTTTATATCTCGACGGTTTGCTCGCAATCTCGCGCAAGGAGTCACCTCACACAATCGAAACGCGGCTTGCGGGCGATGTACGGGAAAGATCGGCTGAGTTGCTGGGCTAACCGGTTTTGGCCGTACAGGTAGCGAGCGGCACGGCGCGAATCATACGCAATTTCGAACGCAGGCTCTTCGGGTATGGATATCTCTTCGGGTAACAAACGCCTCATGGCGAATAAGACCGGCTATGATGCCGCCGGCGAAAGCGAGGAGCAGTCTGGACGCTGGCTGATTTCCTACGCCGACCTCATCACCACGCTAATGGTGTTGTTTCTTGCTCTGTATGTGCTGCAGTTGGCCAAAACGAGGGAGCTCGAAATCAAGGCGCTCGAGCGCCACGCTTTAACTGAGGCGGCGTCTGCCGGCAACGCCCAACCGTCCAATGCCATGCCCTCTGCGCCGGATGTCTCGAAGAAGCGGTTGCTCGCTCTGCTGGCGCCGCTTCAGGACAAGCGCCAGATCGCGATTTCAAACGCCGCTCAAGGCGTTGAAATCGCTATCAACGCCAAGATTCTGTTCAACTCGGGCGACGCGCGCTTACTGCCGGAATCATTCGAGGTGTTGAACCAGATTGCCGGCGTACTGCGGGACCGGTCGAAGAACAACATTCTCGTTGAAGGGCACACGGACAATGTGCCCATCTCCACGGCGAAATACGAATCCAACTGGGAGCTGTCTTCTGCACGGGCCGGCGCGGTGGTGCGCTTCTTTGCGGACAAAGGCATAGAAGCGCACAGGATGGCTGCTATTGGCCGCGCCGACAATTTTCCCTTGATTATCGGCGACGACGCAGCCGCACGAGCCGCGAACCGGCGCGTGACCATTCTCGTCGAATACTGAGTCGCTCGTTCTTTCGCGCTTTGGACAGAAGCCAGCACTTGCGGTCATGCGATAGCTTCTGAAAAGCGGCGTTGATGTATTGAACCGTGCCTGCGTATCTGGCATGTGTGAGGGAATCGGCGAATTGCAATCGTGTGTATCGTCGGAATCCGCGAATACATTTTTGTGTCGCCCGACCCGCGCGAGTGCAATGTTGTGTATCCGCCCGGCGTCCAGATACACTGCGACACAAATCGCCGTGCGCGCCAGGCTATAAAGCAGGCATTGCCAATCGCGGAGAGCACCATGAGCGCCGATTTGCTGCAAGGATCCTGTCACTGCGGAGCCGTCAGATTCGAAGTTCACGTCGCGATCGTCCCTGCCGGCCGCTGCAACTGCAGCTTGTGCCGGCGCAAGGGCGCATTGATGACGCCGCTGTTCCCGGCGAGCCAGTTAAAGATTCTGAGCGGTGAAGACGCGCTGACGCTTTATCAATTCAACACGCGAGTGGCCCGGCATTATTTCTGCAAGCACTGCGGTATTTATCCGTTTCATCAGACGCGCAAAGATCCGCAGCAGTGGCGGGTCAACATCGGTTGCCTGGAAGGCGTCGATCCGTATAGTCTGGAAGCCGGGCTTGCCGACGGCGCCAGCCTTTCCGTGCTGGAGGACGCATGAGACGCCTGCTGGCAATCCTCGTATTCGTTTCCGGCGGCCTTGCCGCCGAACTGGCGCACCCGGCGCACTGTTCGCTGCTCAATGCGAGCCGGGCGCAGATAAAACGCCAAAAGAGATGATGCATTGATGGAAACCATCGACCACGTGCTGATTGTCGACGACGACCGCGGCATTCGCGAACTGCTCGCCGGATACCTCGAGAAGAACGGCATGCGCGTCTCGCTCGCGGCGAACGGACGCCAGATGCGCGCGGCGCTGGAGCAAGGCGCGCCCGATCTGATCGTGCTGGATCTGATGATGCCCGGCGAGGACGGTCTGGTGTTGTGCCGTGAACTGCGTGCGGGCAAATTCCGCTCAGTGCCCGTGGTGATGCTGACCGCACGCAACGAGGAAGCCGACCGCATCGTGGGCCTGGAGATGGGCGCCGACGATTACCTGCCCAAGCCGTTCGCCGTGCGTGAACTGCTCGCGCGGATTCGCGCCGTGCTGCGGCGCGCGCGCATGTTGCCGCCCGGCATGCAGGTGACGGAATCGGCGCCCATGCTGGCCTTCGGCGACTGGCGCCTCGACACCACCGCGCGCCATCTGCTCGACGCAGAAGGCACTATGGTTGCACTGAGCGGCGCCGAGTACCGCTTGCTGCGTGTGTTTCTCGATCATCCGCAACGGGTGCTGACGCGCGACCAGTTGCTCAATCTCACGCAAGGACGCCAGGCCGATCAGTTCGACCGTTCGATCGATCTGATGGTGAGCCGTTTGCGTCAGCGCTTGCGCGACGTCGCGCGCGAACCGCGTTACATCAAGACGCTGCGCAGCGAGGGTTATGTGTTTTCCGCGGCGGTGACTGCGATCGGGGATCCGCAATGAGCCGTTGGTCATGGCTGCGCTGGCCGCGTACATTGTTCGCGCGGCTCGCGCTGATTCTTTTCGTCGGCCTCGCGTTGGCGCAGACGCTGTCGTTCTGGCTTACGCTGACCGAGCGCGATCAGACCATGACCAACGTGATGATGGGCTACATCGAGCGCGAAGTGAGCAGTTCGGTGGCGCTGCTCGATCATTTGCCGCCGGGCGAACGTGTGCAGTGGCTGCCGCGCCTCGCGCGGCGCAGCTACGAGTTCATTCTCGGGCCCGGCATGACCGGCGGACCGGTCGATGCGCGTCTGTCCGCGCGCGTCGCGCAATCCATCGCGGACGGTATCGGCACTCGCTACCCGCTGACGGTGAATGCGGTTCCCGGCGACAAGGAGCGCCTGCAGGTTCATCTGCGACTGAGCGACGGCTCGCCGCTGACGATCGATATGCGCCCCATGGCGGGCGCGCCGTTATCGCGCTGGCTACCGCTCGTGCTCGCGTTGCAACTGGCGGTGCTGGTCGCGTGCTGCTGGCTGGCGGTGCGGCTCGCCACGCGCCCACTGCATCAATTGGCGCTCGCCGCGGATACGCTCGGCCCCGACCTGAAGGCGGCGCGCCTGCCGGAGGACGGACCGTCGGAAGTGTCGCGCGCCGCGCGCGCCTTCAACGCCATGCAGGACCGCATTGCCACTTACATGACTGAACGCATGCAGATTCTGGCGGCGATTTCTCACGATCTGCAAACGCCGATCACGCGGATGCGTCTGCGCATCGACGTGATGGACGACGACGAGCAGGGCGCGAAGCTGCGTCAGGATCTGCACGAGATGGAAAGCCTGGTAAAGGAGGGCGTGACGTACGCGCGAACGCTGCACGGCGCAACAGAAGTGCCGTGCCGGGTCGATCCCGACGCGCTGCTCGACAGCCTCGTGTGCGACTACGTCGACGCCGGCCAGGCGGTTAGCCTGCAGGGACGGTTCGGCGTTTCGCTGATGACGCGTCCGCAGGCAATGCGCCGCATATTGGGCAACCTGGTGGACAACGCGCTGAAGTTCGGCGGCGCGGCCGAGATCACGGTGAGCGCATCGCCCGACGGGCAGACGTTGATCGCAGTGCTCGACCGCGGCCCCGGCATACCGGCGCAGTCGCTGGAAGCGGTGTTCGAGCCGTTCTACAGGCTCGAAGCATCGCGTAATCGCGACACGGGAGGCACGGGGCTGGGCCTTGCCATTGCGCGGCAGCTTGCCTTGGCGATGGACGCGACGCTGTCTCTGCACAACCGTCCCGGCGGCGGCCTCGAAGCGCGTCTGACGTTAAGGAATCAGCGTTAGACGTATCCGCCTTCCCGCATCACCGGGCGCCACTCACTGAACCTCAGCGATTGAGTGCCAGATATTGATGAAGCGACTGGATCGCGGCGGCGCCTTCGCCAACGGCGGCCGCGACGCGCTTCACCGAGCCGCTGCGAACGTCGCCCACGGCGAAGATGCCGGGCCGGCTGGTCTCCAGATAGTATGGAGCGCGGTCGGACGGCCACTGGTGAACCGCATCGGGGCCCGTGAGCACAAAGCCGTTCCTGTCGAGCGCAACGCAATCGCCGAGCCAGCCGGTATTCGGTTGAGCACCGAGAAACAGGAACACATGGCGGATCGGTTTCTCCTCAATGTATCCCTGCGTGTCCCATTTGATCGATTCGAGTTGCGTTTCGCCGTTCAGCTGGACAATCTGCGTGCGCGGATGAACGGTGATGTTCGCCGTCGCTTCGATCCGCCTGATCAGATAGTTCGACATGCTCGCGTTGAGCCCGTCGCCGCGAATCGCGATATGCACGTGACGCGCAAGTCCTGAGAGAAATACGGCGGCCTGGCCGGCTGAATTTCCGCCGCCTACGATCACCACTTCTTCGTTGTTGCAGAACGCGGCTTCCATGAACGTCGCGCTGTAGTAGATGCCGCGGCCTTCGAATTGTTCGAGGCGCGCCAGCAGCGGTTTTCGGTAGCGCGCGCCGGTCGCGATGACGACCGAACTGGCATACACGTGCTCGTCGTAATTGAGGCGCAGATGAAAGGGCGGCGCGCCCTCGCATTCAATGCCGAGTACTTCGATCGGTACGCCGACTTCGGCGCCGAATTTCCGGCATTGCGACAGGCCGCGGCCGGCGAGCGCCTGACCGGAAATTCCGGTCGGGAATCCGAAGTAATTTTCAATCTTCGAACTGGTGCCGGCCTGGCCGCCCGGTGCCTTGGTGTCGAGAACCGCCACCCTCAATCCTTCGGATGCTGCGTAGACCGCGGCCGCGAGACCGGCCGGTCCCGCACCGACCACGACCACATCGAACCGCTCGCCATTCAACCTGTCGGGACTCAGGCCGATCGCATCCGCCACTGCCCGGTTGGTCGGCTGCCGGAGTACGGTGCCTTGCTGGGTGATGATCACCGGAATGTCGGCTTCGGTTGCGTCATAACGCTCGAGAAGTGCGTGCGCTGCCTCGTGCTCGACGATATCGAAGTAGGCGAAAGGCTGGGCATTGCGGCTCAAAAAATGCCGCAGGGCTAGCGTGGGCCAGGACGCCGAACTGCCGATCACCAGGAGCCCGCCGTGCTCGTCCTGAATGAATGCGACGCGCCGCAGAATATAGGCCCGCATGATCGTCTCGCTCAACTGCGCTTCCGCGACCACGAGCGCCCGTAGCGATTCCTCGTCGATCACGATCACTTCGCAGTCGCTGGTGGCGCGCGCCGTTGCGACCGCGCCGCGGCCCGCGAGCGTGCCCACTTCGCCGGTAAAGCTGCCGGGGCCGTGCTCGCCCAGAACGTGGCGCTTGTCGCCGGCGCCTCTCGTTGCCTCGATGGTTCCCGAGACGATGGTGAACATGGGAATGTGCCGGTCGCCTTCGGCGAACAGGATGTCGCCCGCTTTCAGCCGGCGCCGTTCGCCGTAGCGCTCCAGCACAGCAAACTGGGCTTCATCGAGCCTTGGGAAAATCTGATGGTGACGGCTGCCGCCTGCCATCAGGTCTTCAAGTCTGCTTGACGATTTATTGCTCATTGTGCTTTCCGAATAGAGAGTGCGCATGGCGCCCGTGGTGAGCTTACCGCCGGATATCGCGCCGGTACGGACAACCTGAAAGATCAGGTAGCGGCGGCGGACCGCGATATCCGCAGAGATTGTGCGCCTGAGTTCAGTTATCGGTAAAGAGCGGAAAAGAGGGGTAATTGCACGCGGCGCGCATCGGTAAAAACGGTCGCTGAAATGACGTCGCCGGCAATCTCCGCGTGATTGCGCCGTGGCGCGGAGCACGCCGGAGAAAACAGCCGTGAAGTTTCTTTTTTTTATCTTTTTTTATTTGTATCTGCGCTGTATGGATTGTCCTGTCTACTCAACAAGATATTTTCATATCAATCCCCTGTCGTTACATCCGTCGGGTCAAATTGGCGAGGAATAGTCGTGCGGAGAGCTTTACCCATGATCAAGCATCGAATCAGTGTCGTCTTATGCGCAATGATGGTCATGGTCGCGCAGACCTGTCAGGCGCAATACACCACCGACTGGTTGGCAAACACGTTCGGCACGCTCGCGGGACACGTGGGAAACACCGCGCGCTCAATGTGGGTCGCGCCTGAAGGCGTCATTTACACGGCTTCGCTGTGGGACGAAAACGAGGGCGGCGTCGCGATCTACCAGAATGGCCAGAGCATTGGCTCGATCGGAACACATGCCGACTTTCAGGGCAGTGCCATAACCGGCAACGCCACGTCGATCTTCGCAGCATTGCAGTACAACAAGTCGTTCGGCAGTGGTTCGGTGGGACGCTACAACCGGGCCACGCAGACGCGCGATCTGATCATTCCCGTCAGCGTGTGGACGGGCATACCGCATGCGGATGTCATCACCGGCCTCGCGACCGCGGGCTCACTGCTGTATGCGAGCGACTTCTTCGGCAATCGCGTGCGGATCTTCACGACCGACGGCGTCTGGCAGCGGGACATCAACGTATCGAGTCCGGGCGCACTCGCGCTGGATAGCGCCGGCAATCTCTGGGTCGCGCAGCAGAGCGCCGGTGCAATTGTCGAATTCAATCCGGCAGGGACTCTGCTGAACACCATTCAGATGCCGGCTGCATCGCGGCCTTCCGCGCTTTATTTCGATGCAGCGTCCGGGCAACTGATGGTCGGCGACCAGGGACCGGACATGAACATCAAGCGCTACGCCATCGCGGGCACGCCGACGTTGGCCGGCACGTTCGGCATTCAGGGCGGTTATCTCGACACGACCAGCGGGATCAAGGGGCAGGTGGGCGACAAGCGCTTCACACGCGTGGTCGGTATCGGCAAGGACGCCGCCGGCAACCTGTATGTGCTGAACAATCCTTGGGGCGGCGGCTGGGATCTCGGCCGCAATGGCGCCACCGATCTTCATGCATACGACACGGCCGGCAATCTCGAATGGAAGCTGCAGTCCCTCAATTTCGAAGCGGTGGCGGCGCCGGACCCATCGACTGACGGCGCCTACTTCTATAGCGGCACGCATATTTACACCGGCACGGCGGGCGGCACGTTCGTGGCGAACACGGTCGATCCGTTCACGTATCCGTCCGACCCGCGCCTGAACATGAACGACACGCAGCGCGACGAACATTTCGGCCAACTGGTCACGGTCGGCGGGAACCGGATTCTGGTGGCGTCCGGACAGAACCCCGGCATCTTCTACTTTTTCCATTTCAATCCAGCGAGCGGCTACATCGCGATACCGGATGCATCGATTCCAGGCACGGCGTTCAATACGAACGTCCAGGTCACGGGCGGTTTCTGCATCGACAGCAGGGGCGACGTGTGGGCCGGCCTTGACCGGACGAATCACATTTACCACTATCCGCTGACCGGCTTCGACGGCAATGGAAAACCGGCATGGGGTCCGGCGGTCACCATTTCCATTCCGCAGAGCATCCGGCCGCTTACGCGCATCATCTACCTCGCCGAAAGCGACACCATGATTCTCGCGCAGGGTATTGCCGGAAGCTGGGACTGGACGGCAATGCAGTCGAGAATCGAGGTGTATCACGGCTGGAGCGCGGGCAATACCACGCGGCCTGACCCGGTGATCAATCTCACCAGCGCCAATCCCAAGTCGATCACAGCGGCGGGCAATTATCTGTTCGTCGGCTACGTGCATACGGTGCCCAATATCGACGCCTTCAATCTCACTACCGGTCAACTCGTCACCACGCTGATCAATTCGAGTCCGGCAACCGTGGATGTCGGCAACGACGTCGATTCGATGTACGGTCTGCGCGCGTATCTCCGAGCCGCGGGCGAGTACGTGATCACGAAAGACAACTACAACGGCTCCAGCATGGTGGTGTATCGCTGGACGCCGTGATGGCTTTGCGCCCGGTGATCGAACGACACCCTATCGGATAAGATACGGCCCGCGCTGTCATTTTCCGAATAGAAGGAGTGTTTCCAATGATCCAACCGGGCAACGTATTCAAGGACAACCTCGCGCAGATGCCAGGCATCGAGGGCATCGCGCGTATCGATCTGATCGACGGCAAGGGCGCCGTGGTCGCCAGCATCGAGAACAAGCCGGGCAAGCAGGGCTCGCTCGCGGTGTACAACTATCTGCAGCAGACATTCGGCACGCTCGACGCCAAAGCGGCCGCGCACGGCCTCGTCGTGTTCGCCGAGCACACGGCCGACGCGCGTAACCGGCCGGGCGCGCACCCGAACGTCGACATCCTGCTCGCGATCGCGGCGGGTGGCGAAGCCCTGCGTATCGGCGTCGTCGCCGCGGGCTGAGGGCTATAATTCCGCGACCCCACCCGGAAGGCAATCTCCTCGATGTCGAGCATCGCCAAGCTTCTCTCCATACTCGAACTCTTTTCGGAGGGGCGCCCCTTTCTCTCCGCGGAAGAAGTGGCCGCCGAGCTCGACTGCTCGATTCCCACGGCCTATCGCTATGTGCGTGAGCTGGTCGAGTCCGGCATGCTGGTGCGGTTCTCCGGTGGCGAATACGGGCTGGGTCCGCGCATCATCAAGCTCGACTACAACCTGCGCATGTCCGATCCGCTGCTGAAAGTGGGGCAACCCATCATGCGCGAACTGAGCGAGCATTCCGGCTTCGATGTGGTGATGTCGCGCTGGTACGGCGACGAGTTGGTGGATACGCATCGCGAGAGCCTCGATTCGAAGCTCGATCTGCGTTATGGGCGCGGGCGTCCCCGGCCACTGTTTCTCGGCGCCGCGCCGAAAGCCATTCTTTCCACTTTCCCGAAGGCGAAGCTCGCGCTGCTGTTCGAGCGGCACGCCGCCGACATTGCAACGAGCGGGCTGGGCCCGAGCTTCGAAGACTTCCGTGCCGCCTTGCACAAGATTCGCCGGGCGGGCTTCTATCTGTCGAAGGGCGAGCTCGAATCAGGCGTCTCGGCCATTGCCGCGCCGCTTTTCACCGACGATCAGGGCGAAGCCGTCGGCTCGCTCGCGCTGATCGTGCCGACGCCGCGGCTCGAATTCGTGAACCTGGAGCGGCTCGTCGAGTTGATCCGCGAAGCCGCCGCCCGCACGTCGCAGCGAACGCGAGCCGTCATTTCCGGCTGAGCGTGCGGCCGGCACCGGTGTCGGCACCAACGCCAGTAGTGTCGGGCAACGGCAGCGCGGCGCTGCCCCGCAGCATCACACAGGTTCACGCAACGGCAGCGCCACGCATCAAGCGATGCCCATGCGCTCCGCCATCTCCGCTTCCCACTCCGCGCGCGGGCGAAAGCCCGGCAAGCCGCGCGCATGATGTTCCACCGATTCCATCAGTTGCGCATCGGGTAGCGAGAAATCCACCGCCACGCGCATTGGCTGATCCACGTACCACGGCGTGTCGATAAACAGTTCCAGCCGGTTTCCCTCCGGATCTCGCGCGTAGAACGAGATCGCGTTGCCGTGCGTGACCGGCGTGATCTCCTTCGCGTCCTCTTCGATAAAACGCCGGTAGAAGCGCTTTAGCGACGCAAGGCTGTCCGCCTCGAACGAGATCTGGTTGATCGGATTGAACGCGAGGTGCTCGGGCCTGCCGCTCGCCAGCACGATCTGATGATGCACGGCCGGATCCCGGCTCAGAAACACGAGCCGCACATCGCCATGCGGCGTCGACAGACTGCCGCGGTCGGTCACGGTGAACTCCAGCACGCGCGTGTAGAAGTCTTCGACCCGTGCCATGTCGCTCACGTAAAAGCCCATGTGGCTGAGCGACAGCCCGGGGCGCCTTGTCTTCGTCGATGTCATGTCGTCCCCCTTGGTAGTGATAAACCCTGATAAAAAGTGTCTTGTGAAACCTGTTTTTATAAGTGTATTCTCAAATAACGATAAATATGCAAAAACAAATGCATAAATTTTCTTGACCATCATCTGTTTTTATCCACGGAGCAACATGAAACTCGTCAGCTTTTCCACCCATGAAGGGCCGTCCTTCGGCATCGTTCGCGATCAGACAGTGATCGACCTTGGCAAGCGCCTGAACGGACGCTTCGCCGACCTCAAGGCACTGATCGCCGCGGATGCATTCGACGAAGCGCGCCGCCTCGCCGACAGCGGCGCGAGCGACTATCCGCTGGCCGAGGTGACGCTGTTGCCGGTCATTCCGAACCCCGGGCAGATTTTCTGTGTCGGCCTCAACTACGCGGAGCATGTGAAAGAGACCAACCGCGAGACGACCGAGCACCCCGTGATCTTCATGCGCGTGCCGGCCTCGCAGATCGGCTCCGGCCAGCCGATGCTGCGGCCGCCGGAGTCGACGCAGTTCGACTATGAAGGCGAGATTGCCGTGATCATCGGCAAAGGCGGGCGGCGCATTGCCGAGCAGAGCGCGTGGGATCACATTGCGGGCTACGCCTGCTACAACGACGGATCGATTCGCGACTGGCAGCGCCACACCGGGCAGTGGGGGCCGGGCAAGAACTTCTATCGCACCGGTGCATTCGGTCCGTGGATGGTGACGAGCGACGAGATCGAGCCCAACGCCACGCTGACGCTGACCACGCGGCTGAACGGACAGGAAGTGCAGCGCGCGACGACCGACATGCTGATTCACGGCATTGCCAGCCAGATCGCCTATCTGTCCACTTTCACGCCGCTCGCACCCGGCGACGTGATCGTGACCGGCACGCCGGGCGGCGTGGGCGCCAAGCGCAATCCGCCGCTCTTCATGAAAGCGGGCGACGTGGTCGAGGTCGAAGTGGACCGTGTCGGCATTCTGTCCAACCCGGTCGCCGACGAACTCTGAGCGCGTCCGGCCGGCGCGCGCGCATGTTCGCAGCGCCGCGCCGGCCCATCATTGAAGGCAGATATCCATGTCACAGCCCATCCCCAACCCTGACGCGTGCGACTACGACGTCGCCGTGATCGGCCTGGGTCCGACCGGGGCCACGCTCGCCAACCTGCTCGCCCTCGACGGCTTGCGCGTGCTGGTGCTCGAACGGGACCAGGACATCTTCGCGCTGCCGCGTGCCGTGCACTTCGACGCGGAATGCATGCGCGTATTCCAGACCATCGGTCTCTCCGAGACCTTGCTGCCCAACCTGTTCGTCGGGCCCGGCATGAAGTTCGTCAACGCGGCCGGCCAGTTGCTGATCGACTGGCCGCGGCCTACCGGAGTCGGTCCGCTCGGCTGGTGCGCGAGCTACAAGTTCCATCAGCCCGATCTGGAACGCGCGCTGCGCGCGCAACTTGCCAGGCAGCCGCACATCGACGTTCGTCTGCGGCACGAAGCCTTCGCGCTTGATCAGACCACCAACGGCGTTGCGCTTCGCTTTGAAGACACCCGCACGGGCAAGCTCGGACGAGCGACCGCGCGTTACGTGGTGGGCTGCGATGGCGCGCGCTCCATCGTGCGTCGCTTCATGGGCACCGAACTCGACGATCTCAAGTCGCACGAGCGCTGGGTCGTCGTGGATGTGCTGCTCGACAAGCCGCGCCCGGATCTCGGCGACTACTCGATCCAGTATTGCGACCCCAGGCGGCCGAGCACCTATACGCGCGGGCCGAACAATCGCCGCCGGTGGGAACTGATGGTCATGCCCGGCGACGATACGTCGAGGCTTTCGTCATCCGAGTGGCTATGGGACAAGCTCGCTCGCTGGGTGACTCCGGCCGATGCAACGCTCGAACGTTCCGCGGTCTACACGTTTCACTCGGTGGTGGCGAAAGGCTGGCGCAACGCGCGCCTCCTGCTCGCCGGCGACGCCGCGCATCAGACGCCGCCGTTCATGGGGCAGGGCATGGCGGCCGGCATCCGCGACGCGAGCAACCTTGCGTGGAAACTCGCTGCGGTGATTCGCGGCGAAGCGGACGGCGCGCTGCTCGATACCTACGAATCGGAACGCTCTCCGCATGTGCGCGAGTTCATCGAGACCGCTGTGCAACTCGGCGCGGTGATCCAGACGACGCCTTTGCACGCTGCCGGTCCCGATTCTGCCGCGGGCGAAACCGGCGAAACCGGCGACGCGACCCGCGCGGTCCGCAATTTCGTCACTCCGCAGCCGAGGTTGGGCGAAGGCGCGCATCTTGGCCCCGCTCAGCCACTGGCCGGGACTATCGCCGCGCAGCCGAGACTCTCCGACGGACGTCTGCTCGATGACGCCGTCGGCTACCGGTTCGCGCTCGTCATGTTGCCGCAGACTTTGCTTGACCATCCCGGCCTCGCCGAACGCGCGGCGCTCGCTGACATGGCGCTCGTCGCCGATGGTTCCGCAGCGGTCCGGGCGTGGCTCGCGCAGATCGGTGCGAGCGCCGTGCTTATCAGGCCGGATCGGTACATACACGGCGCGGCTCACGACGAAGCGTCACTGCACGCATTGCTGTCGCACGTTTTCGCGGGTTTGCAGACCGAACACGCGTAAAGGTATTGCCGGCACTCACATCAGTACTGGCCAGCAGAAGCCAGACAATCCTATCGGAGGAGTCAATGGAAACATCCCAGCACGAACCCGGCGCGGCGCAGCGTAGCGCGTCTCGCGGCATCTCACGCGCGCAGTGGAAGATGATCCTCATCGCGAGTCTTGGCGGCTCGCTGGAGTTTTACGATTTCATCGTCTACGGGTTCTTTGCGCATTACATTGCCGCACAGTTCTTTCCCAACGCGTCTTCGCTGATCAGTTTGCTGTTCTCGTTTTCCGTTCTTGCGGTCGGCTATGTGATCCGTCCGCTCGGCGGTATCGTCCTGAGCAGTTGGGGAGATCGCTATGGGCGCCGGCCGGTGTTCCTCGTCTCCATCGTCGTCGTGACGGCGGCCACGATCTGCCTCGGCCTTCTGCCCAGCTATCAGAGCTGGGGCGTCACCGCGTCGATCCTGCTCATCGTGCTGCGCATGCTGCAAGGATTTTGCGTGGGCGGCGAGATGCCCGGCGCCATCACCTATGCCGTGGAGGCCGCGCCCGAGCGCGCAGGACTGGCTGCGGGGATCATCATCTGCGCGGTCAATGTCGGTGTGTTGCTGGCGACGCTCGTGAACCTCGCCGTGCAAACCTTTCTCTCCAGCGCCGACGCCGCCGCCTACGGATGGCGCATCGCGTTCCTGTTCGGCGGCGCGTGCGGGATCGTGTCGTACTGGATGCGGCGCAATCTCGACGAGTCGCCCGAATTCGAGCAGATGCAAGGCGCGGTCGCGAAACAGCCGTTTCGTGAAACGCTGCGCAACCACAGCAGAGCGGTGCTGGCCGGCGTGATGTCGATCGCGGTGATGGCCGGCGTGAACGGCATTCTGTACGGCCACATGCCGGCGTTTCTCGTTCAGCAACTGCACTATGCGCCGCGCACGGCGGCGATTGCGCAGAACGCTTACCTCGTCGTCAGTTCGTTCGGGCTGCTATTCGCCGGATGGCTGGGCGACCGAGTCCCGCGCCGGCATCTGCTGCGCTTGTCCGCCTTGTTGCTGATCGTGCTGAGTTATCCGTTCTATGTCGCGCTCAGCAATCATACGGTCGACCCCGTCGTGCTATTCGTGCTGGCGGCGCTGGTGTTTTCGCTGGCAAGCGGTACGTGGGCGTCGGTGCTCGCCGATCACTTCCCCGTGCAGATCCGCTTCAGCGGCATTGCGCTGTCGTATAACGTTGCCGTGGTCGCGTTCAGCGGCTTTGCGCCTCTGCTCGCCACGGTTCTGATCCGCGAGACCGGGTCGCTCGCGGCACCGGCGTATTACGTGATCGGCGCTTCGGTAGTCACGTTGATGGCAAGTCTTGTGGTGCCGGGAACGCGGACGCTGGCCGCGGGTGTGCAGCACGTTCATTGATCGACGGATCCCAGGCCGTACGCGAGATTCAATCGTGTCTCGCGTGAACGCGCTTACCGGCGCGATAAACGTCGGGGCCAACGTTGTTGGCGGACCCAATTCTTTTGGGTCTGCCTTGCAAGGCTGAATGAAAACGGACGCGTTGCGGCTCCGTTCTATCGCGTTCGTCATTTCGCACATGACGAGTGGTGGTTTTCTTGTCCTTACGCAAATCCATGACGCCGTGTAGCAGTCCGGACCGTTGCGACACGCGCTCCCGGTAAGGCGTTGCGCAGCGTCCACGCGTTTATCGCGGCATAGTCGAAAAATTGCTGGCGCGGCATCGATCTGAAGGGCTTCATCGCAAACCCGTGCGATGGAGTGATCCGCCGTCAATCGCGCAATGTGCGCGACCCCACATAGGCAGGCAGACGAGTGCCGCTTTTGCGTCCGCTGCCATGCTGCCGCTCATCGATCGTTCGTCTCATGCCTGCTACATGTCGGACCGCACCGAGTAAAAGCTACTTCATCGGCGCGGGTGCGGGCATATTTGACCGGTGATCCGCCAAACTATTGCCAGTCAATGATCCTAAGGGTTTTCCGCCCTCCGGAAATAAGCCCTCCTGCATGTTTAGAAGACTCCGCCACGGCACTTTCCGGCGTCTCAAATCCGAGTCATCGCGTGTTGCGAACTCCCCGAAGCACCCCCCGCCAAATCTCAGATCATTACGCAGCAAGGCTTTGACACCGCATGGCACAGCCGTTGCAAATAGCGAGTCATACAGCGAAATACGCTGCAGCCGGGAAGCGGCAAAGAGATAGACAGGCGGCAATAGTTTCCCGGCAGCAGCAACAGTCTTCGTGAATCGCGTTCGGGGAGGTCCACGCGTTTTACGGGGGTGCGGCGGGGCCAACGAAAAACGGATGTCGATAAACAACGACACAGGCAATCGATACGGGGTATCGGCCAACCGTGATCGTGACGACGTAAAGCGCTGACCTCGCCACTTTTTCCGTCCTCGTGACGGGCTTGAACGCCGCTTCGGCACACCTGTTTTTCAGGCAGCTGCAAGCGGCATGAACCGAAGTCAACTTTCACTCTACGGGGGTTAGCATGAAGAACACGATCCAACAATTTCTGCGCGAAGAAGACGGCGTTGCAGCGATCGAATACGGCCTGCTGGCCGGTCTGATCGCAGTGGCGATCATTGCGACGATCACTACGGTCGGCAGCAAGCTGAACAACGTGTTCACGTATGTGCAGAACGCGTTGAACGGCGTGGCCAACCCGGCCGGCGCCTGACACGGCCAGAGGCGCAAAGCCGCTCGCTCGCCCTGCCTCGATGGTCCTTCGGGATAGGGTAGCGACGGCCCCGCGCCGAACGAATCGACTCCAGCAAAGAAGGGCAATTCGATCCTCAGAACGGAGCGGGCAATGAACGGGGTTCCTTTTCCGGTTGGACCGTGCGTGATGACGCTGGTATTCGTCGCCGCACTGTGGGACATGCAAACGCGCCGGATTCCTAACTGGCTGGTGGCGGCAGGATTGATCGCGGCGATGCCGGTGCAGTGGTTCACGCACGGCGCTGTCGAGGGAATGACGATGTGGTTGGGCGGCATGCTGGCCGGTGGCGCAATTTTCCTGCCGGGCTACGCAATGCGACTGTTGGGCGCGGGCGACGTAAAGCTGATGGCGGCAATCGGCGCCTTCTGCGGCGCTTACGGCGCACTCGAAATTGGTTTGGCGACCTGTGTAATCGGTGCAATCGGGTCGCTCGCCATATGGCTGCGGCGCCGCCAGATGTGCGCCGGGCTGAGTGGAATGGCGGCACTCCTGATCGACTGCGCGACGCCGGGAAACGGCGCGCGGCGAAGGTCGGGCAGTGTGGCTGAAAGCAGTGCGACGGGGACCATGCCGTACGGCGTCGCGATAGCAATAGGCAGCGCATGCGTGCTGTTCGCCAGCGTGTGACGCGTGCCGGGGCAGGACAAAAATTCGGGGGTTGAAAATGAAAAACGCGCGCGCTGTAACCATGCTGCTGATCGCGACGCTGGCGGGCCTCACCGCGGTGGTGTTCGCTTCTCGCTGGATGGTCTCGCAGTCGTCGAATGCCACGACCAAAGTCGTGGTGGCGGCAACCGACATCAATCTCGGTCAACGGATCGGCCCGGATTTCCTCAAGCTCACCGAGTGGCCGTCCAACAGCGTGCCGCCCGGATCGTTCACCGACATCCAGAAACTCGACGGCCGCGTGCTGAAGGAAAGCCTGCTGCACGGCGAGCCGGTTCTCGAGGCGAAGCTCACGCCGGTCGGCACGCTCGGCGGCCTCTCGGCGGTAATCGGCGAAGGCAAGCGCGCCATCACGGTGCGCGTGAACGACGTGATCGGCGTGGCGGGCTTTGCGCTGCCGGGCAATTACGTCGACATCATCGTCAACACGCAGAAGGATGCCCGCGATCCGGGCACCCAGCGCGATCAGAACATCTCGAAGATCGTGCTCGAAAAAATTCTCGTGCTGGCGGTCGCGCAGGAAGTGGGCCGCGACGAGACCAAGCCGAAAGTGGTCGATGCGGTGACGCTCGAAGTGTCGCCGGAACAGGCTGAGAAGATCGACCTTGCACGCAGCATCGGCACGCTGTCTCTGGTATTGCGCAATCAGATCGATCCGCAGGCGATCGACACGGCCGGCGCCACCAAGGCCACGCTGCTGAAAACGCCGGTGGCCGTGGCGCCGGTGCCCGAACCGAAGCCGGTGCACATCGTGCGCAAAGTCGTGGCGCACGCACCGGCCAACTGCGTGCGGGTACTCGACGGCGCCGACGCAAGACAGGAATGCTTTTGACAGGCTCGAGCCTGCAAGCCGTGACCGATGCGTGACTGACATCCAGACCAGCACGTAAAAAAATGCGGCATATAACGGGGGTAGGACATGAACGCCAGAACCACTCAGCGCGCTAGCGCGCCGCAGCACCCGCTCGGCCCACGCAAAGCGGATTCGCACTCGCCGCGCGGCCGCACCCGGATCGCCGAAGCTTGCGCCGGTGTGCTGCTCGGCCTGTACCTGACCATGCTGCCGGTGGCGCAAGCAGCCGGCCAGAATGCGGCAGTGGCGGGCATGGCAAACGCGCCCGGACTGCCGGACATGCCGCTCACGGTGGCGTCGAACGGTTCCGTGCATCTGACCATCGCCGCGAGCGGCATGGGTCCGGGTGCTTATTCCGGCGGCGCGCAGCAAGGCGGCCGCGGACCGAATTGCACCGGCCCGGTTGCCGAACATAGCTCGGTGACGATCCCGGTCGGCAAATCCGCGATGGTCGATGTGCGCGAACCGGTGAAGAGCCGCACCGTCGGCAATCCGTCGATCGTGCAGGCCATGCTCGTGTCGCCGCAAACACTTTATCTGCTCGGCTCCGACGTCGGCACCACCAACATGATCGTGCAGGGGCGCAGCGGCTCCTGCACGATCATCGACGTGAGTGTCGGCGCGGATCCGGGCGGTCTGCAACAAACCCTCGCCGCGCTGATGCCCGAGGAAACCGGTATTCAGGTGAAGGCGGCCGCCGACACCCTGGTGCTCACCGGCACGGTCTCCGACGCGGTCAAGGCCGACCGCGTGCTCGAACTGGCGCGCGCCTTCGTGGCCCGTCCGACCACTGCGTTGCAAGGCGGCGCGCCGATGGGCAGCGGCCCGTTGCCGGTCGGCGCCGCACCGCGCGCGATGGGCATGCCGGCGCCTTCGCTCGGCGGCGCGGGCGGCGAACGCATCATCAACATGATGCATGTGGCCGCGCCGCAGCAGGTCATGCTCGAAGTGAAGGTCGCCGAAGTCTCGAAGACGCTGATCGACCAGCTCGGCGTGGCGGCCAACATCAACGGTGGCATTGGCAGCTGGAGCTTCGGCTTGCTGGCCGATTACCTGTCGGGCGGACTCAGCGCGCTGACCGCATCGAAAGCGAACAATTCGCCGCTCAAGGCCGCTATCGACGCGCAGAAAACCGATCAACTCGTGAAGATCCTCGCCGAGCCGAATCTGATGGCGATCAGCGGCCAGGAAGCGAGTTTCCTCGCAGGCGGCAAGGTCTATATTCCGGTGCCGCAAAGCAACGGCTCGGGCGGCACCACCATCGTGCTGCAGGAGGAGCAGTACGGTGTCGGTCTGACCTTCACACCGACCGTGCTCGAAGGTGGCCGCATCAACCTGAAGGTGTCGCCGGAAGTGTCCGAACTGTCGTCCACTGGCGTAGTGGTCAGCGCCGGCAACTCGAACACCACGTCGATCCTGCCGTTGATCACGACGCGGCGCGCCTCCACCACGCTGCAGGTGTTCGACGGTCAGAGCTTCGCGATCGGCGGCCTCCTGAAGAGCAACGTGACCGGTTCGATCAAGGGCTTGCCCGGCGCCGCGGAATTGCCGGTGCTCGGCGCGCTGTTCCGCAGCACGAGCTACGAGCAGGACAAGACCGAACTGGTGTTCGTCGTGACGCCGCGTCTGGCCAAGCCGCTGCCGCAGCACTATCCGCTGCCTACCGATAACTTCGGCGACGCCAGCGAAGCGAACGTCTACCTGACCGGCCACATGGAAGGCACGAAGCGCGCCGCTCCTGCTGCGGGGGCTTCGGCACCGGCACCGGTCCCCGCACCCGCACCCGCACCCGCACCGAGCGCGGCCGCGTCCGTGGCGGTGCTCCCGGCCGCGCCGGAAACCAGCGACTCACACGCCTCGCAGTAATGCGCGGCCTACCGGAGATCGACATGACAACCACCAGAACACTGATCCGCACGGCGCTGTGCGCCGGCCTGAGCGCCGCGCTCGCCGGTTGCCTGAGCTCAACGCCGCACTGGGACGCGACCTTCGGCGACTCGGTCAACCAGATCAAGGAAATGCAGACGCTCAACCCGCAAGCCTCGGCCAATACCGATCCGGTCGCGGGTATCGACGGCAAGGCGGCAGCGGCGGCACAGAAGAGCTACACGAAGTCGTTCACGGCGCCGCCCGCGCCGACCAATAACTTCACGATCGGCATCGGCTCATCGAGCGGGTACTGATGCAGTCCAACCAGGCGGCTCCGATCGGAGCCAGCGGAGATTGACCATGATCGACACTCTTCTGATTTCGTCCAGCAGCGAGCGTGCGCCGCTGATCGCGGCGCGTCTCGAAGCGAGCGGCATTGCGTTTCGTCTGCGTACGCTGCACGGTACGGCGAAGCAGTTGCGCGTGCACGCCTCGGCGATCAAGGGCGCCGATCTGCTGATCGTCGACGACGCCGAGTTGACGCCGCGCGATCTGAGCGGCGTCGAGGAACTGCTGTCCCATCTGCCGAATCTTCATTGCATGCTGGTGACGCCCACGCCGTCGACCACGCTGTTGATGGCGGCAATGCGCGTCGGCGTACGGCACGTGCTGTCCTGGCCGCTCGACGACGGCGAGATCGCCGACGCGCTCGCCCACGTCTCGGCGAAGAAACACGCAGGCGTGCGCCGCGACGGCCGCGTGGTGTCGTTCACTTCCTGCAAGGGCGGCAGCGGCACCACATTGATCGCCGTCAATCTTGCTTACGCACTCGCC
This sequence comes from Paraburkholderia sp. USG1, assembly GCF_031570135.1. Classification (NCBI taxonomy): domain Bacteria; kingdom Pseudomonadati; phylum Pseudomonadota; class Betaproteobacteria; order Burkholderiales; family Burkholderiaceae; genus Paraburkholderia; species Paraburkholderia sp. USG1. The sequence continues at coordinate 308,877 of NZ_JAMWXW010000002.1, read as the reverse complement.
GCGTTGCGCGACAAGCGCGTACTGCTGATCGACCTGAACCAGCAATTCGCCGACGCGAGTCTGCTGGTCGCCGACAAAGCGCCGCCTGCCACGCTCGCGGATCTGTGCTCGCAGATCGACCGCCTCGACGCCGCGTTCTTCGAAGCCTGCGTGATGCACGTGCACGCGAATCTCGACGTATTGGCCGGCGCGGGCGATCCGGTCAAGTCCGGCGAACTGCGCGCCGCGCATCTCGAACGGATTCTCACGCTGGTTCGCGAGCAATACGACGCGGTGCTGATCGATGTCGGCCAGAACATCAATCCGCTCGCGATCCACGCGCTCGACCACAGCGACTCGATCTGCATGGTGGTGCGGCAGAACATTCTGTACCTGCATGCGGGCCGCCGCATGCTCGACATTTTCAGGGAGCTCGGCTATCCGGCGAGCAAGGTGAAGGTGATCGTCAACCAGTACGACAAGAACGCGCGCATCGACCTGGCGACGCTGGAAGAAACGTTCGGCGCGAAGGTCGCGCATCATCTGCCGCGCGACGAAAAGCAGGCGACCGAAGCGTTGAATCACGGCGTGCCGCTCGTGAACGGCGCGAAGGGTGGCGCGCTCGCGCAGGGCATTTCGCAACTGGCCGCGCTGTTGTGGCCATTGCCCGTGGTGGCGCGCAAAAGCGTGCTTGGGCGTCTCTTTCCCGGCCGGCCGAATTCGCCGCCGCAACTGAAGCCCGGACACTGAAGTCTGGAAGCCTCGCCTGAATCCGTTCAAGCGCGGCTGCCATCGAAAAGAATGCGGAGAGCACCATGTCATTGCGCGAACAGTTGATGATCCAGAGCGGCACCCTGCCGTTCGACAGCACCAGTCCCGCGGCAGCCGCCGGCGCGGCCGCCGAAAGCCTCGCGGCGCGGCGCGCGTATCAGCAGCTCAAGATGAACATTCATCAGGCGATCATCGACCGGGTGGAGCTCGACAAGCTGCAACGCCTGTCTCCTGAGCAGATCAGGCGTGAACTCGCGCAACTGGTGGAGCGGATCGTCGACGAAGACAAGATTCCGATGAATGAACTCGAGCGCCGGCGTCTTGCCCAGGACGTGCACGACGAAATGGTCGGTCTCGGTCCGCTCGAACCCTTGCTCAACGATCCGACCATCTCCGACATTCTGGTGAACACGTCGCAACACGTCTACGTGGAACGGTGCGGCCGTCTCGAACATACCGACGTGACTTTCTACGACGACGCGCATCTCATGAAGATCATCGAGCGCATTGTCTCGCGCGTGGGTCGCCGCATCGACGAATCCACGCCGATGGTCGATGCGCGCCTGCCCGACGGCTCGCGCGTCAACGCGATTATTCCGCCGTCCGCGATCGACGGACCGCTGGTGTCGATTCGCCGCTTCGCGGTGAATCCGCTCACCGTCACCGACATGGTGAACAACCAGAGCTTCACGCCCGCGATGGCGCAACTGCTCGAAGCGCTGATCAAGGCGAAGCTGAACGTGCTGATTTCGGGTGGCACGGGCAGCGGCAAGACCACGCTGCTCAATCTGCTGTCCGGCTTCATTCCCGAGGACGAGCGAGTCGTGACGATCGAAGACGCGGCCGAATTGCAGATGCGCCAGCAGCATGTGCTGCGGCTCGAAACCCGGCCGCCGAATATCGAAGGTAAGGGTGAAATCTCGCAGCGCTCGCTGGTGCGCAATGCGCTGCGGATGCGCCCGGACCGCATCGTGCTTGGCGAAGTGCGTGGCGCCGAAGCGCTCGACATGCTGCACGCCATGAACACCGGCCACGAAGGCTCGATGGCGACGCTGCACGCGAACACGCCGCGCGACGCGCTCACCCGCCTGGAGAACATGGTCGGCATGGCGGGGCTGACGATGCCGATCAAGGCGATCCGTCAGCAGATCGCCTCGGCGATCACGGTGGTGGTGCAGGCTTCGCGCCTGACCGACGGACGCCGCAAGCTGATGAGCATTCAGGAAGTCACCGGCATGGAAGGCGACATCATCAACATGCAGGAGATTTTCACGTTCAAGCGTACCGGTGTCGATGAAAACGGCCTGATTAAAGGCTATTTCTGCGCGAGCGGCGTGCGGCCGAAATTCTGCGACCGGCTGGCGGGCTTCGGCATCGTGTTGCCGGACCAGATGTTCGATCCGGCACGGCGTTTCGAAGTATGAGCGCGCAACGAGCTTGAGGAGAGGCACATGAACACGTCGTTTATCGGCTTTGCGGTGCTGGCGTTTCTCGCGGTCGTGCTGTCCATCGAGGGCGTTTATCTGTTCTGGACCAGCCATCATAGCAAGGGCGTGAAGCGCATGGACGAGCGTATTCGCGCGCTTTCCGCTGGCGGCAACGTGAGCAGCGAGCAGCTCTCGATTCTCAAGCGGCGCATGCTGAGCGACTCGCCGTTCGTCACCAGCCTGCTGCTGCGCATGCCGCGCGTGCACGCGCTCGACCGGCAGTTGCAGCAATCCGGGCTGAAGTGGTCGGTCGCGCGCTTTATCGCTTATACGTTGTTGAGCGCGCTCACAGGCGCGTTTGCCGGTTTCGTGCTGCACGTGCCCGCGCCGGTGCTGGGCGTGTTCGCCGCGGTGGCCGGCCTGTTGCCGACCATGATTGTGCGCCGCAAGCGCGTGAGGCGCATATTGCAACTCGAACGCCAATTGCCCGATGCGGCCGATCTGATCGCCCGTGCGCTGCGCGCCGGGCACTCGTTTCCGGCCACGCTCGGCATGGTCGGCCAGGAGCTGCCCGATCCGCTCGGCGGCGAATTCGCGCTGGTGTTCGACGAGATCAACTACGGCGTTTCGATGAACGACGCGCTCCTGAACATGGTGAGCCGCGTGCCGGTCGAGGATCTGCGCTACTTCGTGATCGCCGTGCTGATCCAGCGCGAGGCGGGCGGCAATCTGGCGGAGATTCTCGGGTCTATCAGCGGCATCATCCGCGAGCGGCTCAAGCTGCTCGGCAAGGTGCGTGTGCTGTCGGCGGAAGGACGCCTGTCGGCCTGGGTGCTCGCCGTGTTGCCGTTCGCGATTCTCGGGCTGCTGACGGTGCTCAATCCCGGCTATATCAGCGTGTTCTGGAAAGACCCGGCCGGCGTGCAGCTCGCCGGCGTGGCGATCACCATGATGCTGTTCGGCATCTTGTGGATGCGCAAGATCGTGCGCATCCATATCTAGACCAGCGGTTCGATACGAGGAGCGCGGGCCTGCCCGCAGACCATGAAAATAGAACAGATCGCGATGCTGGGGGTGATGTTCCTGATCGTGTTCGGCGCGGCGCTCAAGGCGATGACGCTGCTGCGGCCCGATCCGGTACAACGGCGCATCGAGGAACTCGCGCAGCCGGGCGTCGCCAGTGAAGCCGATGCCGGCGCCGAGAAGAACTGGGTCGAGACGGTGACGAAGGTGTCCGAACGGGTAGCCAGACTGTCGCTGCCGAAAGAGGACTGGGACAAGTCTGCACTGCGTCTGCGCTTTGCGAATGCGGGCATCCGCACGCCGTCCGCGCCGGCGATCTATTTTGCTGCGAAGACGGTGCTGGCGCTCTCGCTGCCGGCGGTGGCGCTGATTTTCTTCGGCAACGCCTTCGAAGCCGATCAGCGTATCTATCTGCTGCTGACGGTGCTGGCCGCGTCGGCGCTCGGCTTCTATCTGCCGAATCTCGTGATGACGCGCCTCGTTGAAAGCCGTCAGCGCAAGCTCTTCGAAGATCTGCCCGATGCGCTCGATCTGATGACCGTGTGCGTGGAAGCAGGCCTCGGCCTCGACGCGGCGATGATGCGCGTCACCCAGGAAATCGGCGTGAAGAGCCACGCGCTGAAAGACGAATTCGACATGGTGTTGCTGGAATTGCGCGCCGGCTCGGGACGCGACAAGGCGTTGCGCAACCTGTCGCTGCGCACCGGCGTGGAAGACATCGACACACTCGCCGCCATGCTGATCCAGGCGGACCGCTTCGGCACCAGCGTCGGCGATTCGCTGCGTGTGTATACCGACAACCTGCGCACCAAACGCCGCTTGCGCGCGGAAGAACTGGCTGCCAAGATCGCCTTGAAGCTCCTGTTTCCGCTGATGTTTTTTATTTTTCCGACGCTGCTGGCCGTGCTGGTCGGTCCGTCGGCGATCCAGATCGTGCGCCAGCTGTTCCCGGCCATCAACACGATGGCGGGTGGTTGAGCGCCGCGCATTCACTGGGGAACCCCATGTTCGCATCCAGCCCGCTTCCCGATCTGCTGAACCACTCAAGCTTGTGGCTGCGCGCGTACGCGCTCGCTCTCGTGATGATGGCCGTGGGCGCGGCGCTGGAGCGGCGCTGGCCCGCCGCGCGGCTGCAATCGCGCGCCGCGCAGCGCTTCAACGTGGCCTATGCCGGCATCTATCTGGCGATGGTGGAAGCAATGAAGCCGTTGACGGCGGCAGCGAGCATTGCGATCGTGAATGCGTTGGGTGGCGGCATGGTGGTGCTCAATTCGCACGGGTGGGGCGCGTTGGCTTCGTTCGCGATCGTGCTGTTGACCATCGATGTGCTCGAATACGCGTTTCACCGTTTGCAGCACACGTGGCCGGTGCTGTGGAAGCTGCATTCGCTGCACCATAGCGCCGTCGAGTTCAATGTCACGGTCACGTGGCGGCACCACTGGGTGGAATTCTTCATCAGGGGCTGTTTGCTCTATCCGCTCGTCGGCGTGCTGTTCAAGGTCGAGCCGTGGATTGTCGGTTCGACCTCGATCGTGTTCATGGTCGGCAATTATTTTGCGCATCTGAATCTGCGCGTGGACCTGGGCCGCTACATCACGTGGGTCAACAATCCGCAGTATCACCGCCTGCATCATTCGAGCCGCAGCGAGCATTTCGACCTTAACTTCACGCAATTGCTGCCGCTGTGGGATCACCTGTTCGACACACAGTGGGTGCCGTCCAGAAAAGAGTGGCCGGCCACCGGTCTCGACGACGGCGCGCAACCTCATTCGCTATTGCAAGCGTTCTGCTGGCCGCTGCGCGTGCACGCCGGACGCGGTGCGGGTTTCGGCGGCAAGGCGGTGCCGGTGCTGGACAAGGAGACGAAATGAAAGCCGCTCGCCGGAAGTCCATTGCTAACGCAGAGGCGCGCGCAAAGAAGCGCGGCCTCACGCGCAGGCAGCGCGGCGTTGCCACGATCGAATTCGCGTTGATCGCACCGCTGCTATTCCTGCTGCTGTGTATCGCGATGGATCTCGGCATTGCGCTGTGGGTCAATCTGACCATGCAATACGCGGTGCGGGAAGGCGCGCGCTACTCGGTAACGGGCCAGGCCAATCTCGATCCGAATGCGACCAACCAGCAGCGTTATCTGGCTGTCGTGCAGGAGATCAGGAATAGTTCGATGGGCCTCTATTCGCTCGTCTCGCCCACCTACGTGATCACCATCAACGGGGCGAGCCAAACCTATAGCACGCAGACGAGTTACAGCACCGGCATGTTCGGCAATCCCGGCGACATTGTGGTGCTGCAGATCAATTGCATCTGGCCGCTTCTCACGCCGCTGGTCAAGCCGTTCTTCGCCAACGGCAAGTTCACCTTCAGCGTCGCGGCGACGATGCGCAACGAGGGGTTCTGACATGCGCACACGTTCCCTGCGAAGCCGCCGCGCGTCCAGAGGCATTGTCAGCGTGGAAATGGCGCTGTTACTGCCGATGCTGGTGGCACTCGCGCTACCGGTATACGACATTGCCCGCAACATCCAGGCGCAGATGATTCTGATCAACGTCAGCCGCGAAGGCGCGAGTCTGTCCTCGCGCGCGTCGCTCACTTATCCGATGCAGACCATCATGTCTTCGCTGACCGCCACTACGCCGCCGTTGAACATGACGGCGCACGGCATGATCTATATCACCGAGATCATGGGCAACAATAACTGCGACAGCAGCGGCAATAACTGTACGGGCGTGGTGGTCGCGCAATACCGCTGGAATGGCGGCAACTACTATCCGGCGAGCCAGTTGTGGAGCTGCGGCAATAGCGGCACGCGCTGGGCGACCGACGGCAGCGGCGGCTGCAGTGGAATTCCGGCAGCGGGGAGCACGTCGCCGGTGGTGAACCTGCTGCAAGGCAAGCTCTCCGACGGTCAGATCGCTTACGTGGTGGAGGCGTTCTATCTGCAAACGCCGCTGATCGGTTCGCTGAATCTAGGCGGTGGCATCAAAACGCCCGCGCTCTCGCCGAATCTCTATGCAATGACGGTGTTCTGACGCACCGAAAAGCCGGGTCAAATAAAAAAACGGGTTCGGGGGAAGCAATGAAAACAACAGTGGCATGCAGAAGACGGCAGAGGGGATCGGTCAGTATCATCGTCGCGGTGTCGCTGATTGCGTTGCTGGGTATTCTCGGTCTTGCGGTGGATTCCGGCCTCGGCTACGTGATCAAGGCACGCCTCGACGCCGCCACCGACGGCGCGGTGATCGCGGCCGGCGAAGCGGTCACGCGCGGCAGCAACCAGACGGAGCAGACCAATAACGCGCAGCAGGCGGCAACGGCTTTTTTTACGGCGAACTATCCGGCGGGTTTTCTGGGTTCGAGCGTGGCAGCGGGCACGCCGTCGATCGTATTCGACGCGGGCACGGTAACGATCGGCATGACCGCACAGGCGAGCGTACCGGTCAGCTTTTCGAAGGTGCTCGGCTTCAAGGTGCTGAACGTGAGCTCGACTTCGCAGGCGATTCGCAAGACTCTGGACATGGCGTTTGTGATCGATACGACGGGTTCGCTGAACACCTCCGGCGTGCCGGCCGCCGTACGCTCGAATGCGGTGGCATTCCTCAATAATTTCGACGTGACCAACGATCGCGTGGCGCTCATGCACTTCGCCTACGGCACCGTGGTCGATGTTCCGTTCAGCGGCAATGCGCGCGGTTTCGATCGCACGACGATGACCGCCGACATCAACAAATACACCTTCAATGGCAGCACCAATTCGGCCGAAGCGATCTGGAACGCGCGCAACCAGTTGAACACGGTGATCTCGCAGCCGTCCAGTTTACGGGTGATCGTGTTTTTCTCGGACGGCGCACCGAACAGCTTCTCCTCTTTCTTCACGACCAATCAGAGCGGCTGCAACAAAAGCGCCGGCACGATTGCGAGCCCGGACAGCACGGGCACGATGTCCGGGCTGTACAACATGAACGCGCTCAACCAGACGCTCGGCTCGCCGTGTTTTCAGAGCAACGTGACCAAGCTCGTGACGGCCATGCCGAAGTGGTACAACGCCCACGACGTCAACGAGAAAACCTTCCCGATCTGGCCCGTGACCGCGCCGCGTGCCGTGCCGAACGGCAACGTCACCTATGTGAACGTCAACCGTGCGTCGCGCAATCTGCTCGAAGCGATGGCATCGGCGGCGCGCGATGAGGGCACCTACGTGTTCACGCTCGGCTATGGACCCGAGCTGGTGCAACCCGCCGGGCCTGACAATGAACTCGGCCAGGACGTACTCAAATGCATGGCCAACACCGCCGACTCGTTATCGCGCTGCTACAACCCGAAACAGCCGGTCGGCGTGTATTGCTACGCTGCAACGCCGGCCGATCTGAAGCCGTGTTTTTCGCAACTGGCTTCGCAAATCCTCCGCATTTCCAAGTGAGCATGCCATGACTCCGACGACATCTCTGCAAGACCTGCCCCTCGCGGTCAGCACGCAAAGCACTTCGGCTACGAGTGCCGTGCCTGCAACTGCAGGCAATGAAGGCGGCGTGCGTCACGCGCTGGTGGAAGTGGCCACGCGCGTGGGCGCCGCGACCATGCTGAGCCTGTTCGCGTGTGCCGCGATTGCGCAGTGGTGGGCGGCGCCGTCGCGGATCACGCTGTTGTTGCTGGTGGTCGCGGCATGTTTCACGGTGGGCTTGTCGCTTTTCACGAGGGTGCCCACCAGGCGCGACTGGCGGCCGTTCGCTTTCATCTGTTCGATGGGCGGCACCTACTACTTTCTGGCCGTGCGTCTCGCGCCCGGCGCGCAACTCGTGCCGGAGACTATCGGCGCCGCGCTGCAACTGCTGGGGATTTTTCTGGCAGCTGTTCGCCAAGGCTTCGCTGCGCCGCTCGTTCGGCATCCTGCCGGCCAACCGCGGTGTCGTATCGCGCGGAGCCTATCGCTTCGTGCGCCATCCCATGTACCTCGGCTACTTCGTGACCGACATCGGCTTTCTGCTGGTGAACTTCGGTTTGCAGAATCTGCTGGTATACGGCTGCCAGTTCGCGCTGCAGGTGGGGCGCATCGTGAGCGAGGAGCAGCTTCTCTCAGCGGACGAGGGGTATCGGACCTATAAAGACCGCGTACGTTACCGCGTGATTCCGGGCGTGTTCTAGGTCCGCGCGCGTTCCCGGCCGAAGATCGCGCGATCCATGAGCCACACCGCGAGCAGCGTGGCGCCCATCAACGGGAACACGACGCCGAGCAGAACGAGGCCGGTTTTCCAGCCGCGCATGGGCGGCGCGGCCCGTTCGCGCGACGGCGCGCTGAGCGAGCGTTGCGGCCGACGCTTCCACCACATCACGCATCCGGTGACGGCCATTGCCGCCAGCCCCAGAGAAATAGCGGTGCAGAGAAGCTGGTTGGCGAGGCCGAAATAACGGCCCATATGCAGCGACGTGCCATACGACACCGCCTTCGACACCGCGCCGTAGTCGCTATAGCGAATGTCCTTCAGGATCGCGCCGTTGTATTGGTCGATGTACAGCGTGCGTTCGTCTTTCGGGTCGGCCGGAAAGTACGACACGGTGTAGACGCCGGTCATGGAGGTCGGCAGCACGATGTTATAGCCGTCCGTCACACCGAGCGATGCGGCCAGCGCGACCACGCGTCCGAGCGGCAGTGGGTGCGCCGGGCTTGCGCCGGCGGAAGCGGAGTTGGGTACCGGCGTGTTGCCGACCGCCCAGGGCGTGAGCGGCAGAGGCAGGTCGTCCATCACCATGCCGGGCATCGAGTCCATGCCGGCTGCGGCGGTATGGTGGCCGCTGTGCCCGGCATGCTCGTCACGCGCCGCGTTTTGCGCACGCGTGTCGGCTTCGGCGACTTGCATGTCGCCCGTACCAGGCAGGGTCGAACGCAACGCCAGGCCACCCCAGGAACCCGGCGGCGCGCCGAGATTCGCTGCGGTTGCGAGTGCCTTGAACTGCTTGCCCCACGATCCCGTCCAGGGCAGCCCCGTCAACACGAACGCAATTGCGCCGAGCGCGAGCCAGATGCCCATCACAGTGTGGATGTTTTTCCATAGCGTGCGGCCCTTCAGTGTGAAACGCGGCAATAGCGCCCTACGTGCCGTGGTTTTCTCACGCGGCCACCACAGGGCGACGCCGGTGCCGATCATCACAAGCGTCCAGCATGCGGCGAGTTCCATCAGCAGCTCGCCGGGTTTGCCGAGCAACAGCTTGCGATGAAGCATCCGGTCCACCTGCATGAAGCGCCGCTCGACGCTCAGCGTGCCCAGCACTGCACCGGTGTAGGGGTTCACATAGACGCTCTGTTTACTGCCGTCCGCGAGACGGAAGACGAATTCGGCGCTGCGCCGCGGGTCGCTATCGACGACGGCGGTCACCGCGGATGCGCCCCGCGGCATGGCCGAACGCGCTTTGGCGAGCAGCGCTTCTGCGGGCAGCCTGGGCACGGCTTGGGGTGCGACGATCAGACGTTCCGGATAAAGCAGTGGTTCGATCTGCGGCTGGAAGCAATATAGAGTGCCGGTGATCGCCAGCACGACCAGAAACGGCATGACGAAGAGGCCCGCATAAAAATGCCAGCGCCAGAGCGTGCGATAGCCGGGGTGAGCCGCGCTGGTCGCAGGGGGCGCGCGTCGTGCGTCAGCGATAGTGGTGGTAGCGGTGGTGGACATGAAATCCTCCTGGAGCAATAAATGAATCGATCGGTTCTAGCGGTGCCGGTGTGCATGCGGCAAGTCGGGCGCGCTTACATGCGCAGCTTCGCTTCGACGTAGAACGTGCGGCCGGGGTACGGGTGATAGACGAAGTAGCGGGCATCGAACAGGTTGTCGACGCCGATGCCGACTTCGCTCATCTTGTTCGGCCTTAAGGTGAATTTCGCGTCGGCCACCGTGTACGAACTGGTGCCGCCGAACACGTCCGGATTCGTGTCGGTATTGGTGAGCGTGTTGTACTGGCGTCCCGAGTAACGCGCGGCGAGTGTGAATGCCGCGCGTTCGCCGAAGTGATACGTCGCGGCGATATCCGCGCGCCACAGCGGAATCCGGTAGAAGTACTTGCCGACCGTGGCGGGGTTTTGCGCATTTTCGAGGATCTTCGACTGCGTGTAGGCCACGCTTGCCAGCAGGTCCAGGCCGTGCACCAGCACGTCCTCTCCCGAGTAGCTCGTCTCCACGCCGCGCGAGCGAACCTTGCCGATGTTCTGGAAGTTCGTCACGTTGGGAATCACGGTCGTATCGGTCTGGCTGAAGATCGTGTTCTTCACGTCGTCCTGAAACAGCGAGAAACGGAACACGCCATTCCAGTGCGCCCATTCGGCGGTCAGTTCCTTGGAGAGATCGTCTTCGGGTTTCAGGTTCGGATTGTTGTTGACGATCGATGAGCCGTTGATTTGCCCCTGGAACAGCTCGCTGACCGTCGGGAAGCGATACGCGCGGCCAATGGACGCACGCAAGGTCAGGTCGTCGGTAACATCGAACGACAAGGAGGCTTTCGGCGAGAAATGCTGCTGGCTTACGTCGCTGTACGGCAGGGTCGTGCCGGCCAGCGACTGCGAACCGCCGTAGGCCCGCCAGTCCTCGTAGCGCACGCCGTAGACGAGCTTCCAGCGTGGCAGAAAGCGCCATGCGTCCTGTGCGTAGAGCGCCTGGGTCTGGGTCTTGCCGGCGAACGCATTGGCGAACGAGGTGGCCGTGCCGTCGCGCCAGTTCAGCGTGTTGTAGCTCTCGTTGTCGAGGAAGTAGTTGTCGTAGTGATAGCCGAAGCTCAGCGCATGGTTCGTGAGACCTGCCTGGTTCGTCGCGGGCGTATAGGTGCTGCGCAGATCGAGCGTTTTCCAGCCGGTGCCGTCGCCGAAAATCACGGTGCCGGGGCCATTGCCCGGCGCGCCCGAATTCGCGGTGCGCGCCACGCTGTCGCTGACGTCGTAGTACGAAGCAATGGCCTCGCCATTCCAGCCAGTGGCATTGCGCGTTTTCAACGACACGCCATAGAGCCAGTTCTCGCTATGTCCGAGACTCGGGGCGAGGGCGGCGGCGGGAATCGTGTATTCATAGCCGTCGATCGCGACCTTGCCGCTGTATACCGGATTGCCGTTCGCATCGCGCAGGAAACTCGATGTCTGGCTGTTATACGTCTGATGCCAATAGCCGAGCGTGAAGCCGCCTTGCAGTGTCGGCGTGAAGTCGTACTGGGTTTTCAGCTTGAACTGGTCCTGCACCGTATGTTCTATACCTTCGCCGTTCACGCCGAGCACCGCCGTCGGTGTGTTGGTCTGGTTGTTGTAGAAATACGCGCCGGTTACCGGTATGTCGCCGGCTTTCGCGGGCGTATGTGACTGGGCCAGCGTGGCGAATTGCAGCGGCTGGCTGGTGTTTTCCAGGTGATTGACGCCGAGTAGATACGAGAACTTGCCGATGCGGTCTCCAATCGTTGCGCTCGCTTCACTGCCGTTGAAATTCTGGTTCACCCCGAACAGGCTGAAGTGCTGGGTAAAGCCTTTGACGTCGGCGCTCGCTTCGAACTGCTTCGGCATGCGTGTGCTGATGAGCACGGTCGCGCCGAGCGAATTGCCCGGATAGAGCGCGGAAAACGGCCCGTAGATCACATCCACTTGCTGGATCTCGTCGGGAAACACCATCGACCAGCGCGGCGGAAACGAATAGCTGTTGCCGAGCAGGTTGCTGAGCAGCAGACCGTCTGTGTAGACGAGACCTCGCGCGCTTTGCGTGTTGCTGGTGCCGCGCACGGCGATGATCGAATTGAGGTCGCCGATAAAGCGTTTGCGCACGGCGAGGTTCGGCATGTACTTCAGCACGTCTTCCGTATTGACGACGTTCCAGTTGCCGAACTGCTCGGGGGTGACGGTTTCGACCGAGGCCGGCAGGTTGGGATCGACGGCGCGCGGCGCGGCGACCGCATTCGCGCTCGCACTGACACTGACGACGGGCAGCGTGGCTTCGGCGCTCGCGCTCTGCGCGTGAGCGGGCGAGGCGACGAAAGCCGGTACGAACGCCGGAACGATGGCAGGCAGGCAGGCCGGGAAAAGCGACTGGGGCAGCGCTTGAAACGAGAGGCTGCGCACGCCGCTGCGGGCGCGAAGGGACAGCCTTCGCAGGACGAAGTTGAACATGAACGTTTCCTTGATGCATGGAACAGGCGATCGCGCGCCCCCTCGACGGGTGCGGCGAATGCGCGATCAGGACTGGCAGCGATCAGGAAACGGCGGGCGGAGCTCTGGGGCGGCCGGACGGAAATGCGCCGAGCGGCGTGAAGCGGGTGGAGAGCGTGGGCGGGGCAGTGCCCGCCAGCACGACGGCGGCCGGCGGCTCGACCGAGGCGACCGTCGGCATGGCGACGTGGTGTTGCAGCAGATGACAGTAGCCGCACGCGCCGAATGCGTCGTCGTGGCTCAAATGAACCGGCGCCGGGGCGGCCTGAGTCGTGGCGCTCGCCATGCCCAAATCACGAGGCTGGAGCGCGGAACAAAGCGCGGCGATCGGCTCGTGCGCACGGTTGGACACCAGCATCTGACTCACGACCGGCGCGAACACGACGAGCCACATGGCGAACAGGCCAAGCCAGGCGGTCATGCGGTTGCGGGAGCTTAGAGTCATGATGGTAGGCGTAAAGACGCGGGCGATTCTAACATCGCCGTGCCGTCTTTTCTCGGGTGATCCTGGTTATAGCGTGAGATTAGAAGCCCGAAAGCCGCTCATTTCGGCGCGTTACAGGTGCGCCGATTCCCGTAAGCTGCGTGGTAAATGTTCGCTTTCCCGGCCGGATCACCGCCGACTCCAGTTACCACGAACTCATGACCGACAAGCAGCTCGCGTCCCCGATCGACGACATCAACCAGCTGGCCGTCTCGTTGTTCTCCGCCGGTCAATTCGCGGAGGCTTTATTGATGGTGACGCCGCTGCTGGAAGGTGGTGCGCTGCCGGACGGCGCGCGGGCCGACGCGTTGAATATCGCGGGCGCGTGTTCTTTCGCGTTGCAACGGCCCGCGGATGCGGAACACCATTGGCGCCGCTGTCTGCGCATCAAACCCGGCTACGCGGAGGTGTACGGCAGCCTCGGCATGCTGCTCAAGTCGTTAGGGCGCCTGTCCGCAGCCAAAGCGATGTACCGGCAACTGGTCGCGCTGCAGCCCGCCCACGCCGACGCCCGCAATCATTTCGGCGCCGTGCTCTACGGCCTCGGCTACAAGGAGGAGGCGGAGGCGTCCTATCGCGAGGCGCTGGCGCTTCGTCCCGACTACGCCGAAGCCCACTACAACCGCGGCATTGTGTTGCACGACCTGGGCCGCCCGCACGAAGCGGAAGCGGCGTTTCGCCGCGCCGTGACGGGACTGCCTGGCCACGCCGAAGTCCATAACAACCTGGGCAACGTGCTGACGGAGCTGGGCCGTCTCGCCGAAGCGGACGCTGCCTACCGTGAGGCGCTGGCAATCCGGCCGCACTATCCCGAGGCGCTCAATAACCTCGGCGGTGTCCTGAAGGCCACGTTCCGTCTCGCCGAAGCCGAGCTGGCTTTTCGCCTTGCACTTGCCATTCGTGCGGATTACGCGGAAGCCCACCTGAATCTCGGCACGGTGCTCGCTGATTTCGAACGCTTGCCCGAAGCCGAAGCCGCCTATCGCGAAGCAATCTCGCAACGTCCTGATTATGCGGAAGCGCACTACAACCTCGGCGTGACGCTGGGCAAACTGGAGCGGCTGTTCGAGGCGGAAATGGCCTACCGCGAGGCGATCCGCCTGCGGCCCGATCTCGTCCGTGCGTACAACAACCTGGGTTGCGTGCTTCGCCGGCTCGATCGTCTGACTGCGGCGGTCGAGGCTTTCGAGCAAGCGCTTGGCGTATGTCCGGATCTGGCGGAGGCGCACTACAACCTGGGCGCGGCGTTGGCGCAACTCATGCAACTATCCGGGGCCGAAAACGCGTATCGCCGGGCGCTCGCTTTACGTGCCGATTACGGCGACGCGAAATTCGGTCTGGCCGTCCTGCTGCTCGGCATGGGTCGCTTCGACGAAGGATGGCGCCTGTACGAGTGCCGCTACGAGCAGCGCGGCTTCGTCCATTACAAAACCGCTTCGATGCTGGGCTGCCCGCAATGGCAGGGCGGTCCGCTGGCGGGCAAGTCCTTGCTGGTGTGGCAGGAAGACGGCCTGGGCGACATGATCCAGTTCAGCCGCTATTTCGCTTTGTTGAAGGCGCGGGGCGCCTCGCGCATCGCCTTTGCATGCGCGCCGTCGCTGCACAGGTTGATGGGTTGCGTCGATGGTGTGGACGCCGTGCTCGATCACGACACAGCGCGCGCAAACGCGGCTGCTTACGACTGCTGGACGAGCCTGCTGAGCGCGCCGCTGCATCTGGGTACGAACGTGGATACGATTCCGCGGCCTGTGTGTCTCGCTGCGGAGCCGTCTCTGGTCGAACGGTGGCGGCCGCTGCTGGATGCGCTGCCGGCCGCCCGCAAGATCGGTCTGGTGTGGAAGGGCAACGCGAACCATCATAACGACGCGAATCGGTCGATCCCCTCGCTCGCCATGCTGGCGCCGCTCTGGAGCGTGCCCGGCGTGAGTTTCGTGAGTCTGCAAAAAGGATGCGGCGAGGACGAAGCGAGACATCCTCCCGCCGGTCAGCCGCTGCTCGACCTCGGCTCGCGCGTGACGGATTTCGCGGACAGTGCCGCGATCATCGCGCAACTCGATCTGGTGATTGCCGTGGACACGTCCACCGCGCATCTGGCCGCATCGCTCGGCAAGCCTTGCTGGGTGATGCTGCCGGAAAAAGATATCGACTGGCGCTGGATGCACGAACGCAGCGATTCGCCGTGGTATCCGCACACGCTGCGCCTGTTCCGCCGCGCACCGGGCGAGGATTGGTCGATGCCGGTCGAGCGGGTGAGACAGGCGTGCGTGGAGCGATTCGCCGACGCGGGCCACGCGCTCACCTGACCCGTGCGCCGCGCTACCCGAGATCGCCGCCGCCTACCGGCAACACGGTGCCGGTGATGTACGACGCTTCGTCCGAGGCGAGAAACAGAATTGCGCCGACCTGTTCGTCGATCGTGCCGTAACGGTGCATCAAACTCGAAGCGATGGTCTGATCGACGATGCCTCGATACCAGCGCGCTTCCTGTTCGCTTTGCGGCGCGGTATTGCGCGGCACCTTGCGCGGCGGCGCCTCGGTGCCGCCGGTGGCGACGGAGTTCACGCGAATGCCGTCGCCGGCATGTTCGAAGGCGAGACTGGCCGTCAACGCGTTCACGCCGCCTTTGGACGCCGCATACGGCACGCGATAGATACTGCGCGTGGCAATCGACGATACATTGACGATCGCACCGCGCCGCTGCGCGATCATGGCGGGCAACACCGCGCGGCAACTCCACAAGGTGGGGAACAGCGAGCGGCGCACTTCGGCTTCGATCTGCGCTTCCTCATACTCTTCGTATGGTTTGGCCCAGATGGTGCCGCCCACGTTGTTGATCAGCACGTCGATCTTGCCGAAGGCGTCGAGCGCCGCTCGCATCAGCTTGCACGCGCCGGCATAGGTTTCCAGGTCGGCGATCACGGCGAGCGAAGGACTGCCGAGGGCGGCGATCTCCGCCTCCACTTCGTGCACGAGTTCGGCGCGATCGGCGAGCACGACGATCGCGCCTTCGGCGGCCGCGCGCAGCGCGACGCCACGGCCGATACCCTGCGCCGCGCCGGTGACGACCACGACTTTTTCATGGAAGCGTGGGTAGGACGAAGTCATAGTCATCATGCAAGGTTGCTCGCCGAGAACTTTTCGTAGAAGAAATGTGCCGGTGTGATGCCGGTTTCGCGCAACCATGTCTGCACAGCCTCGACCATCGCGACGGGGCCGCACAGATAGACATCGACATCGCCGTCGTTGAGCCAGGCAGGGTCCACATGCTGCGTGACGTAGCCTTTGCGGGCGTGGTCGCTGGCGGCGTCGGCCACACAGGTGCGGTATTCGAATTGCCCGATCGCGCGTTGCGCTTCATCGAGCTGCGCGGTGCCCACGAGGTCTCTGTCGTGCGTGACGCCATAGACCATGCGCACCGGTTGCGGGCTGCCGCTTGCACTCAGAACCTGCAACATCGAGAGAAACGGTGCAATGCCGGTTCCGCCCGCGAGAAACAGCACGGGCCGCACCGGCTCGCGCAGATAGAAGCTGCCATAGGGACCGGAAAACGTGATGCGTTGCCCCGGTTGTGCGTGCTCGCACAGATAGCGGCTCATGCGGCCGTCCGGCACGTTGCGGACCACGAAAGCGGCTTGCGCAGCGCCTGGGGCCGAACTGAAAGAGTACGAACGGAAGATGTCGCTGCCCGGAATGTCGACGTTCACATATTGACCTGGCAGAAAGCCCAGTTGCTCCGGCTCGTCCACGTCGATTGAAAAATGGATTGTCGAGTCGGTGAGTTTGTCGATCGTCGCCAGCTTGCCCGCATGCTTCGATACACCGGTCTTGCACGCCGCCGAAGAAGCCGGCACGCGGATCACGCAGTCCGAGCGCGGCCGCGTCTGACAGGCGAGCACGTAGCCTTGGGCGGCTTCGTCCTCGGTTAGCGCGTCTTCGATATAGCTCGACGCGGGCAGATCGTACTGGCCGGATTCGCAGAAACCGCGGCACGTGCCGCACGCGCCGTCGCGGCAGTCGAGCGGAATGTTGACCTTCTGGCGATACGCCGCGTCCGACAGCGTTTCGTTGTCGCGGCAGGTGATGAAGCGGGTCACGCCGTCTTCGAATTGAAGTGCAATGCTATGTTCCATGTGCTGCTCCCCAACCACGTCTACTCAGATGTGGTAAATGTCGATGACCTGATTGATGTAGTCGTTCTTCAGCACGACATACTTGTTCAGAATCCGCGGCTCATCGCCCGACAGGTCGATCACGTAGCGCGACATGCCGAAGTAGCTGTAATTCGTCTTGTAGCGGTGGCTCAGCGTGTGCCAGTTGAAGCGCACGGTGCACACGCCGTCCTGCTTGTTTTCCAGTTCCACGTTGCTGATGTTGTGACTGGTCCGTGTGTCCGGAATCGTCGCGCTCGAGCGCTCGGTCTTGATGCGGAACACGCGGTCTTCGAGCCCCTGACGATTCGGGTAATAGATCAGCGAGATTTCCGTCTGCGGATCGGTGACGAGCTTGTCCTCGTCGTCCCATGAAGGCATCCAGAACACCGCGTCGGGGTGATAGCACTGGAGCCAGTCGTCCCATTGCTCGTCGTCGAGCAGGCGCGCTTCGCGATAGAGAAACGCTTCGAGAGCGGTGATGGCGATCGGCTTCATGCGTCGACTCCTGCGGCGGATTCGGCGCGTGCCACTGGCGGCTGCAAAGCCTGTTTCATCGTCTGGAGCCAATAGCGATGCTGCACGGTGTAAAGGCCTTCGTCTTCGGTTTTGACGCCGCTCATCAACGGCTTCAGACCGATCCGGCTCGCTGCTTCGTCCGGACCTTCGATCCAGTGGCGCGCGCCACGGCACATGTCGTTCCATTCGAGCGCGCTGCCGGCATAGCCTTGCTGACAGGCGCGAAACTCTTCGAGATCGTCGGGCGTGGCCATGCCGCTCACATTGAAGAAGTCTTCGTATTGCCGGATACGGCGGGCACGCGCCTCGGCCGATTCGCCTTTGGGCGCGATGCAGTAGATCGTCACTTCGGTTTTGTCGACGGAGAGCGGACGCAGCAGGCGGATCTGCGAACCGAACTGATCCATCAGATACACGTTCGGATAGAGACACAGGTTGCGCGAGTTCTGGATCATCCAGTCGGCGGTTTCGCTGCCGCAACGCGCGGCGAACGCGTCACGCTGGCTGTAATTCGGACGGTCTTCCGGATTGGCCCAGCGCGACCACAGCAACATGTGGCCATGTTCGAACGCATAGAAGCCGCCGCCTTGCCGGCCCCAGTTGCCAGCGTCCATTGCGCGGACCTGATCGACCCGTGCGTTTTCTTCCTTGCGGTGGCTGGTCGTCGCGGCATAGTTCCAGTGAACCGCGGAGACGTGATAGCCGTCCGCGCCGTTTTCGGTTTGCAGCTTCCAGTTGCCTTCATACGTATACGTCGACGCGCCGCGCAGTACTTCCAGTCCGTCTTCCGACTGGTCGACGATCATGTCGATGATGCGCGCGGCCTCGCCGAGAAATTCTTCCAGCGGCAACACGTCGGCATTCAGGCTGCCGAAAAGAAAGCCGCGATAGCTCTGGAAGCGCGCGATCTTTTTCAGGTCGTGCGAGCCTTCCTTGTTGAAGCAGTCGGGATAGCCGGCCTCTTCCGGGTCTTTCACCTTCAGTAGCTTGCCGCTATTGTTGAAAGTCCAGCCGTGAAACGGGCAAGTGTAGGTGGCTTTGTTGCCGCGCTTGTGGCGGCAGAGCATCGCGCCGCGATGCGTGCATGCATTGATGAACGCATTCAGTTCGCCTTGCCGGTTGCGCGCGATCACGACCGGCTGTCGTCCCATGTGAGTGGTGTAGTAGTCGTTGTTGTTCGGAATCTGGCTTTCGTGCGCCAGATAAATCCAGTTGCCCTCGAAGATGTGCCGCATTTCGAGTTCAAAGAGAGCAGGGTCGGTGAACGCACTGCGATGCAGGCGATAGTCGCCGCGCCCGGCGTCTTCGACCAGAAAGTCGTCGATGCCGGTGACGCGCGGCGGACGATCGGGGTAAATCGGAATCATGGTTGTCTCCTGACAGTAGTGTGCTTGTCGAACGGCGCCGCGAAACGCTGCCGCTGTCGCCATGCAATGCCTGAAAGGTATAATTTGCGGAGGCTTCAGGTGTAGGTGCAGGATAGTTGGCGCCCGTTTGACGCGTCCAACACCGTTTTAGTATCAGGTTCATATCTAAAAGGTATGGTCATGGAATTGCGCCATTTACGCTATTTCGTCGCGGTTGCCGAGGAGCGCAATTTCACGCGCGCCGCCGAACGTCTGCACATTGCGCAGCCGCCGCTCAGCCGCCAGATCCAGCAGTTGGAGGAGTCGCTCGGCGTACTGCTGTTCGAGCGCGGCTCCCGCCCGCTCAATCTCAGCGACACGGGGCGCTTCTTTTATTCGCACGCGGTGCAATTGCTTGCGCAAACCGCCGAACTGGAATCGATGACGAGGCGCGTGGGCAAGATCGAGCGCAGCCTGTCGGTCGGTTTCGTCGGCTCGACGCTATACGGCATGCTGCCGAAAATCATCCGGCGCTTTCGCGATGAAAACAGCGCGGTGGAGTTGAGCCTCCACGAGCTGTCGACAATGGATCAGATCAAGGCGTTGAAAGAAGGGCGTATCGATGTCGGCTTCGGCCGCATCCGTCACGAAGATCCGAGCGTGCGCCGGGTCGTGCTGCGCGAGGAACGCATGATCGTGGCGCTGCCGTTGGGGCACCCGCTCACTGTGTCGAAGCCGGAACTGTCGCTGCACGATCTGCTCGGCGAGACGCTGATCATTTTCCCCAAGGCGCCGCGCCCGAGTTTTGCGGACCAGGTGCTCGCGGCGTTTCACGACCGCTCGCTCAAACCGAATCGTCTGTACGAAACGCGTGAATTGCAGATTGCACTCGGCCTCGTGGCCGCCGGCGAAGGCGTCGCGATCGTGCCGAGCAGCGTGTACGGCCTGAAGCGCGATGACGTGAGCTACATGAATCTGGACGACCCGAATCTCGTTTCGCCCATCATCATGAGTATGCGCATGCTCGACGAATCGGAAGACATCAACGCTATGCTGAAGCTGATCTACGCGTTGTATGTCGAAGAGCAGATGGAGTTTTTGCCGCCGGGCAAGCGTTGAGCCGCGGCCGGCGGCGTACAGTTACGCTCCAGTAACCTGCAGGTGATAGAGCCCCCAGGGCGACAGTTCGAAGCGGTCTTTGAGCGGTTTGCCCGACAACTCGGGGATATTGTCCGCGTCGTAGGTTGCCCATAATGGGCCGACGCCGCCAAGCGGTAACGGCTTGCCGTCCATGTGCGTCGCCACGATGAATTTATAGGCGCGCACCTTGTCGAGTGTCGTCGCGACGGCATAACCGTCTACCGCGTGCATGACGATTTGCGTGCTGCCCGCAGTTGGCGCGCCGACATGCTCCAGCACGTTGGTGAGCAGGGGGCCGCTCAAGGCGTGCGGGCGGGAATCGTATTCCGTGGTGGGCTTGATCGTCACGGCCGGCATGCCGGCGATGAATGGGACGTCGAGGCCGTATGCTTCGGAAAACTTCACCTGGTGCTTGGCGAGCAACTGGTCGAAGGCGGGATCGAGCGCGCCGCGATTGTGACGCCTGATCGCGCCGCTGATCGTAAGAACGACGGGAGATGCCGCGCAGGCTTGTTTGCGGACGGGCTGGCCGCCGAACGCGGGCGCAGCGGCCGCGCTTGCGCCGAGTAGAGCCGCGCTGCTCAGGAATTGGCGTTTGTTCATTGGCGTGGTCTCTGGAGAGTTAAAGGGGCGACGTGTTCCGGGCAGATCGTCGCGGTCTCCATTGTCGGGCAATTGGCGGTGACTGTGCCGCGTGGGCGGCTCGTCGGGGAAGCCGGTGGCCCGATCCGCTCTTTCTATTACATGCGAGGTAATTGGCGAGCCTCCGCTCCGCGCCTAATCTTCGGTTCTCGCGCAGTTCACGTTGAACCGCGTCCACTATCGAGGACACATCATGTCGACGTTTCGGCTTCACACCATCGACTCCGCACCGGAGCAATCCCGACCGGTATTGCGGCAGCTCCAGCAGACGTTCGGCTTTATTCCCAACATTGCGGGGGTCATGGCCGAATCACCCGTGCTGATCGGCGCTTTCATCAACCTGTTCCAGAAAGTCCACGCGGGCACGTTCACGGAAGCGCAGATCCAGACGCTGCTGTTGACGAATGCGGTGACCAACGCGTGTACGTGGGCGGTCGCGTTTCATACGGCATTGGCGCTGAACGAGGGGCTTACCTCCGCAGATGTCGAAGCGATTCGCGAAGGCCGGCAGCCTGCGGACCGCCGGCGTGCCGCGCTGTCGGCGTTGACGAAGACCGCGATCGAGAAGCGCGGACATCTCGACGAACACGATGTGAGCGCGTTCATCGCAGCCGGTTTCCGTCGCGATCAGGTGCTTGAAGTGCTCGCCGTGGCGGCAGCGTCGACGATTACGAACTACGTGGGCAGCATCGCGCAGCCGCCGCTGGAAGCGCAGTTCCAGGTTCACGCCTGGACGGCTTGAGTCGCGCGAGGGAAGAAACGGTCGGCCCGGGCGAGTATGCTCGGCGGCAGGCTTCGGTCGAACTGCGGCGCCGGCGCATCACGGATGTCGGCGTTCCCTCGTCACCGGCAATTCCGAATCGACTTGCGGACAAGAGAGCGATGAACCCAGCGAATCCGGTCAAAAATGCGCCGCCGAACGATCTCGGCGTGCTGTTGCGTCACTGGCGAGACATACGCGGCATCAGCCAGCTCGACCTGTCGTTCAGGGCCGGCGTCTCGCAGCGTCATATCAGCTTTATCGAAAGCGGGCGCAGTGCGCCGAGCCGTCAAATGCTGATGGATATCGCCCAGACCCTCGACATACCGCTGCGCGAACGCAATACGCTGCTGCTGGCCGCGGGCTATGCGCCGATCTACGCCGACGGCGCGTGGAACGCGCAGGAAATGCAGAGTGTCACGAAAGCGCTCGGACGCATGCTGCGTCAGCATGAGCCGTTTCCGGCACTGGTTATGGACCGCTACTGGAATGTGCTGATGACAAACGACGCCGCGCCGCGCTTTTTCAACTGTTTTGTCGATATGGCGGCACGCAAGGGGCCGCGCAACATGCTGCATCTAATTTTCGACCCGGGCGGCATGCGCCCGGTCGTGGCCGATTGGCAAACCGTGGCGAACAGCCTGATCCAGCGAGTCTACCGGGAGTCGGTGGGCCGCGTGATCGATGATCGGATGCAGCAGTTGCTTGACGAGCTGCGGGCTTATCCAGCCGTGCACACGAGCTTCGAGGCGGACCATCCGTTGGCTGCGGACGCCTCGGCGGCGGCCATGCCGGTCATTCCTATCGGTTTCGTCAAGGACGGCCACGTCATGAAGTATTTCTCGGTGGTCGCGAGCGTGGGCACGCCGCAAACGGTCGCGGCGCAGGAACTACGGCTCGAGTGCATGTTCCCCGCGGACGACGAAACCGAAGCACGTCATCTGGAGATGCTCGCCGCTGCACCGCAGTCGGAGCGTTAGTCGACTCGCGGTTGGCCGGCGCAGCCGCGTCGAGCACGGAAGGGCGTTTGCCTCATAGGCAATCGATGTGTGTCATGCGAGTCGGTCTACGGTGGCAGCTAGCGAGCTGCCGGGAAAATCGCGACCCTCGAACAATTGAAGCGCGCACGCGGCTAGAATGCTGGCCACGGGCCGAGATAGGCGCTAAAGCGTCGACTCTGGCGGACCGCAGTGGCTTGCATGGAGCCGGAGTAAGCGCTAAAGCGCTAACTCCGACCGACCGCAGTGGCTTGCATGGAGCCGGAGTAAGCGCTAAAGCGCTAACTCCGACCGACCGCAATGACTTGCATGGGGCCGGAGTAAGCGCTAAAGCGCTAACTCCGACCGACCGCAATGACTTGCATGGGGTCGGAGTAAGCGCTAAAGCGCTAACTCCGACCGACCGCAATGACTTGCATGGGGTCGGAGTAAGCGCTAAAGCGCTAACTCCGACCGACACAGGAGACAGACAGGATGGCATCCCCAGATCATGCCGGCTCCGTCGCGAACAGCAGTGGCGCGGTATATTCGGATACGGCGGCGACTAGTGCGCGCGCGGCCACTCCGGTCGACGCCGGCAGCATTTCCGCCCGCCTCGACCGGCTGCCCGCCACACGCTCCATCTGGAAGCTGGTGGTGCTGCTGAGCCTCGGCTTCTTCTTCGAACTCTACGATCTGCTGTACTCGGGCTATGTCGCGCCGGGCCTCGTCAAAAGCGGTCTGCTGACCGCGACCACGCATGGTCTGTTCGGCTCGACCGGCGTAGCGAGTTTCATTGCCGCGCTGTTCAGCGGCCTCTTTATCGGCACGATCGCGTGCGGCTTTCTGGCGGATCGCTTCGGACGCCGTGCGGTGTTCACCTACTCGCTGCTCTGGTATACCGCGGCCAACGTCGTGATGGCGTTTCAGGAAACGGCTACCGGGCTGAACTTCTGGCGCTTCCTGGCCGGGATCGGCATCGGCGTGGAACTGGTGACGATCGGCACGTACATTTCGGAACTGGTGCCCAAGCAGATTCGCGGCCGCGCATTCGCGTGCGAACAGGCAGTCGGTTTTACGGCGGTGCCGGTGGTGGCATTTCTCTCGTATCTATTGGTGCCGCGCACGCTGCTCGGCCTCGACGGTTGGCGCTGGGTCGTGCTGATCGGCGCACACGGTGCGCTGTTCGTGTGGTGGATTCGCCGCGCCTTGCCGGAAAGCCCGCGCTGGCTCGCACAACAAGGACGTCTTGCCGAAGCCGATCGCGTGATGACCGAACTCGAAACGAAGGTGCGCCGCGAGTACGGCCGCGAACTGCCGCCGCCCGCGCCGCCGGTGCCGGTTGCGCCGCGCGGCAGCTTCCGCGATATGTGGGTGCCGCCGTACCGCAGCCGTACGCTGATGATGACGATCTTCAATATCTTCCAGACGGTGGGCTTCTACGGCTTTGCGAATTGGGTGCCCACGCTTCTGATCGAGCAGGGCATTACGATCACCACGAGTCTGATGTATTCGAGCGTGATCGCGCTGGCTGCACCGCTCGGTCCGGTGATCGGGCTTTTTATCGGCGACCGCTTCGAGCGCAAGACGGTGATCGTGGTGATGGCGGGTGTGAATATCGTCTGCGGGCTGTGGTTCAGTCAGGCGGCGGGTGCTGTGTTGCTGGTGAGTCTCGGTGTAGGTTTGACGCTCGCGGGCAACATCATTTCGTACAGTTTCCACGCGTATCAGGCCGAGCTTTTTCCGACCAGCATTCGTGCGCGGGCAGTCGGTTTCGTTTATTCGTGGAGCCGCTTTTCGGCGATTTTCACCGCCTTTCTGATCGCCGCCGTGTTGAAGCACTTTGGCACTGGCGGCGTGTTCGTGTTCATCGCAGGTGCGATGTTGATCGTGATGCTCGCGATTGGTTTGATGGGGCCACGCACCAACGGAATCGAACTGGAGAAGATTTCGAAGTAGCCAGTTCGTGCCTGGGACGATTGGGCCGGCGCTATTTCAAACGTTCAATGCGTGCGTCAACGGCAGTTGGTTATCCGCACCGGTTTCGATTTCACATCGGCTCGAGCTTTTCGTTGGTTTTTTCAGCGGCGGCCTGATAGTAGCCGGGGAATCGCTCGAACTGGCGTTTCGCGTCGGCCGGATCGACACCGTCTTTGAGTACCGCGCTAGAGAATCCCGTTCTCTGCATCTGGACGAACTGGTCTATCAAAACGTCTCCGGTGGCGCGTAAGTCACCTTTGAATCCGAGCCTGCGGCGTAGGAGATAGGCTTGGCTGTATGCGCGTCCGTCTGTGAAGTCCGGGAAGTGGAGATCGATGCGTGCGATCGTTTCAATCCGCTCTGCAAGCGTAGTCGGGTCTGCGTCATTGGGAAGCAGAGTCGCGTTCTCGACATCGTCCGCCAGATGTTCGGACGTTGACAGGATTTTCAGTCGAGTGCCATTTGTCACAATGAAACCTCTGTTTTGCACCGGGCGCCGTTGGCGGCAAGCTTGAACGGTTCGAGACCGACGCGCCTGACTGTCTGGATAAACGTCTCCCGCGTTCCATCTGCGCTTCGTACATCGCGGTAAGTGGAGAGTATCGCTTCTATGACGTCAGGTATTTCATGCGAGGAGAAAGACGGTCCAATGACTTTTCCTGGCTGCGCGACACCGCTCGAATTCTTCCCATCCGCTCCGCCCAGCGTAACCTGATACCACTCTTGTCCGTCCTTGTCGACGCCGAGAATGCCGATGTGGCCGCTATGGTGATGACCGCATGAGTTGATGCAGCCGCTGATATGCAAATCGATCTCGCCGATATCGTCGAGTTCGTCGAGATCCTGATAACGCTCGGCAATCGCCTGTGCAACCGGAATGGAACGTGCATTGGCAAGGGCGCAAAAATCGCCGCCCGGGCACGCAATCATGTCTGTGAGAAGGCGCACGTTTGCACTGGCCAGGTCCGCGTCGGAGGCGGCTTGCCAGAGCGGGAAAAGGTCGTCCGCATGGACCCACGGCAGCACCACATTTTGCGTATGGGTTACGCGTGCCTCACCGGCCGAATATCGCGCGGCCAGTTCGGCGACAGTATCGAGCTGATCGGCCGATGCGTCACCGGGTGCCTGAAGCAGGCGTTTGAATGACAAGGTCACGACACGCATTTGCGGATCCTTGTGTAGCGCCACGTTGCGCTCCAACCATTTCCCGAAACGCGGATGGATTTCCGCTTGTGCGCGCAGATCCATGCGGACACCGCCGACGTTCGCAGGTGTTCGCTTATGCAAGGCTGGCGGCACGAACGAAGCGCTGACGCGGTCGAGTTCGGCCTGCGCAATGGTATGCGGTCCGCCATCGAATTCGACGATCTGGCGAAATTCCTCGTTCACGTCGTCGACATAGCGCTGCCCCTCGGCCTTGACCAGGATTTTTATGCGCGCCTTGTACTTGTTATCGCGTCGACCGTAGCGGTTATAGACGCGTACAACCGCCTCGATATAGTTCATGATCTGCTGCCACGGCAAAAACTCACGCAGCACTGCGCCGATCATGGGCGTGCGACCCATTCCGCCGCCGACTGTCACCCGAAAGCCAAGTTCGCCTGCTTCGTTCCTGATGAGCCGCAAACCTACATCGTGCCACTCCGTCGCGGCCCGATCTTCGGCCGCGCCGGTAATTGCAATCTTGAACTTGCGCGGAAGAAAGGCAAACTCGGGATGCAACGTAGTCCATTGCCGCATGATTTCAGCGAATGGCCTCGGGTCGGCGATCTCGTCCGGTGCGACTCCGGCACGTTCGTCGCAGGAAATGTTGCGAATGCAGTTGCCGCTGGTCTGAATCCCATGCATGTCGACGCTGGCGAGCAGGTCCATCACGTCCGCCGCTTTCGAGAGCGGAATCCAGTTGAACTGGACATTGGTGCGCGTTGTGAAATGCGCATAGTGGGTAGGCAGGTGGAGAGTGCCGAGTTTGCGCTGTGCTTCGCAAGCAAGCCGATAGACCTCGGCCTCAGGCTCGTCATACTCGCGCGCAATCCGGGCGAGCACACGCAACTGCGAACTCGACAACTCTCCATACGGCACGGCAACGCGCAGCATTGGAGCGTGCCGTTGCACATACCATCCGTTTTGAAGACGTAGCGGACGAAAGTCGTTCTCGCTGAGCTTACCGGATTGCCATCGCTCGACCTGGTCGCGAAACTGTGCTGCGCGGCTGCGTACGAAGGATTTGTCAAACTCAGTGTATTGGTACATGGTCCGGTGTGTCTGCGGCTGCACGTGGCGCTGCTCGCCCAGGCGTTGGGTCGGTAAAGAGACGGGTCTCGCCGGTGGTGATGCTTGCCGTACCTCGTCGGCCTGGCGGTGCCTGGCAAAGAGCCTTGCACAAAGACTTTTTTGCCACTTTTCGCCCTGTGCCTCGAAAGACAGCTGTGCGGTAAACGCGGGTTCTATTATCCGCAAACAATAGAGGGAAAGGAAAGCGCTGAAAAGTAGCAGATGCAGCAAAAATCGCGGTAGCAGATCCGGACGCAGGTCTCGGACAGGCCGCTGAACGGCCGCACGAAGGAAGACTGCTACGTTCGAATAGTTCACAACTGCTACTTCTTTGTCGGATCTGTCCGGCCCATAGTGTCACGGGAGATCAAACAATGCTGCATGGAGAGGTGCGGTCATGAACCTGTTGAAGATGACGCGAATCGTGCTGTGGAGTTTTCTGGGCGTTCGTCGCGGCGCCTCGCATCAAGCGGATATCACGGGAGTCAGGCTACCGCTGTTGCCTTTCGTTGCCGTGCTTCTTGCCACCGGGTTCGGCGCGATTCTCTTTGCCTTGGCGAAGCTCGCAATCACCGTCGCGCATTGAGAGGCGAGAAGGTGTCCGTTGTTCACTGGCTGGACAGTTTGATTAGCGAGCAGAGGGTTTTAACAGCCTGCTCGGTTCTTTCGTCCCACGGATGACCAAAATTCAAACGGATGTGGTCGCGGAATGCGTGCTGCGCGGAAAAAATGGGGCCCGGCGCAATGCTGATTCCATTTTCTATCGCAAGGCGGTGCAATTGCATCGCGTCGACATGGTGGGGCAGTCGGACCCAGACGAAATATCCACCGGACGGTCGCGTCCAGTGCGAATCAGCGGGCATCCAGCGGTGCAGTGCGGCATCCATCGTATCCAGCTGATTGCGCAACGCGCCACGTAGTTTCCGGAGATGCTTGTCGTAGCCGCCGTGCTGCAGATAGTCGGCTATGCCGGCCTGTGCGGGAATGCTGGCCGATAAGGTGGTCATCAACTTCAGACGTTGGACCTTCCCGGCGAAACGCCCCGCCGCTACCCAGCCAATGCGATAGCCCGGTGCAAGTGTCTTTGAGAATGAACTGCAGTGCATGACGAGTCCCTTCTGGTCAAAGACCCTCGCCGGCAGCGGGTTGGCGGCTCCGTGATGTAGCTCGCCATACACGTCGTCTTCAATGAGCGGCACGTCGTGCCGGGCCAGAAGCTCGACCAGTGCTTTCTTCTTTTCCTGCGACATCGTGGCGCCTGTCGGGTTCTGAAAGTTCGTCATGAACCAGCATGCCCGAATAGGCTGCGTCTCGAACGCATGCGCCAGAGCCTCCAGATCAAGACCCGAAACGGAATCGACCGGGATTTCCACCGCCCGCAAGTCGAGGCGTTCGATTGCCTGCAGCGCCGCATAGAATCCGGGTGACTCGATCGCCACCACGTCTCCCGGCCGCGTCACTGCCATCAGACAAAGATTGAGCGCCTCCAGTGCGCCATTCGTGACAACAAGCTCTTCCATTGGTTGCGCGATGCCCATCGCCATATACCGCAGCGAAATCTCGCGACGCAGTTGCTCATTGCCTGGCGGAAGGTCGACGACAGTGCTCCACGGACTGATCAAACGGGTCGAGTGCGCGAGCGATCTGGCGAGGCGCTGAAGGGGAAAAAGCTTGGGAGACGGAAACGCGGAGCCGAACGGAACCACGTTGGGATGCTTCGCCGCCTCGAGCACCGAGAAGACGAGGTCGCTGATCTCGACCCTGGCGGATGCCAAAGCAGGAGGAGGCTTCGAAGCCAGCGGCTGCTTAAGCGCGGCACCTGGCGCTACGTAGTATCCGGAGCGTTCGCGTGCTCGAATCAGCCCCCATTCTTCGAGAAGATAGTACGCGCGGAATACCGTTGACTGACTCACGCCGTGCTGCGTCGTGAGCTGTCGCAGGGAAGGCATCCGGGAGCCAACGAGGCGCCGGCCGGAGCGAATCTCGTCGGCCATTGTGTTGGCCAGCAATTCGAAGCGTTTCATTTAATGGCCGTGGTTCGCCTGAGTTTTTCCGGTAAGCGTCTGTAGCAGGTCGGTTTGGGAAATCCGGTTCATCGAGCAAGCGATGTTGCCTCGAATGCGCTGACAGGGCAAGTCGGCGCACGCCATTGATAGATCCCTTGACCCGTGCAGCGTTACCGGGTTGAGACGAACGGGGGCTCAACTCAATCAGGGTGCCAGCACTGTTCTCGTTACGAGAACATTGATTTGACCTTGCGACGTATTCTGGAAAAAGGACGGCGTCCCTAGACTTGGCTCCAGTGGTTCGGATTTCCCAGCCACACCGCCAACCAGGGAAGATCGTCATGAAACTCTATTACCACCCGCTGTCCGGCCACTCGCATCGCGCCCACCTGTTCCTCTCGCTGCTCGGTGTCGAGCATGAACTCATTGAAGTCGACCTGATGAAGGCCGAGCACAAGTCACCGGAATTCCTCAAGCTGAACCGCTTCGGCCAGGTGCCCGCGCTGGTCGACGGCGACACGGTGGTGGCGGATTCGAATGCAATCCTCGTATACCTCGCCCGCAAGCTGAACCAGAAGGACTGGCTGCCGCAGACGCCGGCCGGCGAAGCGGCGATCCAGCGCTGGCTTTCGGTTGCCGCGGGGGAAATCGCTTACGGCCCGGCGGCGGCGCGGCTGATCACAGTGTTTGGTGCGGCACGCAATGCGGAGGAGGTGATCGGCCGAGCTCACGCGATCCTCAAGATCATCGATCAGGAGCTGACCGGTCGCGAATTCATCGTCGGAGCCCATCCGACCATCGCGGACGTCGCGCTGTACAGCTACATCGCGCGGGCGCCGGAAGGCAATGTCGATCTCTCCGGCTACCCGAACGTCAGTACCTGGCTGCGGCGCATCGAAGCGCTGCCTGGCTTCGTCGAGTTCAGGAAGACACCTGTTGGCCTCGCGGCGTAATGGTGATCTCAGGGTGCCGCCCGGTTGATCCCGGCGCGATCCCCAAGCTGATACGGGCGCGACCTGATGCGCGCCAACCGTTTCTCTGATTCCCCGCTTATGCCTCATCCGGACAGGAGTGTCATCGTGAGCGCAAATTCGACAGACAACGCGGTTTCGCCCTGGCATGCGGGCGAATTGAAGCTTCAACGCGCAGTGGGCGTGGCTGAGCGGATGCAGGATGTCGGGCGGCGGGTCATTCGTCGTTTCATGCCCGACCAGCATCGCACGTTCTTCTCCCAATTGCCGTTTGTCGCGCTTGGCGCGGTGGATCACGAAGGCGACGTGTGGGCCACGCTGGTTGCCGGTAAGCCGGGATTTCTGCACGCACCGACCGCGCGCACGCTGCTAGTCGACCTGGTGCGCGACCCGCACGACCCGGCCTCCGCTGGTCTCGACGATGGCGAAGCGGTGGGTTTGCTGGGCATCGAACTGCATACCCGCCGGCGTAATCGCCTGAATGGTACGGTGAGCCATAGCACCGGCGCGGGTTTCAACGTCGACGTGACGCAGAGTTTCGGCAACTGTCCGCAATACATCCAGATGCGCGATGCCGAATTCGTTCGTGACCCGGCGAGCCCGCCGCCCGCCGAGGCCGTGCACCTTGAGTACCTGTCGGAACGGGCGCGCACGATGATCGATACGGCCGATACTTTCTTCGTCGCGTCTTATGTCGATGACCCCGCCGGCCGTCAGGTCGACGTCTCGCACCGCGGCGGCAAAGCAGGGTTCGTGCGCCTGAGTGAGGACGGCGTGCTGACGATTCCTGACTTTGCAGGCAACCTGTTTTTTGCCACGCTCGGCAACTTCGTCATCAATCCCCGCGCGGGGCTCGTCTTCGCTGATTTCGAAAGCGGCGATCTGTTGCAGCTCACGGGAGAGGCGCAAGTCGATCTCGACTCCCCCGAAATCGCCGCATTTCAGGGCGCGGAGCGTCTGTGGCGTTTCAAGCCGCGTCGCATCGTCTATCGCGCCGGCGCGTTGCCGCTGCGCTGGAAGTTTCAGGCGAACGGCTGGTCGCCGAACTCGCTGATGACGGGCAGTTGGGACGAGGTGGCGAGCCGCCTGAAAGCGCAGGCGCTGGCCGACGCGTGGCGTCCCTTCAAGGTCACCCAGGTCGTCGACGAAAGCTCGGTGATCCGTTCGTTCTACCTTGAACCGCTCGATGGCGCCGGCCTCATTCCGCACACAGCGGGCCAACATCTGCCGATTCGCGTCACGCCGCCCGGTTGCACCAAACCGGTAATCCGGACCTATACGTTGTCCACGGCGCCGGCAGACGGGGTGTACCGGATCAGCGTCAAGCGGCATGGACTGGTTTCTGTGCATCTGCACGAAACGTTGCGGGTGGGCAGTGTCATCGAGGCGCGTGCGCCGGCCGGCCAGTTCACCATCGACGCCGCCGCGCACCGGCCGGCGGTGCTGCTCGCAGCGGGTGTCGGCGTGACGCCCATGCTCGCGATGTTGCGGCACGTCGTATATGAAGGTTTGCGTACACGCAGGGTCCGACCGACGTGGTTGTTTCACTCGGCACGCACGCTCGCCGAGCGGGCCTTCACGAAAGAGATCGATCAACTGGCCGCGAATGCCGGTGGTGAGGTGCGCGTGGTGCGCACGCTGACCGATAGCGAAGGCGCGCAAATGGGCAAGGATTTCGATGCCGCAGGTCGGCTCGATATCGAACTTCTGCGCGAGACACTCCCATTCAACGACTACGATTTTTACCTGTGCGGACCGGCGGGGTTCATGCAGTCGCTGTACGACGGGCTGCGCGAGCTGAATGTCGCCGATAACCGGATTCACGCCGAGGCGTTCGGGCCGGCGGGGTTGCATCGTCGGACAGACGCCGGCGCAGACGCAGGCCTTGCGCATTTGCCGGCGGATAAACCGACGCCGGTTGCGTTCGTCAAGTCCGGCAAGGAAGCGCGCTGGAATCCAGACAGTGGTTCGTTGCTGGATCTCGCCGAGTCGCGGGGCTTGTCGCCGGAATTCGGCTGCCGTGGCGGCAGTTGCGGGACTTGCCGCACCCGCGTCCTCGAAGGAGCGGTCGCGTATCCTGTCGCGCCCGAGTTCAGGGTGGCGAACGACGAGGCACTGATCTGTTGCGCTGTGCCGGCGCAAGCCGGGAGCGGCAGCGCCGAACGCCTGCTACTGGACCTTTGACGTGATCTCGCTTACGTCTGAAGCCGCGCGGCGCGCCTGCTATGCTTGGCGAATCCGCGCCGCTGATCGAAGTCTGCTGCTGATCGGCGAGCGTGCATCGATCGCTCACTCGCACATCCAGGCAGATATGGACCGACTTCAGGCAATGACGACGTTTGTGACCGTCGTCGAAACGGAAGGTTTTGCTTCGGCGGCGCGCAAGCTGAACGTGTCGCCCTCGGTAGTGAGCCGGATGGTGACCGAACTCGAAGAACGGCTCGGCGTCAGGTTGCTGACGCGTACCACGCGTATCGTCAGGCTGACCGATGCCGGCGCCACGTATTTCGAGGACTGCCGCCGCATACTCGGCGAAATCGACGCGGCGGAAGTTACGGCGGCCGGCACGCACGCGGCGCCGCGAGGCCAGTTGACCGTGACCGCGCCGGTGCTGTTCGGGAAGATGCATCTCATGCCGATCGTGCTCGACTACCTGGCGCGCTATCCGGCGGTCAACGTCAATTGCTGGTTTCTCGACCGCGTTGTGAATATGGTCGACGAAGGTGCGGACGTCGCGGTGCGTATCGGAGAGTTGCCGAGTTCTTCCCTGCAAGCGATCGCGGTGGGCGGGGTTCGGCGCGTCCTGTGCGCGGCGCCCGCTTATCTCGATCGATACGGTGTACCAGAGCGCCCCGAGGATCTGGCAGGCCACACCACCATTCAGGCAAGCGGTGTCTCGCCTGCGCCCGAATGGCGCTTCACTGCTGACCGGCAGTCGCTCGTTGTCCCGATTCAACCACGCATGATCACAACCACCAACGACTCCGCTATCGCGGCAGCCGTCGCAGGACTGGGGGTTACGCGGCTGCTGTCCTATCAGGTGGCGCGCGAGATCGAAGCGGGCGCGCTGAAGATCGTGCTGGCCGACTATGAACCGGCCGCGTTGCCTGTGCACGTCGTTCACCGAGAAGGGCGGCACGCAAACCAGAAGGTCCGGTCATTTCTGGACCTTGCTATCGAAACGTTGCGGACAAAGAGCTGGGTTTGACGGGTTCGTGCAGCGGCGGTGGTTCTTGCTTGCGCAAGGGCGGTATGCTTTCTGCCGCAGGATCGTGAAGGAAATTACTCTCGATGAAACTGCGGCAACACCTCATCAGCCAGTTCATTGACGACCTCGGCGACCGGCCGCGCCGATGACAGATTGAACGTCACATGATGCGTCCCGCCCGCGCGCATCTCCGTCAGTATGTCGATCAACGCATGCCGGCCGGTCCGGTAGCCAAGTGAAACGGCCTGGGCCGGCTCATGCGGATCACTGCTGAGTTCGAGCCGCATCGCGACACCGAACGCGCGAAACGCCTCGGGCGCCGCGCGTTCCACGGCAGCGCGCCACATGCTGTAGCGGGCCCGCTGCGCGTCGGGTTCGCGGTGGTAGGTCATCCATCCCAGCGAATGACGCGCAATCCAGTCGACGCTCTGGCCGCCCGATCCCACCGCGAGCAGCGGCACCTCATGAGAACTCTCGGGCAGCAGACGGAAAGTCGGCGCGCCTTCAGGCGTGCGATCGGGAATGACGCGCGGCGGCTCGCCGAGCGCGGCAGCAACCGTTTCCCAGTGACTGCGATACAGATCGCGGCGCTCGTCGGAATCCCGGCCGAATGCGGCATATTCCGGCGGACGGTCGCCCGATCCCAGACCTAAAATGAAGCGCCCGTGGCTGAGTGAGCCGACTGATACCGCCGCCTTGGCGATATGCAGCGGATGGCGCAGCGTGAGCACGATGGCGCCGCTCGCCAGCGCGATACGCCGCGTATTCACGGCGAGTGCGCCGAGCAACACCCACGGGTCGAGATGGCCGACAGGGTCCGGGTAATCCGCGCTGTTCAACGGAACATCGCGTATCCACAGTGCGCGAAAGCCGCGTTCGTCGGCAAGGCGTGCGAGCGCCAGTTGCTCGTCGAAATCGGCCACGACGGTGCCGGCGCGCAGCATCGGCAAGGTGAGTCCGATACTGAGCGCCCCGTTTGAAAACACGCGATCCGCAGCGGTTTGCGCGTCGTCTTTCAACTCGCCTGCCGTGTTCAGGTTCGACTCTTGCATGCGTGACCTTTGCTTTGAGCTTTGATCCGCCCGATGCTAGCACTGCTTCAGAACAGCGGCTTCTGGCCCGACATCAAAGTGATGAAATCATCGCGCAGCAGCGGCAGGATCGCGTCGGCGACGGGCTGCAACTGTCGCGTCAGATAGTGTTCGTAATCGATCGCCGAGCGCAGCGTTTCCAGCGGCTCGGGTCCGGCAACCGTCATGACATAACTGATCCAGCCGCCGTTCTGATATTGCAGCGGGCGCCCTTGCCGCCGATTGAACTCGTCCGCCACACGCGCCGCGCGCACGTGAGGCGGCACGTTGCGCTCGTATTCGCCGAGCGGCCGGCGCACGCGCTTGCGATACACGAGCTGGTCGTCGAGCTTGCCTTCGAGCGTATCGCGTACATAGTCGCGTACGTAATCCTGATACGGTTGCCGCGTGAAAATGCGCCGGTACAGTTCCTGCTGAAACTGTTGCGCGAGCGGCGTCCAGTCCGTTCGTACCGTTTCGAGTCCTTTGTAGACAATGTCCTCGCGGCCGTCCGGCATAACCGTGAGGCCTGCGTAGCGTTTCTTGCTGCCTTCCTCGGCGCCGCGAATGGTCGGCATGAAGAAGCGCCGGTAGTGCCGCTCGAATTGCAGTTCGAGCGCGCTGTCGAGCCCGAATCTCTCCCGCAGATTCTCCCGCCACCATGCATTGATATGTTCGACCAGCGCGCGGCCGATGCGGCTCGCGTCTTCCTCGCTGTGCGCATGCTTGAGCCACACGAAGGTCGAATCCGTGTCGCCGTAAATGACCTCGTAGCCTTCGCCCTGAATCAGTTCGCGCGTGGCATGCATGATTTCGTGGCCACGCATGGTGATCGACGAGGCGAGACGCGGATCGAAGAAACGGCAACCGGTCGATCCCAGCACGCCGTAAAAGGCGTTCATGATGATCTTCAACGCCTGCGAAAGCGGCTTGTTGTTCTCGCGTTTGGCCGTTTCGCGCCCTTGCCAGACCTGCCCGACGATCGACGGCAAACAATGGCGCGTGCGCGAGAAACGCGCGCCGAGAAAGCCCGGCACGGATTGATCGTCGGCGGGATTCAGCATGCCTTCCACCAGGCCGACGGGGTCGATCAAAAAGGTGCGGATAATGGACGGATAGAGGCTCTTGTAGTCCAGCACCAGCACGGAATCGTAGAGGCCGGGGCGCGAATCCATCACGAAGCCGCCGGGGCTCGCGGCGCCCGCCACGTCGCCGAGATTGGGCGCGACATAGCCTTGCCGATGCATACGCGGCATATACAGATGCGTGAACGCGGCCACTGATCCGCCGCTGCGATCCGCCGGCAGCCCCGTGACGCTCGCGCGTTCCAGCAGGAACGGCAGCAACTCCGTTTTTGCGAAAATGCGCGTGACCAACTCGCAGTCCTTGAGGTTGTACTGCGCGAGCGCGGGCTTGTCCTCGTCGAAGCGGCGCTGGATTTCGTCCATGCGCTGATATGGATTGTCGATCGACTTGCCTTCGCCCAGCACGGAACGCGCGACATGTTCGAGACTGAACGAAGGGAAACTCCACGTCGCGGAACGCAGTGCCTCGATGCCGTCGATAATCAGCCGCCCCGCGGCGCCGGCGAAGAAATGGTTCTGTTTGAGTCCGTGCTCGCGCCATTCCATCACCGCACCACCGCGGCCGAGCCGCAGCGGTATGCGATATTGTTCGGCGTGCTGCTGCAGCACACGCAGATCGAACTGCACCAGATTCCAGCCGATGATCGCATCGGGATCATGCCGCTCCAGCCACGCGTTCAGTTTTTCCAGCAAGTGTGCGCGGGTTTCGCAGTATTCGAGGTCGAAGTCGAGCGCGCCCGCATTGCCATTGGGTGGGCCCAGCATATACACCTGGCGCTGTCCGCAACCTTCCAGCGCGATCGAGTACAACTCGGCGTGGGCACTGGTCTCGATATCGAGCGAGACCAGCTTCAAGGGCGGGCGATAGCCCGTGGCCGGTTTGAGTTCGCTGTTAAGGAGCGGGCCGCTGTGGCCGTTGCTCTGCGCGTCTGCGCTGAACCACACCGGCGCCGTGATGAAGCGCTCCATCATGTAGCGCTCCGGCGGGAAGATGTCGGCTTCGTAGACGTCGACGCCGCCTTGCTTCAGGCGTTTCTCGAACCCCGTCAATTGCCGGTACTGCGGGCAATAAAGTCCCATGACCGGGCGATGCTGAAAGTCGCAGAGATCGAGCGGGCGCAGATCGAGCGGTGCTTCGCGGCGCAGGATCGTTTCGGCCCGCTCACGATGCTCGACGGGAATGAACGCCACCGAAGGCTGAGGGCGCAGACGGATGTGACGGGGCCCGCTGTCCGTTGCCAGCCAGAAATCGACTTCCGTGCCGGCGGGTGTGTCCCGCCAATGTCGGGTCAGGATGAAACCCTGTTCAAGCTCAGTCAAACTTCCACCTCTAATGCAGGCGTGATCGCCTTGCGCGATTTTACCGCCACGAGCTTCGAGCCGTGATGCCAGCACGGGGCATTGTCGCGAATACTCTTTACGTGGTCCGCATGCGGCCTCCCGCCGCGCTGGATGCAGTCGCGCGGCGCAATCTGTATGATCGTGCTGCAGCGATTCCTTTCGGCGCAGGCCATGCGCCGGTCAAGTCTTTAAACACGGAGTGAACGATATGACTTTGGGCAAACTTGTTGTTGTCGTCGCAGTAGCTGCAACCAGCCTGGGTGCGCAGGCGCAAGTCGCCGGCACGCAACCGCTGAGCATCACCGTCGAGCAGTCGAATGCGCTGTTGAGCGGCTGGAGTGTCAAGAAGAGCATTCTTGGCAAGGGGGTGTACAACGACCAGAACGAGAAGATCGGTACGGTCCGCGATCTGGTGGTTGCGCCCGATGGCTCGCTGTCCGCCGCAATCGTCTCCGCCGGTGGTTTCCTCGGCGTGGCCTCGCACGACGTTGCGGTACCCATCGCTGCGCTGGATATCCGCCAGGGGAATTTCTATCTGGCCGGCGCCACCAAAGACGCCTTGAAGGCGACGCCCGCGTTCCAGTACAACAAGGTTCAGGCGCCGCCGAAGCCCAAGAAGCTGACGGGGCAATAATGCATGAAGCCGGCATGGTCGCCGGCTGAGCCGCGAGAAGCGGCTCCGGATTGAGACCATGATGGAAAAGCGGCGCTCGCGGCGCGAATCGGTTGGGGGAAGCCGTTTCGTGCGCGGCGCCGCTTTCGCGTTTCTGGCGGACTGACGGACCAGGCCGTCAATGAAAATTCGAATCGGAGCCTTGAATCAAGGCTTATTCAAGCTTCCAATGCGAGCGTAGCGAACGTGCCCAGCCAGTGCTCGCCCATATAGTCGCCGGCCACGTGCGGTAGCGCGCTTTGCAGATGCCGCTCGGCGGCGTCGAACAGGACTGTCCGGCGAATGTCGCCTGCGGGCAATGCGCGCGCCAAAGAACGTTGGCACCACGCACGGCTCAGATTCAAACCGTCGAGGTGAGCGATCTTGCCGTCGGTACGATCCGTCACGGTGACGGGCTCGAACAGCGTGGCGGGCTTTTTCGCGCCGAGGTTCGGCAGAAAGCGGCCGAACCAGTCGACGAACTGCGCGGGCGGCAACACGCGGCGCATGAGCTCCGCTTCCATGAGTGACGGCGAGAGAAATTCGTCGCCGGCAGGCTCCCACGCCTGACACGCCACGTCGTCCACAAACCAGCGTTCCGCGGTATTGACGACCAATGCCTCAAGCGATTCACGCGACGTTTGCCGCGCGAAATCCAGCGTAAGCGCCAACGCGAAGGCCATGTTGAAGTGCGTGCCCACGCGCAGCGGGTAGGTCGCTTTCGGCAGAAATGCCTCGAACTGTTCGATAAAAAACCGGGTGAGCGGCGCAAAGGTTTTCGACCAGCGCGCGGCCTCCGAAAGCTTCAGCGAATCGAGTTGCGCGCTGAGCGCGAGCAGCCAGGCCCAACCATACGGACGCTCGAAACCACGGTTGTGCGGCAGATCGAGATACGCAAGTTCACCGGCCACGTTCGCCGCGGTGAAATGCTCGTCGACCACCGCGACAATGCGCGCCGCTTCGGGCAGATCGGGAAAGCGTTCCAATAGATGCAGAATCAACCAGTAGCCGTGCACGCACGAATGCCAGTCGTAGCTGCCGTAAAAGATCGGATGCAGCGCGCGCGGACCCTGTACGTCTTGCGGTCCGGCGAGCGAGTGCGTCAGCTTGTTCGGGTATTCGCGCGTGAGATGGGCGAGTGCGAGATTGGCGAATTTCGACGCGAATTCGCGAGTGAGTTGGGTAGTCATTGGCGCCTCCTCAAAAGCGGAATACGAACAGATATAACAGTATGGTGTTGACGATCAACAATAGCAAAGCGGTCGGCCATTGCGCCTTGATCACGCCGTTCTGATCTTTCAGCTCCAGCAGCGCGGCCGGCACGATATTGAAGTTGGCCGCCATTGGGGTCATCAAAGTGCCGCAAAAGCCGCACAGCATGCCGATCGCGCCCAGAATGGCGGGGTTGCCGTGGAATTGATGCACGATCAACGGCAAGCCGATACCCGCTGTCATGACGGGAAACGCGGCGAATGCGTTGCCCATGATCATCGTGAAAATGGCCATGCCGAACGTATAGGCCGCGACCACCGCGAAGGCGGAGTCGAGCGGAATCCACGTTTTCACCAGATCCGACACCACGTGGCCCACGCCCGCCACGGCGAACAGCGCACCGAGCGCGGCCAGCATCTGCGGAAGAATGGCGGCCCAGCCTACGGTGTCCATAGTGTGCCGCGCGTCTTTCAGTGCGTGCACCGGCGAGTCGCGCAGCATGAAAAGCGCCGCGCCGAACGCGACCAGCGTGCCCAATACGAGCGAAATCAGCGTGACATTCTTCGCTTCGACGAATGGTGCATATTTCAGCGTCAAGGTGCCGAGCAACGTGATGAACGGAATCAGCAGCGCCGGGATGAACAGCTTGTTGCCGAAGCGTTGCGCATTCGCTTCGCGGCGCGCGGCGGCCGCTTCGGTGTTGCTGTCCGCTTTGCCTTTGCCGAGCTTGCCGGAACCGGCGATCACGGCCAGTGCAATGGCAAGGCAGCCTGTCACGAAGTGCGGCAGTTCTCCACCGAACATGAAGGTGATCGCATAGACACCCCAGAAGAGAAAGTTGGCGAGGCGGCGCGGATTCGAACGGTCCTGCAGATTGAAGAGGGCGAAGGCGGCAAACATCAAACCGGCCAGCACGTAGAGCGATTCGAGTTTGATCATCATCGTGCGATACCCCGGCCGTACGCGGTCATCTTGTGTGAGAGATTGCGGTCCAGCAGCATCAGTCTCGCGATATGAATCACGAGTGCGGCCACGGCCGTGGGAATCGCCCACACCGACACCTGCAGCGGTTCGACGGCGATGCCGTTCTGTTCGAGAAAGCCCTTGATCAGCAGGATCGACTGGATCGCAATGAAAATGTCTTCGCCGAAGAACACGGCGATGTTGTCGACCGCCGATGCATTCGCGCGGATCTGCTGACGCACTGCATCGGGTAATTCGCCGTAGCGATTCGCGGCGGCCGCTTCGGCCATCGGCGCGATCAGCGGACGCACCATTTGCGCGTGGCCGCCGAGCGACGTCAGCCCGAGTGCGGCGGTGATCTGGCGGATCACGAAGTACAGCATCAGCACGCGGCCGGTGGTGGCGGCGTGCAGGCGCGAAATCAGGTGCTTGGCCTGTTCTTTCAGACCGTTGCGTTCCAGCAGTGCGATCACCGGCAGCGTCAGCCAGATCAGGCCCATGTAGCGGTTATCGGCAAACGCCTTGCCGAATGCGCTGACAATCTCGACCGGCTGCAAGCCGCCCGCGACGCCCGTGGCGATCCCCGCGATCGTCACGACCAGTAGCGAGTTAAAGCGCAATGCGAAGCCGAGTACCACGATCGGCACGCCGATTAAAACCCACATGATGTTCTCCTTGCTGCGTCGCTGAGGTGTCGTTGTTGTGTGCTGCCGGTGCGTTGCTTCAGTGCCGCGAACACGGGTTGCACGTAGGCGCCGATTGGTTGCGCCGGGTTGCGCCGGCTGGCAGGCGAAGAAATCTAACACGAGAATTTATCGATAAATAGTCGACAAATTGGGTATTTGGGGTAAACGCTTAGGAGAGTGTGGATGTTCGAGGGAACGGGGCCGAGGGAAAGGCGAGGCCAGTGACGCGCGTCACGGGTGGCGGAGGCGTGAATATAAGTGAAAAAGCAGCACGGCTACCGCACTTGCGCCGTGCTGTTGCTACAAGATGCGATGACGACTAGAACAACTCGAGTATTCGGTGATACATCATCCCAAGTTCAAGCGCCGGCCCGCGCAACGCCGGACCGCCTGGGAAGCGTGCATGGCGCAGCCGCGCGAACAGATCGAAGGCCGCCGTCTCGCCCGCCATTGCCTGGGCGACCACGCGCCCGGCAATACCGGTCAACGCAACGCCGTGCCCCGAAAACCCCTGCACGTAGAAGTAGTTCGGATCGATCGAACCGAAATCGGGCGCACGATTGCGCGTCACGTCGACAAAACCGCCCCACGCATAGTCGATTTTCACATCGGCGAGTTGCGGGAACACGGCGATCATGCGCTGGCGTATCTCTTCACTGAGTTGCGCCAGCGACGCCCCGGTCGAACTCGCCCGTCCGCCGAACAGCACGCGATGGTCCGCCGACAAACGGAAATAGTCGAGAAAGAAGTTGTTGTCGCAAATCGCCTCGCGCCCTTTGATCAGTGCATCCGCGCGTTCCTTGCCGAGCGGTTCGGTGGCGACGATATACGAGGCGATCGGTGCAATGCGCGCAGCGACCGGCGCAGGCAGCACGTCGCCGATGGTGGCGTTGCCGCATGCCGCGACGAAACGGCAGCGCACTTCGCCGCGAGCGGTACGCACCACAGGCCGCGCACCACGCTCAATCTCGACGACCGGCGAATGCGCGAACAATTGCGCGCCTTCGCGGCGCGCCGCATCGGCGAGACCGAGGCAGTACTTCAATGGATGCAGATGGCCGGAAAACGGATCGTA
This sequence comes from Paraburkholderia sp. USG1, assembly GCF_031570135.1. Taxonomy (NCBI): domain Bacteria; kingdom Pseudomonadati; phylum Pseudomonadota; class Betaproteobacteria; order Burkholderiales; family Burkholderiaceae; genus Paraburkholderia; species Paraburkholderia sp. USG1. Next base: position 267,978 of record NZ_JAMWXW010000002.1, on the reverse strand, counting down.
CACGCCGGCCAGATAGCGCCGCGATGCAACCCGTGAACGTATTTCGTCGGTATCGAGCCACGAGAGTTTTGTATAACCCCAGCGCTGCGAAGCCGATTCCATCCACGAACGCAGATCGGGCACGCGTTTCGGTTTGGTGGCAACCGTCAGATAGCCGGCCGTGAAATCGCAGTCGATGCCATAGCGCCCGATGCGCTCGCGCACCAGCGCCACGCCTTCCACCGACATCGCCCACGCAGCGCGCGCGCCTTCGAGACCGAGCTGGCGCTCCATCACCTCGTCTTTCGCGAAACCCACCAGCGTCTGTCCGCCGTTGCGTCCCGACGCGCCCCAGCCCGGACGATACGCATCGAGCACGATCACCGAGAGGCCGCGCGCCCGGCACTCCAGCGCTACCGACAAACCGGAAAAGCCCGCACCGATCACGCACACGTCGGCTTCGAGCGTGCCTTCCAAGGCGGGGTCGTCGGTGAGCGGACGGGCGGCGCTCGCCTCATAGTAGGAGTTGGCGATCAGCGCATCGGCGCGGCGCTCGAGTGTGTTGAAGCCAGGCGTCGGAGCATTCATCAAAGCAGATCCTTCATTCGATACCAGGCCATTGCGAGTACGAGGGCGGGGGTGCGCAGTGTAGCGCCGCCAGGAAAGTCGCGGTGACGAATCTTGCCGAACAGATCGAAGCGCGACGCCTGGCCGTCGATCGCCTCGGCAATCAGTCTACCCGCGAGTCCGGTGGTGTTCACGCCGTGCCCGGAGAAGCCTTGCGCGAAATACACGGTTGGCGAGAGCCGGCCGAAATGCGGCGCGCGATTCATCGTGATGTCGACGAAACCGCCCCACGCATAGTCGATTTTGACATCGTCGAGTTGCGGGAAGGTTTTGAGCATATCGCGGCGCATCGCTTCGCCGAGGTTGCGCGGCGCGAATGTCGAATAACTCACTTTGCCGCCCCACAGCAGGCGGTTATCGGGCGCGGGACGGAAATAGTCGAGCACGAAGCGGCTGTCGCACACGGCGGCTTTGGCAGGCATTAACGCTTCGGCGCGATCGGGGTCGAGCGGCTCCGTGGCGATCACGTAGGTGCCGACCGGCATGATCTTGTTCGCGACGTCCGGCGCCAGCTTGCCGAGATAGGTGTTGCAGGCGAGCACGACGAATCGCGCCCGCACGTCGCCGCGCGCGGTTTGCGCGACATGGCGGCCGTTTTCTTCGCGTAAGGCCGTGACGCAGCTGTCTTCGAAAATCCGCACGCCGGCCTCGCGTGCCGCGCGCGCCAGACCCAGCGTGTAATTCAGCGGATGCAGATGGCCGCTGTCCGCGTCGAACAGTCCGCCGAGGTAGCGCTGCGACTGAACATAGTTGCCAACGCCGTCAGCGTCGACGTAACTGAAGCGGTCATAGCCGAAGCGCCGCCGCGCTTCGTCGCGCCATTTCTGCAGCGTGTCGGTATCGCGCGGCTTATTGGCAGCGGTCAGATAACCGATGGTCAGATCGCAATCGATCTGATGTTTGGCGACGCGTTCCTTGACGATGTCGAGGGTTTCGATCCCCATGTCCCAAACGCGTTTCACGTCGTCCGCGGGCATGTACTTCGCGAACGTATCGATATCGCACGCAAAGCCGCCGATCAACTGGCCGCCATTGCGGCCGCTCGCCGCCCAGCCGACTTTCGATGCTTCGAGCACGGCGACCGAATGGCCGCGCTCGGCAAGATTGAGCGCAGTGGAAATGCCGGTGAGGCCGGCGCCGATCACGCAAACGTCGACGTTGATGGTTTCTTCGAGTGCGGGATGGCGGGTGGTGTCGTTGGCGGTGGCGGCGTAATACGAGGCGACGTGAGGCTGATTCGAGAATCGGAGCATAGGCATTGCATGCGGAATGAGCCAGTGCGCGTGGCCTCTTTTACAGCGAGGCCACGCGCCGGCGGTACGGATTAGAACGAGTAGATGAACTGCGTCGCGAGCAGGTCGTTGGACTTGCCATACGAACCGTCGTTCTTCAGGAACACCTGCTTGTTGGCCCAGTCGTGGCGGTATTCCACCTTGACCGTGATCTGCTGGGTCGGATAGAACAGCAGGTCGAGCGAGACGTCCTGGCGGGTTGCGCCCTTGCATTCGAAACCAAGGCCGCCGTTTGCCTGCGAATTGGCAAGACAGTCCGCGCCGATACCGAAGCCGTTCGCCGTGTCCATGCCGTTGCCGTTCAACGCAATGCCAGCACCGCCACCGCCGTTCTTGCTGTCGACCAGCAGGTCATAGCGCACGGTCGCGCCCATGCGGCCCACCACCGGCAGATTGAACTTGCGGTGCGCGAGCAGCGACAGGCCGTACCACTGTGCCTGGCCGCCGTTGTACGCGGCGTTCTGCTGCTGACCGTAGTCGAGTTCGGCGTTGTACTGCACGTCGGCGAGCGTGTAGGTCAGGTCGGCTTCGGTGAAGAAGAACGTGCCGCCCGAGCTCGGCGCCTGGCCGCCTACGCCGTAGCTGACCGTGCCGTTGTCAGCGATCGAGCTCGGCAAGGTCTGACGCCCGATATTGATCGAGCCGCCGATATCCAGCGCGCTCGACCATGTGTAATCGGTGCGAGCCGTGAACGTCGGAATCTTGTTGCTGGTCGTGATCGGATCGCCCAGCGCGTTCGTGCCCGTCTGCGTGACTGCGCCGAACGTGCGGTACTGTTCGTTGCCGAGGAAGAACTTCCACGCCCAGTTGCCGGCCGTGTAGTTCGCGCCGATCCCGATGTAGCTGCCCGGATCCGAGAAGTCGTACAGCAGGTTGTGCGTGAGCGTGAGCATCTGATTCGACTGCTGCACTTCATAGCCGCCGAAGCTCGGAATCAAACCGGCCACGAGTGTCGTGGTCGCCGTGAGCGGCACGTTCACCACCGCCGTGTTCAGGATGTTGTTGCCGATATCGCCGTGCGAGTTCTGCAGCAGCGTAATGCCGTTACCACGGTTCGGCATCAACGTGATTTCGGCGGACGGCGCCATCGGGCCGACACCGAAAGTCTTCTTGATGTCGAGGTACAGGTCGCCGAACGTGCTGTTGAAGTAGTTGTAGCTGCTTTCGTGGTTAGCGAACAGGAACGACGAACTGCTCTGCGCACGGTTATAAATGTAGGTTGGGTCGATATAACCCGTCACCGACAGACCGGCGATCGGCCCGGTCTGAGCGGCATCTTCGAGCGAGTCGACCTTCAGTTGCTGATTGGCGATCTGTTGCTTCATCGCCGTCACGTCGTCGTTGGTCAGCGTCGCCTGAGCCTTGCCGTAATCAGGCGACGAGATATCCACCGGTGCGGCCACCACCGCCGGGGCCGGGGCCACGGTGGCGGCAGCGGCGGCCTTCGGTTTGGTGGCGACTTCCGCGCGCAGCTGCTTGACCTCCTTTTGCAGCGCGTTGAGTTGGGCCTGCAGCGCCTTGATCTGGTCGCTGGTGGCATCTGCCGCGGCTATGCCAGGCAGACTCCCCGCCACCAACAGACAGATGAGTTTCTTTCTCATTCAAATTCTCCTTATTGGTCGTATTGCAAACGGACTTCTTATGCACGTGCCGTATCGAGCGACTTCCGTACGGCGGCTTGTTGTGGAGCGGAGGGCAAGGGATCTGCGGCTTCGGCAAGCGCGAAAGCCATCTGCATGTCGCGGTTGCGTTTGCGCTCGCGCAACTGCATCCAGCGGTTCACGGCAATCACGCCGATCGTCACCGTGGTGATGAAGATCGTGGCGAGTGCATTCATTTCCGGATTCAGGCCGAGGCGAACACGCGAGAACACGACGAGAGGCAGCGTGGTCGAGCCGGGACCGGACAGGAATGCGGAGAGTACGAGGTCGTCGAAGGAAAGCGTGAACGACAGCAGCCAGCCGGACATCAGCGCCTGCGAGATCAGCGGCAGGGTGATCAGGAAGAACACCTTGAAGGGCGTGGCGCCGAGATCGAGCGCGGCCTCTTCGAGCGACTTGTTCAGCTCTTTCACACGCGATTGCACGATGATCGCCACATACGACACGCATAGCATCACGTGGCCGATCCAGATCGTGAAGAGACCCCGGCCCTTCGGCCAGCCGAGCATCTGTTCGAGCGCGACGAACAGCAGCAGCAGCGAGATACCCTGAATCACTTCAGGAATCACGAGCGGTGCGTTGATCATGCCGGCGAACAGTGTGAAGCCGCGAAAGCGTCCGAAGCGCGCGAGCACGAAGCCGGCCCACGTACCGATCACAACGGAGGCGCACGCGGTCAGCAGACCGATCTTCAACGACAGCCATGCCGCGTTCAGCAGTTCGCCGTCATGCAGCAGCGCGCCGTACCATTTGAGGGAGAAGCCGGACCACACCGTGACGAGCTTCGATTCGTTGAACGAATACACCACGAGGCTGATGATCGGAATGTAGAGAAACAGGAATCCGAACGTCAGCACGCCATTGGAAAGCGTCTTGTTAGGCTTGATCATTTCGCGCCCTCCAGTTCCTTGACCTGGTAGTACTGGAACACGGCCATCGGCACGAGCAGCAGTAGCACCATCGCGACGGTGACGGCGGATGCCATCGGCCAGTCCATATCGTTGAAGAATTCATCCCACATCACGCGGCCGATCATCAGCGTGTCGGCGCCGCCGAGCAGTTCCGGAATCACGTATTCGCCCACCGCCGGAATGAACACCAGCAAACTGCCGGCGATAATGCCGTTCTTCGACAGCGGCAACGTGATACGCGTGAATGCCGTCCACGGCTTGCAACCGAGGTCGTAGGCCGCTTCGAGCAGCGTCAGATCCATTTTCACGAGGTGCGCATAGAGCGGCATCACCATGAAAGGCAGGTACGAATAGACCATGCCGATATAGACGCCGATATCCGTGTGGTAGAGCCGCAACGGCGAATGAATCATGCCGATCGCCATCAGCGTGTGATTGAGCAGGCCGTCGTCCTTCAGGATGCCGATCCATGCGTAGACGCGAATCAGGAACGAAGTCCAGAACGGCAGCATCACGCCCATCATCAGCAGGTTGCGTTTGGTGGGTTCCGAGCGGGCGATGTAGTACGCAATCGGATAGCCGATCAGCAGGCAGAAGAAAGTGGAGACCGCGGCCATCTTCAGCGAACTGAGATAGGTGGCGACGTAGAGGTCGTCCTGCAGCAGGAACGCGTAGTGACTGAGCTGCATGGCGAAATGCACCATGCCGTCCTTGACCGTCACGAGATCCGTGTACGGTGGAATGCCCAGACGCAGATCGGCGAAACTGATCTTCAGCACCAGTACGAACGGCAACGCGAAGAACACCGTGAGCCAGAGGAACGGCACGCCGATCACGGTCGTGCGGCCCGACGGCACCAGCATCGACAGGCGTTTTTTCAGCGAGCCGGGCAAACGGCTGCCGGACGGCGCGCCGAGCGCCGCGGGGGAGGAGGTAGTGGGATTGCTCATTGCGTCAGCACCACGCCGCTAGCCGGCGACCAGTAGACGAACACGTCGTCGTTATAGGAGGGCGCACCTTCGGCCATCAGATGCGAGCTGGAGAGATTCGACACGACGGTCTTGCCGCTCGGCAGACGCACGTGATACAGCGAATAGCTGCCCATGTACGCCACATCCGAAACCACGCCGCGCGCCCAGTTGTGCGGCGTCGACGGCTTGTCGAGCGACACCTTGATGCGCTCCGGGCGCACCGAGATGCCAACCGGCATGCCGAGCGGCCCGGTAATGCCGTGGCTCACGTAAATGCGCGATTCGAGGTCTTCGCTTTCGACAAAGATGTGGTCCGGTTCATCCGCGACCACCGTGCCTTCGAACAGGTTGGTCGAGCCGATGAATTCGGCCGAAAAGCGGCTATTCGGAAACTCATAGACCTGGCTCGGCGAGCCGATCTGCACGATGCGGCCTTCGCTCATCACCGCGAGGCGGCCGGCCATCGTCATGGCTTCTTCCTGATCGTGCGTGACCATCACGCAGGTCACATCCACTTTCTCGATGATGTTCACCAGTTCGAGCTGGGTCTTCTGGCGGATTTTTTTATCGAGCGCCGACATCGGCTCGTCGAGCAGCAGCAGCTTGGGGCGCTTGACCAGCGAACGGGCGAGCGCCACACGCTGCTGCTGGCCGCCTGACAGTTGATGCGGCTTGCGTTGCGCGTACTTACTCATCTGCACGAGATTGAGCGCATCGGCCACGCGTTCCTTGATTTCGTTTTTGGGCGTGCCTTCCTGCTTCAGACCGAAGGCGATGTTCGCCTCCACGCTCATATGCGGGAAGAGGGCGTACGACTGGAACATCATGTTGACCGGCCGCTTGTACGGCGGCATCGCGGCGAGATCTTCGCCGTCGACGAAAATGCGCCCGGACGTCACCGTCTCGAGCCCCGCAAGCATGCGCAGGAGCGTGGACTTGCCGCAGCCGGAACTGCCGAGCAGCGCGAACAGTTCATTCTTCGCGATGCTCAGGTTGACGTTGTCGACAGCGGTGCTGTCGCCGAATTTCTTCACGACATTTTCGATGCGAACGAATTCGTCCGGTTTCGCTTTTGCCGTCACCGCGGGGCGGGCCATCTGGGTGGCGCCGGCGGCGCTTTTTGAGGTCGTCGAGTTCATGATGTAACCGTTCCTTGCGGATCGCGGGCGCAAGTGTCTCCATACGAGGCGCTGGAAGCGACTCGCAACGTGCGCTGCGATCGGAAAACATGGGACTGCGCGCAGGTGGGAGCCAAAAAGCGCGCAGGCTGACTGCCGTTACTGCTATTCATGCGCTCAGGGTTCGAGCGATCCCTGAGCGCGGGATCAATGTTTTATAACGTCGGCCTGATTAATGGCCGGTTTTGAGCTGCGCCCAAAGACGGTTTTCAAGGCGCAGAATGTCGGTCGGCATCGGCTTCATCAGCGTCATCTTGCTCAACACTTCGTCACCCGGATAAACGGTCTTGTCCTGTGCGACAGCCGGCGTGACGAACTGGCGCGCGGCCTTGTTCGCGGTCGGGTAGAACACTTCGTTGGTGATCGCGGCGTTGACCTTGGGGTCCGAGATGTAGTTGATCCATTTCAACGCGGCTTCGGGATGCGGCGCGTCTTTCGGGATCACCATCACGTCGAACCACAGCAGGCCGCCTTCCTTCACGTTCGAGAACTTGATCTGATACGAACGCTTGGCTTCTTCGGTACGGCGGCTGGCGATACCGACGTCGCCGGACCAGCCCAGCACCACGCACACGTCGTTGTTGGCGAGGTCGTTGATGTAGCCCGACGAATTGAATTGGGTGATATACGGGCGAATCTTCTTCAGCACTTCGAATGCGGCCTGGTAGTCGGCGGGATTCGTGCTGTTCGGATCCTTGCGCATATATTGCAGCGTGGCGGCAAAGACGTCGACGGCCTGGTCGAGAATCGAGACGCCGCAGCCTTTCAGCTTGGAGAGATTGGCCGGATCGAAGATCAGTGCCCAGCTATCCACCGGCGCATTGGCGCCGAGCGCCTTCTGCACGGCCTGCACGTTGTAGCCGATACCGTCCGTACCGTATGCCCAGGGCACGCCGTACTGGTTGCCCGGATCCGCGTCGGCAATCATCTTCATCAGCACGGGGTCGAGATTGGCAAGGTTCGGCAACTTCGATTTGTCGAGCTTCTGGTACACGCCGGCCTGAATCTGCTTGGCCATGTAGTTCGACGTCGGCACCACGATGTCGTAGCCGGAGCTGCCGGCGAGCAGCTTGGCCTGCAACGTGTCGTCGCTATCGTAGTTGTCGTATTTGACCTTGATGCCGTCCTGCTTCTCGAAGTTTGGAATCGTGTCCTTCGCGATGTAGTCCGACCAGTTGTACACATTCAGTTCCGTGTCGGCCGCAAGGGCCGGCGTGACCGACAGCGCCGCAAAACCGGTGAAGGCGAGAAGCGCGGCCCCCGCGACCGCATGACGAAGATGACTAACGCTCATGGTTTTTTCCCTTGATGTGAAGAACCGGCATGAGCGTGACGTGTGGGTGTGCCCATGCCGATACGGACTGCCGTTACGAAATGCCGAGTTGTTGTGCGGTCGCGTCGATGGCTTTTTTGGCCTTCGAGACGATCTCGTCGATTTCCAGCTTGTTGATGACCAGCGGCGGCGACAGCAGCATCCGGTCGCCGGTGGCGCGCATGATGAGATTGCCGTTGAAGCAGAAGTCGCGGCAGATCGTGCCGACGTCACCGCCATTGGCGAAACGCTTGCGTGTTTTCGGGTCTTCCGCGAGTTGCAGGCCGGCCACCAGACCCGCGCCGGAGATCTCGCCGATGATCGGGTGATTGCCGAGCGTGTCGCGCAGCTTCTTCTGGAAGTACGGACCCGTATGGGTCTTGACGCGCTCGACGATCTTTTCGTCGCGCAGCAGCTTGAGGTTCGCGACCGCAACGGCGGCGGCGACCGGATGACCCGAGTACGTGAGACCGTGGTTGAAGTCGCCGTTCTCGATGATTGCTTTGGCGACGCGATCATGCAGGCCGACCGCGCCCATCGGTATGTAACCGCTCGTCAGGCCCTTGGCCAGTGTGATCAGATCCGGCTCGAAACCGAAGTACTGGTGTGCGAACCACTCGCCGGTGCGGCCGAAACCGCCGATCACTTCGTCGGCGACGAGCAGAATGTCGTACTTGCGGCAAATGCGCTGGATTTCCGGCCAATACGTCGAAGCGGGGAAGATCACGCCGCCCGCTCCCTGGAAAGGCTCACCGATAAATGCGGCGACATTGTCCGCGCCGATTTCGAGAATTTTCGCTTCCAGCTGTTGCGCGCGAGCCAGTGCGAACTCTTCCGGCGTCAGATTGCCTTGTGCTTCGCCGAAGAAATACGGCTGGTCGATATGCACGATGTTCTCGACTTTCGAGGGCATCTGTTCATGCATGTAGCCCATGCCGCCGAGCGTGCCGCCCGCGATCGTCGAACCGTGATAGCCGTTCTTGCGCGAGATCACGAATTTCTTCGAGTGCTTGCCCTGCGTTGCCCAGTAATGGTGGACGATGCGCAGCACCGTGTCGTTGCCTTCCGAACCGCTATTGCAGTAGAAGAAGTGATTGAACGGTTCGGGCGCCAGCTCCGCGAGCAAGGCCGACAGTTCGATCACCGGCGGGTGCGTGGTCTTGAAGAATGTGTTGTAGTAGGGCAGCTCCATCATCTGTCTGTATGCGGCGTCGGCCAGTTCCTTGCGGCCATACCCGACGTTCACGCACCACAGGCCGGCCATGCCGTCGATCACCTTGTTGCCGTCCGAGTCCCACAGGTACACGCCTTGTGCCTTGACGATCACGCGGCTGCCGGTGCGATTGAGCGCGCCCATATCCGAAAACGGGTGGATGTGGTGCGCGGCGTCCAGCGCGCGATATTCGGCGGTGCTGCGTTGCTGTTGTGCGGCTTGCGCGCTTGCGGCAGGTTGCGCCGGTTGCACGTAAGCGACTTCTTCTGTTCTGTAGCTCATACTTCCTCCAGATTTTTTGCGTTTGCCTTACACGTGCAGCAGCAAATGCCTGCGTTCCCACGAACTGATCACGCGGAAAAACGCTTCGTATTCGGTTTCCTTCAGGGCGAGGTAAGCCTTGACGAATTTTTCGCCGAGTACTTCGGCGATCGGTTCACAGGCGCCCATCAACGTCAGGCCCTCTTCGAGATTGCGCGGCAACTGATACGGCAATTCGTAACCGTCGCTGAGCAGTGGCTCGGTGGCTTCGAGGTTCTGCGTCATGCCGAGATAGCCGGCGGCGAGCGTCGCTGCAATCGCGAGGTACGGGTTGCAGTCCACGCCCGGAATGCGGTTTTCGATGCGGCGCGCGGCCGGCCCCGAATGCGGAATCCGGAAACCCACCGTGCGGTTGTCGTAACCCCAGGCCACGTTGATCGGCGCGGCCATGAAGCGCGACAGGCGGCGATACGAGTTGATATACGGCGCGAAAATCGGCATCAACGCGGGCGTGTACTTCTGCAGACCGGCGATATAGCTCGTGAACAATGTGGTCGGCTTGCCGTCCGCGCCGGTGAAGAGGTTGTGGCCGGTTTCTTCGTCGACGAGACTTTGATGCATGTGCATCGCCGAGCCCGGTTCGCCTTCCATCGGCTTGGCCATGAAAGTGGCATACATCTTGTGGCGCAACGCGGCTTCACGCACCGTGCGCTTGAAGAGGAACACGCTGTCGGCGAGCTTGAGCGGATCGCCGTGCATGAAGTTGATTTCCATCTGCGCGGCGCCGACTTCGTGAATCAGCGTGTCGACTTCCAGTTCCTGCACCTCGCAGTACTCGTAGATGTCTTCGAAAAGCGGATCGAATTCGTTGACTGCCTCGATCGAATACGCCTGACGGCCGGTTTCCGGACGCCCGGTACGGCCGATAGGCGGTTGCAGCGGCAGGTCCGGATCCTTGTTCATGTCGACCAGATAGAACTCGAGCTCGGGCGCGATGACCGGCTTCCAGCCCTTGGCCTTATAGAGTTCGAGCACACGGCGCAGTACACGGCGCGGCGAGATCGCGACCGGCGTGCCGTCGAAGTGAACGCAATCGTGGATTACCTGGGCGGTCGGATCGACGGCCCACGGAATCATGCGGATGGTGCTGGGGTCGGGCACGCAGACCATGTCCGGATCGGTGACGCCAGTGAGCGTGCCGTCTTCCGGATAATCCCCTGTGACGGTCTGGATCATCACCGCCTGCGGCAAGCGCATGGACTCGCCGGATTCGAATTTGCTGCGCGGAATGATCTTGCCGCGCGCGATCCCGGCCATATCCGGAATGATCGCTTCGATTTCGGTGACACGGTTCTTCTTCAGAAAATCGTCGATGTCATGCATGATTGTTCTCTCAGTTTTGGTGCGCGACCGGCTCAGGCATGCGTGGCGGCGGCGGATGCCGCGCCATAGCCGGCCTTGGTGCGCATTCGATCGCGGCAGGCGTCGCCGAACGCACGAAAGATCGCGGTGGAAAGCGCGTCGCTGGCATGCTTCCACTCCGGGTGCCACTGCACACCCAGCGCGAAGGCACGCGCATCTTTCACGCTTACCGCTTCAATCAGGCCGTCCGGCGCGGTGGCTTCGGCCGTGAGGCCCACGCCCAGCCGCTCGACGCCCTGACCGTGCAATGAATTCACACGCGCTTCATTCGTGCCGCCCGCGAGGCGCTGCAACAAGCCGCCCTGCGTCAGCGTGATCGAATGCGACGGTGCGTATTGCACGTCGAGGTCGTCTTCCTTGTTCTCGCGATGGTCGTTCAGACCGTCCACCGCGTGAACGCTTTGATGCAGCGTCCCGCCAAAAACCACGTTCATTTCCTGGAAGCCCCGGCATACGGCCAGCACCGGCACACCGGCTGCGATCGCCGCGCGCATGAGCGGCAGCGTGGTCGCGTCGCGTGCGGCGTCGTGCAGCGTGCCCGGCGTGCTGGGCTGGCCGCCGTAGCGGTGCGGCTCGACGTTCGAATAGCTGCCGGTAAACAGCAGGCCGTCGACTGTCGCCAGCACGTCCGCCGCGGACTGACGCTCGCCGAGCGCCGGCAGCAACATGGCGAGCGCCTGTGAGCCGTCCACGATAGCGGCGATGTACTTCTCGCCAACCACGTGCGACGGGTGAACTCCCATCATCGTTCTGTCGGCGCTGATGCCGACGAGAGGTTTGTTTCGCATAACGAATAGACGTGTGTGTTCCCCGCGGGACGCGGCATGAACAACGTTAAACACAGCGCGGCACGATTCCGCAGCCATGCGCGAAGCGCAAAGCCACCGGGTGGTGCAGGCGGTCGTCGTCGACAGAAACGCGCCGCGCGTGGTTATCGGATGGGCTGTTCGATTCGATCCGCTGCGGTGCGCAACTGATCCGATGGGCATGAAACGCGCGGGCGGCAGACGGCACCGCACATGCAGGAACGCACGGCTCGAAAGAGCGCGCTCACGCAAACGGATGAATCGAACGGCGAAAAGGAGAGAGGCGCTACGGCAGCAGCGAGGCGACTTCGTCCGTGCGCACGGCAATGAAGGCGCGCGCGGAGATAGAGTTGTGACGTCGAACTGAACGGCGGGACAGGATCGTGAAGACGGACAGAAAGCGGCGGAACGCAAGGCTGCCGTTGCTGCCGTCGGCGATGGCGCCGTCAGCGCGAGGACAACTCGCCTGACTACGATTCCATCTCACCAAAGGGCCTCGGACTCTCACGATTACACTCGACTAGCGACGTTGAAAGTATTGAACGGCCTGCTCGAAATCCGCACGGGGCGTTTAAAGAAACAGGACGCTGGGATGATCGCCTTGAACCGATGCGAACTGAATTCGCTGCGCCGCAAAACACGCTTTGGTGCTTCCCGACGTCGGTATGACGACCGCCTGTGAATCAGCATATACGAGCCAATAAAGCCGTCAAATCCTTTTTGATAAAAGATTTATCAGGGCTTTCCCGAGGGTGCGGCTAGAATCCCGCCCGGTGGGAACGTTCGTTGCGCTGTTCATATTTCGGAAACCTTTCAGGGTTTTCCCCAGCGGCGCAACGATTAAAGTGATTAGAATATTCAACACTCGCGGGCACCTCGTTGCCTGAGTCATGTGGTCCTTTAGCGGCCCGATCGTTTTCCATGTCAGAGAACCTAGCGATGTCCATAGAAGTAGCGACCCGTCTGCAATACATCCGCAAGAAGCACGGCTTGTCCCAGCGTGAACTGGCGAAACGGGCGGGAGTGACGAACGGCACGATCTCGTTGATCGAGCAGAATCGCGTGAGCCCCTCGGTTGGCTCGCTGAAGAAACTGCTCGAATGCATACCCATGAGTCTCGCCGAATTCTTCACCTTCGAAGTGGAGGTGGAGCGTTCGGTCGTGTCGCGCCGCGCCGATATGCCGAACCTCGGCAATGAATCGATCGAGTTCTATCTGGCGGGTTCGAGCGTGAAAGACCGCAACATGGGGATTTTGCGCGAAGTCTATCAACCGTTGTCGGACACGGGGCCGGAAATGCTGGAGCACGAAGGGCACGAGGGCGGGGTGGTGGTGAGCGGTCAGATCGAACTGACGGTGGACGGTACCACGTGGCTGCTCGACCCCGGTGACAGCTACTACTTCGAAAGCCGTCTTCCGCACCGTTTTCGCAATCCCAGCGCGGAGCATCTCTGCGAGATCGTGTCGGCCAATTCGCCGCCCACCTTCTGAGGACTCCGCGCCAACGCGCCTCGACTCAACTCAACTCAACTCAGTGCCGCAGTTCAGTACCGCATGAAGTCGATGCAGGTTTGCGTCGAGCGCACAACACATTGAGGCATCCTGATGGACAAGAAATCTCTCGCTTTCTGGCAAGACAAAGCCGCTACGCTTTCTATTGAAGGCCGCGCGTTTATCGACGGCGAATACCGTGACGCCGAAGGCGGCCGCACGTTCGACTGCCTGAGCCCGATCGACGGCAAGCTGCTCGCCAAAGTTGCCGACAGCGGCGCGGCCGAGGTCGACGCGGCGGTGTCGGCCGCACGCCGAGCATTCGACTCCGGCGTGTGGTCGGGCCTCAACCCGCGCCAGCGCAAAGCCATTCTGTTGCGCTGGGCAGCGTCGATCCGCGAGCATATGGACGAGCTCGCACTGCTCGAAACGCTCGACGCGGGCAAGCCGATCGCCGACACCACCAGCGTGGACGTGCCGGGCGCGGCGTATTGCGTCGAGTGGTTTGCCGAAGCGATCGACAAGATCGGCGGCGAAGTCGCGCCGGCCGATCATCATCTGGTCGGACTCGTCACGCGCGAGCCGATCGGCGTGGTGGCCGCGGTCGTGCCGTGGAATTTCCCGATCCTGATGGCGTCGTGGAAATTCGGCCCGGCTCTGGCTGCGGGCAATAGCGTGGTGCTGAAACCTTCGGAGAAATCGCCGCTCACCGCGATCCGCCTCGCGCAACTCGCTCTCGATGCAGGCATTCCCGCCGGCGTGTTCAACGTCGTGCCGGGCGGGGGCGAGCCGGGCAAGCTGCTGGCGCTGCATCAGGACGTGGACTGCCTCGCCTTCACGGGTTCGACCAACGTCGGCAAGCTGATCATGCAGTACGCCGGGCAATCGAACCTGAAACGCGTGTGGCTCGAACTCGGCGGCAAGTCGCCGAACATCGTGATGCCGGATTGCCCCGATATGGACCGCGCGGCGAACGCGGCGGCCGGGGCAATCTTTTACAACATGGGTGAAATGTGCACGGCGGGTTCGCGTCTGCTCGTGCACCGCGACATCAAAGACGTGTTCCTCGACAAGCTGATCGCCGCGGCACGCAGCTATACGCCGGGCAATCCGCTCGACCCGAACACGTCGATGGGCGCGATCGTCGACAAGGTTCAGCTCGAACGCGTGCTCGGCTATATCGAAGCCGGCCGCGCCGAGGCAAAGCTGCTGCTGGGCGGCGCACGCGTGAAAGAGGAAACGGGCGGCTTCTATATCGAGCCGACCATCTTCGAGATTCCGGCTTCAGGTGCGAAGGTCGCGCGCGAGGAAATCTTCGGACCGGTGTTGTCGGTGATCACGTTCGACACGGTGGAAGAGGCGATCAGGATCGCTAACGACAGCGAGTATGGTCTCGCCGCCGCAGTCTGGACCTCGAATCTGACCACCGCGCACGAAGTGTCGCGCAAGCTCCGCGCCGGCACGGTATGGGTCAATTGCTACGACGAAGGCGGCGACATGAATTTCCCGTTCGGCGGCTACAAGCAATCGGGCAATGGCCGCGACAAGTCGCTGCACGCGTTGGAAAAATACACCGAGCTGAAGTCCACGCTCGTGCGGCTGCGCTAAAGGATTCGCGAAGCCGGCGCGGCGGTGTGCGTGAGGCGCACCGCCGCGTTCCCAATGAATCCGATGCCGGCGTTGCGCGTGCCTCTTGAAGCTTCACGCGCGCCGCCGGACTGTCTATAGGTATCAGGTCACTCATGACTGAACTCGCCTACGGCGACGGCGCGATCCGCCGTGCGTCGCTCTATGGCTCGTCGATCGAAAACACCTATGCGGGCGTGCTGTCGTTCATGCGCCGCAAGTACACGCGTGAACTCGACGGCGTCGACGTCGTGGTCTCCGGCGTGCCGCTCGATCTGGCCACCACGTTCCGCTCGGGAGCGCGTCTCGGACCCGCGGCGGTACGCGCGGCCAGCGTGCAGCTGTCGGAACTGCATCCGTATCCGTGGGGTTTCAATCCGTTCGACGACCTCGCCGTGACCGACTATGGCGACTGCTGGTTCGACGCGCACAATCCGCTCACGATCAAGGCGTCCATCGTCGAGCATGCGCGCACGATTTTGCGCTCGGGCGCAAAGATGCTGACACTCGGCGGCGATCACTACATTACTTATCCGCTGTTGATCGCGCATGCGGAGAAGTACGGCAGACCGCTCTCGCTGATTCATTTCGACGCCCATTGCGATACCTGGGCCGACGATAGTCCAGACAGCCTGAATCACGGTTCGATGTTCTACAAGGCAGTGAAAGACGGCCTGATCGATCCGAAGACCTCGGTGCAGATCGGCATTCGCACATGGAATGACGATTTCATGGGCATCAATATTCTCGACGCCGCCTGGGTGCACGAGCATGGCACGCGGGCAACGGTGGAGCAGATTGCGTCGATTGTGGGGGAACGTCCCGCCTATTTGACTTTCGATATCGACTGTCTCGATCCGGCGTGCGCTCCGGGCACGGGCACACCGGTGGCGGGTGGTTTGTCGTCGGCGCAGGGACTGGCGATCGTGCGCGCGCTCGGCGCCTTGAATCTGGTGGGCGCGGACGTCGTGGAAGTCGCTCCCGCATACGACCAGAGCGAGATCACGGCGATTGCCGCCGCGCATATCGCGTGCGATCTGTTGTGCCTGTGGCGTCAGCGCAAGGTTGTGCAACGCGGCACTTAAGCGCTCGACGGCCATTTGCATTTAAATGGACCGGCTCAGCCCAACGACGACGAACGTTCGGGCTGACGCCGGCCTTCGCGCAATCCGAGCGTATAGACCACCAGCGCGCCGCTCATGAGCGCCAGTTGCCACATCAGCATGTCGCTGCCGCGCGCTTTCATTGCGAAGCCCGCGACAAGCGGTCCCACGATCGAACTCGCCGTGAAGGTAAGCGACACGAGGCGCATGTTGCGCGTGAGCGCGGCCTTGTCGCTGCAAGCCGCCGCGTACATGCCGAGCGTGATGAACGAACTGTTCATGCCGCCGAGCAATAGCGCGCTCGCGGCCGCGAGCCATGAGGCGGGCGCGGCCAGCGCGAAACCGCAGATGGCCAGCGTGCTGAGCGCGGCGCAGACGATCACCGCGGTGGCGAGCCCCGAGCGGTCGGCCAGCCAGCCGACCGGAAATTGCAGCGCCATGCCGCCCACGCCGAACAGCGTCAGCAGCGTGGCGGTTTGCGTGGCGCTGAGGCCGTGTGCGTCGGCGAATAGCGGAAAGAGGCCGTACAGTGCGCCGTCGCCGAGACCGCCGGCCGCGACGACCACCATGCCGAGGCTCACCAGCGGACCGATCGGCAAGCGCCGTCCGGCGGCTTTTCTTCGCACGGGCGGTTGTTCTGCCAAAGCAGGCCGCTTTCCATCCGATGCGGTCAGCCACAGCGGCAGCGCCGCGGCGAACGTGAAGGCCGCGCCGGCCGCGAACATGATGCGTCCGTCGACGTCGCACCACACGGCCAGCGCCGGGCCGATCACGCCCGCCGTGGCGATCAGCGCTTCGTGCACGCCCACCACGCGCCCGCTCGATTCAGCGGGAACCAGACTGTAGAGCCAGGTTTCGTTGGCAATCCAGCGCAGGCCGATACCCAAGCCCGTCAGCAGACCGGGCACGAGCCACAGTGGCCACGAAAGCGCGCTCATGGTAGCGAACGCCGCGAGCGTGGCGAGCAGGCCCAGCGACACCGTGCGTTTCGCGCCGATGCACGCCATCAGCCACGGCGCGATCAGCAAGCCGGCCAGCATGCCGGTCCATTGGGCGGCGGAGAAGAGGCCCGCGCGTGGCGCATCCAGACCGCGATGAGCGAGCCATACCGGCAGCACCATGAAGCCGATGCCGAACTGGCCGATCTGCGCCAGCGCCGACACCACGGTCAGCGCCGCGATTGCCCGCCAGCGCACCGGCGCGGCGGCTTTCACGAACTGCTCCGCGCGGGCATGGGCAGCCCCTGTTCGCGGCATTCGACCGGACAGCCGGCCTTCAGGCACGGCCCGTCGTCGCAGAGGCGGCACAGTTGCATGGCGTGTGCCGGGTCGCGGGTCTCGTTCCACAAGATCTTGATCAGCAGGCTTTCCAGCACCTCGCGCTCGTTGTCGTCGAGCCGGCCGACAATGCGTTGCAGCATCCTGTCGCGCGCCGTTTGCAGACGTTTAGCCTCGCGTTTGCCGGCCGCGGTCAACGCAAGGGCCACCGCACGTTTGTCCGCGCCCGATTTTTTCTCCACGAGGCCCGCTTCGACCAGCCCTGCCACGGCGCGCACGGCGGCCGGATGCGACAGATCGACTGCCTCG
This sequence comes from Paraburkholderia sp. USG1, assembly GCF_031570135.1. Classification (NCBI taxonomy): domain Bacteria; kingdom Pseudomonadati; phylum Pseudomonadota; class Betaproteobacteria; order Burkholderiales; family Burkholderiaceae; genus Paraburkholderia; species Paraburkholderia sp. USG1. The sequence goes on along the minus strand of NZ_JAMWXW010000002.1, from coordinate 250,539 downwards.
CGCAGCACTTCAATCGATGAATCGGGGTATTGGCCGACCGCGTTGAGCATGGCGCGGGCGGTGGGGCCGGCGAGCGCATCCACGGTGGGCTGCGCGTTCATTTCGTCAGTGACCAGCAGGGCGAGCACGCCCAGCAGATTTTCTGTGCGCTGCGTCATGGAGACACCTTAATGTGTGCAACGTGCATATATGCATGTTGCACACATTGGGTATGAAGTGCAAGCGGTTTTTCGACGGCGCGTGCCGTGCTGCTGGAAGATAGAGGCCTTACTTCGCCAGCCGCGCCCGCACCGTGTATTCGCCTTCTTCGCCCTCGTCCTCCAGCATGTGCGCCTTCGCCGTGTGGAAGTCCGGCGGCAACGGCTCGACCGGATAACCGCGCTTCTCCCACGCGTCGAGACCACCCTTGAGCGCGCGGATATGGTGAATATTCTTGCGATGTAACTGGTTGACGATCCGCTTGGCCGTCGCCTCGTTCGGACACACGCAGTAGACGACAATCGGCCGCTCCAGCAGCTTCGGATCGATCGGTTCGGGCGAATCGAGATCGAGCGGCCGCGCGCCGGCAATCCGGTGCGATTCCTTTTCACGCACGCTGCGCGGCCGCGCGTCGAAAATCAGCGGCGGTTCGTTCGACTTCATCAGCTCGTCGAGTTGCTCCGGCGAAATACGCGTATGCGCGAGCCACCGGCGAAACTGCCAGCGGCGCACCCAGCGGTACAGCAAAACCGCCACGAAGATCGCCGCGAACGCGTCGAAAATCGTGCCGCCGTTGTGGCGTACGAGAAGCATCAGTTGCACGATCTGGTCGTGCAGGGCGCCGCCGCCGATCACCCACACGCCGGCCCACAGCACGGCACCGATAAAATCCCACAGCAGAAACACGCCCACGCTGATGGCTGTCGTGCCGAGCAGCGGCGCGGAGATCAGCCCGAGTCCGGGCAGGAACTTCGCGACGGTGAGAATCGGCGCGCCGTACCGTTCGTAGGTATTGCGCGCGACGCGGACGGTGGTGTCGAGCGAGAGGGAGAAGCGCACCAGCGAGTTCAGCAGGCGGCGGCCGTACGCACGTCCGGTGAAGAACCAGAGCGAGTCGGCAATCAGCGTGGCGCCGACCGCGGCGCACACGACGCTCGCATAGGAGGTTTGCCCCATGGCGGCCATGGTTCCACCGAGGATCAGCATCGGCGCGGCCGGAATCGGTACGCCGAGCTGCGTGACGAGCACGCTCATGAACACGGCCCACACGCCCAGCGAGGGTGGAATAGCAACCGGAAAATGCCACACAACCGCGCTCCTCAGAATGCGATGAAGGGATTTGAAATGTCCGCGCCCAGGCGGCGCGTTGCGAGCAGGCAGCGCATGTTCCGTTCCCGTACGACCGCGGGCGAGATGCCGTGCCGGCAGACGGGCGCAATAGTACAAGAACGGTGTGAAAGGCGAATTTAAGCACAGGTGGCGAAAGGGCGCTCTGAAAGAGGCTAACTGTCAGGGCAATTCATGCAGGTTGACGGGCTGAGGACGAGCGGCGTGAGGCGCTGCCGCGCGGTCCGTTGCTAGAATCGTCGTCGTGCACATTCAAATATGACGGAGACATCGCATGACAAAGATGGCAAAGCTTCAGCCGATTAGCCGCTACCCCGTGCCTGAACCGGGCCAATGGCCGGACGACATCCGCGCCCGCATTCTCGAAGTGCAGGAGAAAGCCGGTTTCGTGCCGAATGTATTTTTGACGCTGGCGCACCGTCCGGACGAGTTCCGCGCGTTCTTCGCCTATCACGACGCGCTGATGCTGAAAGAGGGCGGCCTCAGCAAAGGCGAGCGCGAGATGATCGTGGTCGCCACCAGTGCGATCAACCAGTGCCTGTATTGCGTGGTCGCGCACGGCGCGATTCTGCGCATCTACGAAAAGGCGCCGCTGCTCGCCGACCAGGTTGCCGTGAATCATCGCAAGGCGGATATCACGCCGCGCCAGAAGGCGATGCTCGATTTCGCGGTGAAAGTTTGCAGCGAATCGGGCACCGTCGGCGACGCGGATTTTCAAACGCTGCGCGAGCACGGCTTTTCCGACGAAGACATCTGGGATATCGCGGCGATCACGGCGTTTTTTGGTTTGTCGAACCGTATGGCCAACGTCATTTCCATGCGTCCGAACGACGAGTTCTATCTGATGGGGCGTGTGCCGAAAGCCGCTGCTGCAGATACGCCGCGAAAATAGCGGCGGGGGCAACTGCCGGGCGCTTCTATTCTCACCGCATTCCGCATTCCGCATTGAAGCGAGTGTGCGGTGGCAGCGCCCGCCGCCACCGCACGCAGGTTTACGCCGCCGCCGGCTCGGCCCGAAGCGCGGGCGTGCTCACCGTGGTGTCGTCGATCGGGAAGTGCAACATCGCGGCAACGAGGCCTGCCACGACAGTCGCTTCCCACAGCAGCGAATACGAGCCGGTGAGATCGAACACCAGCCCGCCCAGCCACGCGCCGAGAAAGGAGCCGATCTGATGGCTCAGAAAGCACAGCCCGAACAGGCTGCCGAGGTGGCGCGTGCCGAACACTTTGGCGACCAGTCCGCTCGTGAGCGGCACGGTGCCGAGCCAGGTCAGACCCATCACCGCCGCGAAGATCACGACCGAAGCAGGGGTTTTCGGCAGCAGGAAGAAGGCGCCGATCGTCAAGCTGCGGATCAGATAAAGCCAGCCGAGCACATGATGCTGCCGGTAACGGCCGCCGAGCCAGCCGCAGGCCCAACTGCCCGCCATATTGAACAGGCCGATCAGCGCGAGGGCAGTGGCGCCGAGTCCGACCGGCATATGGCAAAGCGACAGATATTCGGGCAGATGCGTGGCAATGAACGCAAGCTGGAAACCGCAAGTGAAGAATCCGAGTGTCAGCAGCAGGTAGCCGCGATGCCGGGCCGCCTGGCCGAGCACTTTGCGAAGCGGTGCGACGGGCGCTTCCTGAAGCGGTGTGCCGACCCGCGCGCGCCGGTCGAGCACCATGCCGAGCGGGGCGATCAGCAGCATCAGGAACGCCAGTACGAAGAGCGACGTGGCGATGCCCGAACTGAGCCGGACGCCTTGCACGAGCGGGACCATCAGCACCTGACCCGCGGAGCCGCCGGCGCTGACCAGACCCATCGCCATGCTGCGGTTTTCCGGCGAGGCGATGCGGCCCACCGCCGGCAGCACCACGCCGAAGGTCGTGCAACTCACGCCGATGCCCACCAGCAATCCCATGCCGACGATCAGCATGGCGCCGCTGGGCGCCACCGCGGCGAGCCCGAGCCCGGCCGCAAAGGTCGTCGCACCGAACGCGACCACGGGCGCCGAACCGTAGCGGTCCGCCGCGGCGCCCGCGAACGGCTGGGCTAAGCCCCACACCAGATTGTGCAGCGCGATCGCGAACGCGATCAGCGTGACCGGCAGACCGCGGTCGAATGAAAACGGACCGATGAACAGGCCGAAAGTTTGCCGGATGCCCATCGCGGCACTGAGAATGAGCGCGCCGGCGAGGATTACCAGCGTCGTCTGGTTGAACGCGGGGGCGAAGCGTTTGCTGTTAGCGGTTGACATGATTCTGATCTCCTTTGACACATGGTCGCAGCGAGCATCAGAAGCGGCAAAAGAAAAGATTTCGACGACAGGTGAGCGTGACTCACCTGTGCGGGCCGGACCTGCGGTTCAGCTGACGGCGTCGCGCACTGCTTGCCCAGAAGCGTCGACGTGTGCCTCCGGGCGCTCGGCCTCGCTCACCAGCCAGCGCTTGAAGTCGGCGAGCTCCGGCCGGCGATCGCCGTTTTCGGCGCTCACCAGCCAGTAGGCGGTGGTGGAGGCAATCGTCGCCGAATCGGCCTCCACAAGCGTGCCCCTGTCGAGGTCCGGGTCCACCAGCGGCCTTCTGCCGAGCGCGACGCCGAGGCCCATGCCGGCGGCTTCGAAGGCGAGCTGGATCGTGTCGACGCGCAAGCCGCCGGTCGTGTCGATGCCGTCGATACCGGTCGCATCCAGCCATGCCTGCCAGTCTTCACCGGCGGCGTTGACGTGAATGAGCGTCGCGCGGCGCAAGTCCGTGTTGCCCTGCTCGTCGCGCAGCGTCTCCAGGTACGCGGGGCTGCACACGGGCACGAAGCGCTCGCCGAACAGTCGCGTCCACGCGGTGCCGGCAACCGGCGCACGGCTCAGGCGGATCGCGAAGTCGAAACCGTCGACTGGAAAACCGACCTGACGGTGCGAGGTGTCGACGCTCACATTCACATTCGGCCAGCGCGCGCGAAAACCGGCGAGGCGCGGCAGCAGCCAGCGAGACGCGAAAGTCGGCGCGCAACTCAGCGCGATCGGGCGGTCCGCGCGATGATTAGGCAGGCGCTGCGTGCCGATGGCGATCAGCGAAAACGCTTCGGAGACGTACGATAAATAATCCGCGCCGCTTGCCGTGAGCGAAATGCCGCGCGGCTCGCGCACGAACAGTTCGACGCCGAGCGCCTGTTCCAGTCCGACAATGCCGTGGCTGATGGCGCTCGGCGTGACATTCAGTTCCGCGGCGGCAAGTTTGAAACTCTGGTGTCTGCCGGCCGCTTCGAAAAAGCGAAGCGCCGGCAGCGGTGGCAGACGAAGCGGCATGGTGCATCCTCATGGACGGCGCGTCGGGCGCGCGTGCTGGTGCGCTTAAGGATACCTTGCCGGGCGCTTCCGGTTGCCGTCACGGCGAACGTGAGCGTCGCCGCAAAAAAACTTGCCGATGCTGTCGATTTGCCGCCGCGCGGTTCGTCGTGGCTATATGGAGGACTGGAACGTGCCCGCCATCGCGGCGCGCCACTCGCGTTCTCTATCCTTTTTACGTAAGAGGAGACGGGCTAATGACTGACGTACACGCATCCACCCAGGCGCTGAAGCCGGCGCGGCTGCTCGCGGACTCACCGAGCCGGTTTCCCGGCGAGAGCGCCGAATATCGTCGCGCGCGCAACGATCTGCTCGTCGAGGAAATCGAATTGCGTCGCCATATCGAAAGCGTTGCCGCGCAAAGACGCGCGTTGCCGCCCGGCGGCGTCGTGCCCGAGGATTACCTGTTCATGGGCGAAGCCGGTCCGGTAGCGCTATCTGAAATGTTCGGCGCGCACGACACGCTCGTCACCTACAACTGGATGTTCGGCCCGCGGCGTGCCCGGCCGTGTCCGATGTGCACCTCGCTGCTGAGCGCGTACGACGGCGAAATGCCCGACATCCTGCAGCGCGTGGCGTTCGCCGTGATTGCCCGTTCGCCGATCGAGAAACTGGTTGCGTTCGGGAGAGAGCGAGGCTGGCGGAATCTGCGGCTGTATTCGTCGGGCGGCAACACCTTCAATCGCGACTACGCGGCGGAAGATCCTGCCGGCGACGATCATCCCGCGTTCAATGTGTTTACGCGCTCAGGCGGCACGGTGCGGCACTTCTGGGCCGAGGAGATGGGACCGTCGACAGCGGACCCGGGGCAGGATCCGCGCGGCGCGCCCGACGTGATGCCGATCTGGACCGTGCTCGACATGACGCCTGGCGGACGTGGCACGGATTGGTACCCGAAGCTGGAATACACTGCCGCAGCGGGTTAGGTCGCTATCGAGGCTGTCTGGCGGATTCGACACGGCTGTTCACTGGTGTCGGACGCGCGGCCGGCGGCGGCGCGGATCGCGTGGGCAATAGAGCGCAGACGGCATGCCGCCCGGGATCGACTACGACAGCGTTTGCACAGCGTAGTCGTGCCCACGCGTCGTATGCAAATACTCGGCGACGGCGCTTGCCCGCATCGGCCGGCTGAACAGATAGCCCTGCACCGCGCGAGCGCCGAGCGCTTTGACGACCTCGACTTGCGATGCCGTCTCGAGTCCTTCCACCACGCATTCGAGTCCAAGATTGCGGCACAGGTCGAGCACCGACTTGACGATCTTTTTCGACGCGCTGTTGGAATCCACGTCCGTCATGAAGCTGCGGTCGATCTTGATCGTATCGAAGGGCAGGCGATGCACGTAGCTAAGACTTGAATACCCGGTGCCGAAATCATCGAGCGACACGCGGCAGCCGGCTTTCTTGATCACGGTGAGCGAACAGCGCGCCTGTTCGAAATCGCGCGTCACCGCGGTCTCGGTGATCTCGAACGACACACGATGCGGCGGCACGCCGCTCGCCATGACGATATCGATCAGACGGCGGGCGCGTGCCGACGTGCAGATATCGATCGCCGACAGATTGAACGACAGATAAAGCTCTGACGGCCAGCGCGCCACTTCGGCGAGCGCTTTGTGCAGCAGCACTTCCGTGATGCGCAGAATCAGTTCTGTACGCTCTGCAATCCGAATGAACTCTTCCGGCCTGACCGCGCCGAGCCGCGCGTTGTGCCAGCGGCCGAGCGCTTCCAGGCCGATGGTGCGCTGTGCGAGCACGTCGTAGATCGGCTGAAACTCCAGGAACAGTTCCGACTCGAGGTCCGCATGGCGAAGCTCCTGAGTCACGAGACTCGAACGTCGGATCCGCGTTTCATGTTCGGTCGAGAAGATGACCGGCGTGCCGCGCCGGCTTTCCTTGCCGACATACAACGCCGTGTCGGCGCGTTCGAACACTTGCGCCATCGTCGTGCCGGCCTCGGGGAACGCGGCCCAGCCGATCGTGCCCGACAACTCGGCGATATTGCCCGCTACCCGGTAGGGCTGACTGAGCGCGCCGCAAATACGTTGGCCCAATTCGACGAGCGTCTCGTTCGCCAGTTGGTGCTGCGCGAGCACGCCGAATTCATCGCCGCCGAGGCGCGCGAAGAAAATGCCGGGCTCCGCAAGCGACAGCAGGCGCGAGCCGACCTCCTGAAGAACGAGATCGCCACTCGCATGGCCGTAGATATCGTTGACCTGTTTGAATCCATCGAGATCGATCAGTCCGACATTGAAGCCGCCGCCGCTGCTGAGCGCCTGTTCGGACAGCGCGCGCAACGAGGCGAAGAAACTGCGCCGGTTGGGCAGATCGGTCAGACTGTCGATGCTCGCGAGCCTGAAGTTGTCGTCGCTCAGGCGCTGCGTTTTCTGCTGGCTTGCCTGCAACTCGCGCTGCGCGTGCACCACGTCGGCGAAAGTCCGGCAATACAGCTGAATGATGAAGGCGAGCGCGACGCCGACCAGTGTCATGTCGACGGCCATCGCGATGAAGACCGGATAGCCGGTGAAAACCAGGAAGGTCGAAAAGCTTAGGATGACGATCGACAGCAGCAACATGGCTGCCGCACGCAGGTGCATCAGGCAGAACACGCAGCCGACAACCGTGGTCGCCATATAAAACGCGACTTGCGTCTGTTCGTACGCGGTACCGTACGGGAACAGCAACAGCGACCAGCTGCTGAATGCGATGGCGAAGAGGCCGGCAAGCCAGGTCAGCTTGCGCAGTTCGGGCACGGCCTGGTTGTCGGTCAGCACGCGGTGCCGGAGTTGCCACCATCTTACGCAGCGGACGACGCACAGGGCGCACAGCGCGGCCGGAAAGTAGATCGACAACCATGCCGGCGCGCAATTCACGTGCGTGATCGCGACGGCCGCCGTGTTGACCAGCAGGATGAAATAGAGAAGGGGAACCTGGTGGCCAAACGCATCGAGCTGCGAACGCACGAGTTCGGGGTCGCGTTCCGCGACCGACAGTGCATCCCTCAATTTGGCTATCAGAACCATTCCCTTCCCTTTAAGCGTTCGCGCTGCACACGCAGCTATATATCGGCAGCACGGGAGGGATCTTGAGGAGGCCTTAAGCAGAAGTCGATTCGGGGCGCGCAGGCGGTAAGTACGACCGGCCAGTGCAGCCGTGTATGTCATTTATGCCGTGTCGGGGCGACACGGATCACAGGTGGCCGTATCAAAGCGCCGGACATGAAAGCACGCGCTGAGGCTCCATGCTCGTGCCGGGCTGGCCGTTCTGTGCCGGTGTGCCTTGCGGTGGGGCGGAGATGAGGCGCACGGCATTCACGCCGGCATTCGCCAGCACATATTTTTCGGGGCTGTTGTCAGGCTGCCAGTAAGCCCGGAAAACACCGCTGTCGCCGAAAACCAGCAGTTTGCCGTGGATGGTTCGAGCGCCGCTAACCAAGTCGACGGGTTCGCCCTCACGCACCTGAAAGCCCTGGGAAGGCGTTGAATGTGTCGTGCCGACCAGGGTGGCGCAGGCATTTTCGTCGGCTGCGAGAGCAGTACAGGACATCGCGGCGAGCAGCGCGCATGTTGCAATATGGCGAAATTTCATTTTTTTATTCCTCCCGGGTTGCTGATTGCGGACGCCGCGGCCTAACAATTTCCGGAACTCTCCAATCCACCATAACATAGTAAAAAAGCCCTTCCGTCATGGTTTGCGCTGCGCTAAACCACTGAAATTGCAACGGATTGTGATAGCGCGAGAACACGTATCGAGCGGAAGAAACGCCTAAGCGCGCGATTCTTATGGCACTTTGCAGGAAAAAATCGTCAAATTCCCTGTGGGCGGGTGATACAAGCCTTACACCCAAGGTTTGCGTGAACCGGCGCCTATGCGTTAGTGTGTCGGTCCCGGCGCAACGGATGTGGCGCCGGTTCCATGATTACCATACGGGAAGTGCTATGAACAAACAGGAACTGATTGATGCAGTCGCCGCAGCGACGGGCGAAAGCAAAGCGGCCACCGGCCAAACCATCGACGCGATCGTCGAAGCGGTGACCAAGGCCGTGGTGGGTGGCGATACGGTGCAACTGGTCGGTTTCGGTTCTTTCTCGACCGGCGCGCGCGCAGCACGCGTGGGCCGCAATCCGTCGACGGGTGCCGAGATCCAGATCGCGGCTGCCAAGACGGTGAAGTTCACTGCCGGCAAGGCGTTCAAGGAAGCCGTCAACGCGTCGTAATGCAACGCGCTTCGCGCCGGAACATCCACGCGCGCTGCGTTGGCGCGCGGCGAGCGATGCATCGGGCGTGAGGAATCACGCGCTGCCCAACCCCGGTAAGACGGATCCATCGGCGGCTGGTGCGGCGCGTGTGTTTTTCGTGCTGTCCCCAACGGGACTTCCTGCAGGGCGTGCTCGACGTAGTGCCGGCAGCCCGGCGCGTGCTCAGCCCGCGCGGCGTTTGCGGGTGGCCTCGGCGAGTGTTTCGAGCACCGGCTCGGTCTGTGCCCAACTGACGCAGGCATCCGTGATCGATACGCCGTGACGCAACGGCACACCAGGCTTCAGATCCTGGCGGCCTTCTTCCAGATGACTTTCCAGCATGACGCCGATAATGCGGCGCTCGTGCTGCGACAATTGCTGCGCGATATCCTGCACCACTTCGAGTTGACGCAAATGCGATTTGCCCGAGTTCGCATGCGAACAGTCGATCATGACCTGCTCGCGCAGTCCCGCTGATTTCAGCGCGGCGCAAGTCGCCTCCACCGACGCGCTATCGTAGTTCGGCCCTTTCTTGCCGCCGCGCAGGATCACGTGCGCGTCGTCGTTGCCGCGCGTTTCGAAGATCGCGGCCAGGCCCATTTTCGTCATGCCCATGAACGCGTGGCTCGCGCGCGCGGCGACGATCGCGTCCGCGGCGATCTGTACGCCGCCGTCCGTGCCGTTCTTGAAACCGATCGGGCAGCTCAATCCCGAAGCGAGTTGACGATGGCTCTGGCTCTCCGTCGTGCGCGCGCCGATGGCGCCCCACGCGATCAGATCGGCGATGTACTGCGGGCTTAGCAGGTCGAGAAACTCGGTGGCCGTGGACAGGCCGAGACCGTTGATGTCGAGCAGCAGTTGCCGTGCAAGACGCAGACCTTCATTGATGCGGAAACTGCCGTCGAGACGCGGGTCGTTGATATAGCCTTTCCAGCCGACGGTAGTGCGCGGCTTCTCGAAGTAGACCCGCATCACGATCAGCAGATCGTCCCTGTAGGTGTCGGCGGCGACTTTCAGCTTGCGCGCATATTCGATCGCCTGGTCGCGGTCGTGAATCGAACACGGTCCGACGATCATCACGAGCCGGTCGTCGCGGCCATGCAGAATGTCGGCGATTTCCGCGCGGGTCTTCTCGACCAGCGTCTGCACCGAAGGCGGCGTGGGCAACTCGTCCTGCAATAGCGCAGGGGAAATCAGCGGACGTACCGCACCGATCCGAACGTCGTCGATGCGCGTGGTGTCCTGGGTGGCGTCGGCCGAGCCGACTTCCTGATCGTGCAAAGGATTGTCGATGGCGTTCAAAATGTTCTCCCGGACCTTGGTGATGAAGCGGCCTCGCGGCCTGACTGCGTGAGTGTGGGTGCGTTGATCGTGGCTGTCTTCGCTGCCGGGATTATGACACTCGCGTGCTTCGGCCGGGATGGCGCAGGTCAGAGACGTTTGATCAGCGCCATCGCGGCGGCCGGATTGCGCTCCTTGAAACCGCTGATGACGTACAGATAGACGTCGCGCGCGGCCGCTTTGGCAGGCGCTTGCGCAGAGGTCTCCAGGTCGGCCGGAGTCGTACCTGCCGCCAGTTGCCGCGCGCGTTCGGCCCATGCGTCGAGCGCTTTGGTCGAATAGCCGTTGGCCTGTTTATCCGTTGTGCCCATGATGCGGGCATAGACGAAGGGCGCCGTGATATCCGCGATCTGCGGGTAATCGCTGTCGCCGGCCAATACGACAGCGACTTTGTATTTGCGGGCGAGCGCGACGAATTCCGGCGTTTTGAAGGTGTCGTTGCGAACCTCGATCGCATGTCTGAGCTTCTGGCCTTCGATACTGGGCGGCAGCAATTTCAGAAAGGCTTCGAAGTCTTCGCTATCGAATTTCTTGGTGGGCGCGAACTGCCAGTTGATCGGACCGAGTTTCTGTTTGAGCAGCAGCACACCGCTTCCGAAGAAGCGTTCGATTGTTTCACCCGCGTCGGCGAGGACTTTTCTATTGGTCGAATAACGCGGCGCTTTCAGTGAAAAGACGAAATCGTCCGGGGTTTCCTGATACCACTTCTCGTAGCTCGCCGGTTTCTGCAAACCGTAAAACGTGCCGTTGATTTCAATCGACGTGAGGTTCCTGCTCGCGTATTCGAGTTCGCGGCTTTGCGTGAGGTCGGAGGGGTAGAAGGTGCCGCGCCAGGGCGCATAGGTCCAGCCGCCGATACCGATGCGGATGTTCGTCGTTCCGGCGGCCTTTGCGGTTTTCGCAGCGGGTTCTTTCGGCACTTGGGCTCTCCATCGGGCTTCGCAGGGAAGCTGTAGATTAGCCGTTTTTTCGCCCGACGACCCAACCTCGAAGAACCGGAAAAGCGGACCTGTGTCTGTTATTCGCCGCCGCGAGGCGTACCTGCCCCATGACGCGCGGCCTCTTCAAATCGCCGGTTCGCCTCCGCCACTTCGACTCTGAACTGTTGCAGGGCGCTCACCGCCAGGTCCGGCGGCGTGAGCGCGGCCCACAGCACGTCGATGAGCCGGTCCGCGGTCGCATCGATATCGATGTGCCGGTTCGCGAGCGTCGCATCCCATAGCACGTGCTCCATCGGCCCGAACACCATCGATCGCAACAGGCGCAAGGGCATGTCGCCGCGAATCTGCCCGCTCTCCTGGCCTTGCGCAAGCACGCGCATCAACGGGGCGGTATAGCGGCGCTGCAACTCCGTGAGTGCTTCGCTCAACTCGTGGTGGCGGGCCCGCCCTTCGGATAACACCAGTGCGCATAGATCGGTGCCGTTCACGAGCATCAGCCGCAAATGCGTGCGAACGATGAACGCGAACTGCTGCCGCACATTGCCGTCGCGCGGCAAGCCGGATTCGATCGCTTCGATAATCTCGTCGTACCAGTCGCCGATCACCCGCGCGCAGAGCTCGCGTTTGCCGCGGAAATAGCTGAACACGGTCGCCTCGGAAATGCCGAGACGCTGCGCGATCTCGGCGGTCGTCGCGCGCTCGTAGCCCTTTTCGGAGAACACGTCGCGCCCCGCCTGAAGGATCTCCTTCACACGTTGCTGCGACTTGCGCCCGGCCGGCTGGCGGCGCGAGGCGGGTAACTCGGCCTTCGTGGCAACCGTCATATGAGTCCAGTTCAGATTTGTTGGTTGGATTCGGTATGAAAGCGTGCCGAATGAACCCTTGATGACAATCCTATCACGTCATGGACGCTCTTTACACACTTGGACCAGTTTCTGAGTGACACTCAAAAATACCTATTGACGCTTACGTAAATCTGGCGTGAAATGCGGCTTGAACGTTGCGCCTCGGGTGGGACGACAGAGGTGGGTCAACAGTTCCGCCACCGTCCGCCGGGCCGCATTCGGACCAGTCGGCGCCTATATTCAGGCCGGCCGCCAACGAACTCTGGAGACACAGCAATGAGCAACCTGCCCGGTTTGCAATTCCCGCTCGGCGAAGAAATCGAAATGCTGCGCGACAGCATCGCGGGATTCGCTGCCAAAGAAATCGCTCCGCGCGCCGCGGAAATCGATCGCACGGATCAGTTTCCGATGGACCTGTGGCGCAAGTTCGGCGATCTGGGCGTGCTGGGCATGACGGTCTCGGAGGAATACGGCGGCGCGAACATGGGCTACACGGCGCACATGATCGCCATGGAAGAAATCTCGCGCGCGTCGGCATCGGTCGGTCTCTCGTACGGCGCGCATTCGAATCTGTGCGTCAACCAGATTCATCGCAACGGCACGGAAGCGCAAAAGCAGAAGTATTTGCCCAAGCTCGTGTCCGGCGAACACATCGGCGCGCTTGCCATGAGCGAGCCGAACGCGGGTTCGGACGTGGTCAGCATGAAGCTGCGCGCGAAGAAGAACGGCGATCACTATGTGCTCAACGGCACGAAGATGTGGATCACCAACGGCCCGGATTGCGACACGCTGGTCGTCTACGCCAAAACCGATCCCGAAGCGAATTCACGCGGCATTACCGCGTTTATCGTCGAGAAGGGCATGAAGGGTTTCTCGGTTGCGCAGAAGCTCGACAAGCTCGGCATGCGCGGCTCGCATACCGGCGAACTGGTGTTCCAGGACGTGGAAGTGCCGGAAGAAAACATTCTCGGCCAGCTGAACGGCGGCGCGAAGGTGCTGATGAGCGGTCTCGACTACGAACGCGCCGTGCTCGCGGGCGGGCCCACGGGCATCATGGTCGCGGTCATGGACGCGGTCGTGCCGTATATCCACGACCGCAAGCAGTTCGGTCAGCCGATCGGCGAGTTCCAGCTCATTCAGGGCAAGGTGGCCGATCTCTACACCACATTGCAGGCATGCCGCGCGTATCTGTACGCGGTGGGCCGGCAACTCGATACGCTCGGCAAGGAACACGTGCGCCAGGTGCGCAAAGACTGCGCGGGCGTGATTCTCTACACCGCGGAAAAAGCCACGTGGATGGCGGGCGAGGCGATCCAGATTCTCGGCGGCAATGGCTATATCAACGAGTATCCGGTCGGCCGTTTGTGGCGCGACGCGAAGCTCTATGAAATCGGCGCCGGCACGAGCGAAATCCGGCGCATGCTGATCGGCCGCGAACTGTTCGCAGAGACGGTCTGAAGGAGAAGCCCGCCATGCCGATCATCGAATCAAAGCTCAATCCGCGCTCGGACGACTTCCGCGCCAACGCAGCCGCGCTCGAAGCGCTGGTCGCCGATCTTCGCGCGAAGATCGAAAAGCTCGCGCTGGGCGGCGGTCGGGCGGCGCGCGACAAACACACGGGCCGCGGCAAACTGCTGCCGCGCGACCGGATCGCGCAACTGCTCGATCCGGGCACGCCGTTTCTCGAGTTCTCGCAACTCGCGGCCTACGGCATGTATCACAACGATGCGCCCGGCGCGGGCGTCATCACCGGGATTGGCCGGATCGCGGGGCACGAGTGCGTGATCGTCTGCAACGATGCAACCGTCAAGGGCGGCACCTACTACCCGGTCACCGTGAAAAAGCACGTGCGGGCGCAGGAAATCGCCGCTGAAAATCACTTGCCGTGCGTCTATCTGGTCGACTCGGGCGGCGCGAATCTGCCGAATCAGGACGACGTGTTTCCGGACCGCGATCACTTCGGCCGCATCTTCTACAACCAGGCGAATCTGTCCGCCGCGGGTATTCCCCAGATCGCCGTCGTGATGGGTTCGTGTACCGCGGGCGGCGCGTATGTGCCGGCCATGAGCGACGAATCGATCATCGTCAAGAATCAGGGGACGATTTTTCTCGGCGGCCCGCCTTTGGTGAAAGCCGCGACTGGCGAAGTGGTGAGCGCGGAAGACCTCGGCGGCGGCGACGTGCATACGCGTTTGTCCGGCGTGGTCGATCATCTCGCGCAGAACGATGCGCATGCGTTGGGGATTGCGCGCAGCATCGTCGGCAATCTGAATCGCAGCAAGCAGGTGCCGGTCGCGTTGCAGGAACCGAAGCCGCCGCGCTACGACGTAAAGAGCATGTACGGCGTGATTCCGGTGGATACCCGCAAGCCTTTCGATATCCGCGAGGTGATCGCGCGGATCGTCGACGACTCCGCGTTCGATGAATTCAAGGCGCGCTACGGCACCACGCTCGTCACCGGCTTTGCGCATATCTGGGGGCATCCGGTCGGCATCATCGCGAACAACGGCATTCTGTTTTCGGAGTCCGCGCTCAAGGGCGCGCACTTTATCGAGTTGTGCTGCCAGCGCAAGATTCCGCTGGTGTTCCTGCAGAACATCACCGGCTTCATGGTGGGCCGCAAATACGAGAACGAAGGCATCGCACGCAACGGCGCGAAGATGGTAACGGCGGTGGCCACGGCCAAGGTGCCGAAGTTCACGGTGATCATCGGCGGCTCGTTCGGCGCGGGCAACTACGGCATGTGCGGCCGTGCCTATTCGCCGCGCTTTCTGTGGATGTGGCCGAACGCGCGCATCTCGGTGATGGGCGGCGAGCAGGCGGCGTCGGTGCTGGCCACGGTGAAGCGCGACGGCATCGAAGGCAAGGGCGGCACGTGGAGCGCCGAAGAAGAAGAGGCGTTCAAGCAGCCGATCCGCGATCAATACGAACATCAGGGCCATCCGTACTATGCGAGCGCGCGGCTGTGGGACGACGGCGTGATCGATCCGGCGCAAACGCGCGACGTGCTCGGTCTCGGTTTGTCAGCCGCGATGAATGCGCCGATCGAAGACACGCGTTTCGGCGTGTTCAGAATGTGACGATGCGCGACGAAGCGCGGGAGCTGCGACGATGCAATACGAAACATTGACTGTCGAATTCGCCGGACAGATCGCCACGGTCACATTGAATCGCCCGGACGTGCGCAACGCGTTCAACGAAACGATGATCGCCGAAGTGACCTCTGCCTTCACGGCGCTCAACGATCGCGACGACGTGCGCGCGGTAGTGCTTGCCGCGAATGGCAAGGCCTTCTGCGCAGGCGCCGATCTGAACTGGATGAAGAAAATGGCTGGTTACTCGGACGACGAGAACCGGGCCGACGCGATGCTGCTGGCGAACATGCTGTCGTCGATCTATCGCTGCAACAAGCCGGTAGTCGCGCGCGTGAACGGCGACGCGTACGCTGGCGGCATGGGTTTGATCTCGGCGTGCGACATCGTGGTGGCCGTTGAAAGCGCGCGTTTCTGTCTTTCGGAGGCACGCCTCGGCCTGATTCCCGCCACCATCGCGCCATACGTGATTCGTGCGCTGGGCGAGCAGGCGTCGCGCCGCTATTTCATCACCGCCGAGCAGTTCGACTGTGCGACGGCGCTGCGTCTCGGGCTCGTCAGCGAAGCGGTGAGCATGGAGCAACTCGACGCCACTGTGCGGCAGATTGCGGAGACGCTCTGCGCAAACGGTCCGCTAGCCGTGCGCGCGTGCAAGCAGCTCGTGCAGGATATCGCGGGCCACGAGTTGAACGAGGCCTTGATCGCTGACACGGCGGCGCGCATCGCACGCACGCGTGCCGGCGCGGAAGGTCGCGAAGGCGTCGCGTCGTTCCTCGAAAAACGCGCGCCCGCCTGGCGCGACTGATGCATCACATTCCGGGGCGCTTGCCGCGCCCTGACCAGAACAACAGCCCCGATAAAACGGCACACTTCATCGAGACACTTCATGTTCAACAAGATCCTGATTGCCAACCGGGGCGAGATTGCGTGCCGCGTCGCCGCAACCTGCAAGCGGCTCGGCATCGCGAGCGTGGCCGTCTATTCCGATGCGGACGCCAACGCGAAACACGTGGCCGCCTGCGACGAGGCGGTGCATATCGGCGGGGCGAGCGCGGCGGAAAGTTATCTGCGCGTCGAACGCATTATCGAGGCCGCTCGCGCCACCGGCGCGCAAGCGGTACATCCGGGCTACGGCTTTCTGTCGGAGAACGAAGATTTCGCGCAAGCGTGCGAGGCGGCCGGCATCGTCTTTATCGGACCGCCGGTCGAAGCCATTGCGGCAATGGGTTCGAAGGCCGCCGCAAAGGCTTTGATGCATGCGGCCGCCGTGCCGCTCGTGCCGGGTTATCACGGCGACGATCAGGACGCGCAACTGCTGCACCGCGAGGCGAATGCGATCGGTTATCCGGTGCTGCTCAAAGCCAGTGCCGGCGGCGGCGGCAAGGGCATGCGCGTGGTGGAGCGCAGTGAGGATTTCGCGGCGGCGCTCGCTTCGTGCAAGCGGGAAGCCGCGAGCAGCTTCGGCAATGATCGCGTGCTGATCGAAAAGTACCTGACGCGGCCGCGTCACGTGGAAGTGCAGGTGTTCGCGGATCGTCACGGCGGTGCGGTCTATCTGTTCGACCGCGATTGTTCGGTGCAGCGGCGTCATCAGAAAGTGCTGGAAGAAGCGCCGGCGCCCGGATTGTCCGCTGAAATCAAGCGCGAAATGGGCGAGGCGGCCGTGGCCGCGGCGCGCGCGGTGAATTACGTCGGTGCGGGCACGGTCGAGTTCATCATGACCAGCACGGGCGAGTTCTACTTCATGGAAATGAACACGCGCCTGCAGGTCGAGCATCCGGTCACGGAAATGGTGACCGGCCAGGACCTGGTGGAATGGCAACTGCGCGTGGCCGCTGATCAACCGCTGCCGCTCACGCAGGAACAGTTGAAGATCGACGGGCACGCAATCGAAGCACGTATCTACGCAGAGCATCCGGCGCGCGGCTTCCTGCCGTCGACAGGCACGCTCAAACATCTGCGCATGCCGGAAGGCGTGGAATTCACGATCGATGCGTCGGGTCTCGGCGAGCCGGGGCGTAAAGCGCCGGTGCGTATCGACAGCGGCGTGCGTGAAGGCGACACCATCACGCCGTTTTACGATCCGATGATCGCCAAGCTGATCGTGCACGGTGCCACGCGCGAAGAGGCGCTCGCGCGCCTGAGCCGCGCGCTGCATGCGTGCGAGGTGGTCGGCCCGCATACCAACGTCGAGTTTCTGCAGAGCATTGTTGCGAGCGAGCCGTTTGCAACGGGCGATCTCGACACGGGCCTGATCGAGCGCCATCACGACGCCCTGTTCGCGCCGCGCAAGAAGCCGTACAAGGAAGCGCTGGCGCTCGCCTGCGCGGCGCTGCTCACGCGCGAAGGCGGCACGGCGCACGGCGCGTCGCCGTGGGATGCGTTGTCGCACTGGCGTCTGAATGGCGGCTATACGCAGACGCTCGGCTGGCGCGACATAGACAGCGGCGGCGAGAGCGCCCGCCTGTTCACGGTCACGTTCGCGCGCGACGGCGGCACGCAAACGCTCGAACACGATGGCGTGCGTGAGGACTTCAAATGGTCGGACGGCAGCGGCCCGCATGAATTCCGCGCGACGATCGGCGACGCGCGCGCAACGGGCCGTGTGTTCGTCGACGGCGATACGTTCCATGTGTTCTGCCTCGGCGAAGCGCTGGCGTTCGAATGGCAAAACCTGCTAGCACACGCAGCGGACACCGAAGGCGGCGAAGGCCGTTTGACTGCGCCGATGCCGGGCAAGGTGATCGCCGTGCTGGTGGAACCGGGCACCGTGGTGGAGAAGGGCACGCCGCTCATCGTGATGGAAGCGATGAAAATGGAGCACACCATTGGTGCGCCGGCGGCGGGCACGGTCTCGGAGGTGCTGTATGCGGTTGGCGATCAGGTGGCCGACGGCGCGCAGCTTCTGGTGCTGGACGTGCAGTAGCCGTCAAGCCGCAGTTCAGGCGAGGCGCGTATAGCCGACGGCGCGCGCTTCGTTTTCGAGTTCCTCGATGCGCTCGTAGTCCGAGCTCGGCAACACGGAAAACCCCTGCAAACGCAGGCGTTTCGCACGTTCTGGCTGGGCGGCGAGCACCTCGTTCAACGCTTCGCGCAAGGCTTCGACCGTTGCCGGGGGCACCGTGCCGGAGGCGATCAGCGGCAGCCCCGGCGATGGCGCCGTCGTGCCGATCCGGCGAACCTGCCGCGCCAGTTCCGGCATTTCGTCGCACACGAAAGCGAAGGTCACGCAATCGATCGCCGCGATATCCGCGCGATTTTCCGCCACCGCGCGCAACGAGCCGAGATGCGAGCCGGTTCGCAACACCGCGCTGAAAAACAGGCCGGCGCGCGCGAGCGGCGCCACGGCGTGGCGAAACACGTTCATGCCGCTATTCGAATCGTCCTGGTTGTAGGCGGCACGTGCGCCGCGGCACGCCGCGAGCGTGTCGAACGGCGCATCCGCGCGCGTCACCAGTACGCTCGAATAATGTGCGCCCTCGCAACCGGGCGCGTCGAAGCGCGGCGTGGCGATCAACTGCACCTGTTCGTGCAGGCCGTGCATGAACGGGTAGCCGCAGGTCTGCGAGATCAGCAGATTGGGCCGCCGCCAGAAGCCATGCAATTCCTCGTCCGGTTCGACAATGCGGCACGCGGGCTTGACCATGCGCAGTACGTCGGCGAGCCACTCGCGCCACTCGAAGTCGAGCGCGGGCGTGACGTTATACATGGGCAGGGCGGCGATCCAGGTCATGGCGCTATTCTGGCATGCCTGCCGTCTAATGTCTGACCATACGGAATTCGTCGAGGCCGAGACGCACCGGCTCCGTCGGTCTGAATGTCCACTTCTGCGCGGCTACCGAAAGGATTTCCAGTTGCGCATCTTCGAATGCGACGAGCAGATCCTGTTTTCGCTTGCTCGCCGCACCGCAATAAGTCACGAGTGCTTCGGCGCTGACCTCGAAGATCTGCGCGCGATCGTCACAGCACACCCGGAACGCGACCGTCGCGCATTCCGTCACACAGGGCCTGAACCCTTCATCCACATAGACCGACATGGCAATCTCCCGCCGCACGTCCGAGTCATCAGGATGACAAGTCGTAAGCTGGCGGTATGTGGGAAAACCGGCATTTGCAGCGAAATGGGCGAGACTTTATCCGGTCGGGAGAGCGCGAGCGTTGGGCCCGCCGCCGTCACGCGTCTGCGCCGGCAGAAACAGCGCACGACCGTGAGAAAGGTGCCGTGCCGCTCACGCCACCTTGCGCGCGTTCGTCCATGACCACAAATCGGCCGGCGACAACGCTTTCGAGAACAGGAAGCCCTGCAGTTCGTCGCAACCGATCGTGCGCAGGATGCGCGCCTGATGTTCGCTCTCGACACCCTCGGCGACCACCCGCAGACCCAGTTCGTGCCCCAGTTCGATGATCGCGCGGACGATAGCAAGGTCCGCGCGGGCATCGAGCATGTCGAGCACGAACGCCCGATCGATCTTGAGCCGGTCGAGCGGAAAGCGGTTCAGATAGCTGAGGCTCGAGTAGCCGATGCCGAAATCGTCGAGCGAGAGCTTGACCCCGAGCGCGCGGATCGCGTTGATCATGGTGAGATAGTTCTCCGCGTTGTCCATCAGCACGGTTTCGGTGATCTCGAGTTCGAGCCGCCACGGGGCGACGCCATGCCGCGCGAGACTGTCCGCGAGCGTGCCGATCAGGTCCGGATCGCGCAACTGGATCGCCGAGAGGTTGATCGAGACGCGCAGCGGCGTCATGCCTTCGGCATCCCACGCGGCAATCTGCTGGCAGGCTTCGTTTATCACCCACGCGCCAATCGGAATGATGAGCCGCGTATCTTCCGCGACCGGAATGAACTGCGCGGGCGACACGATGCCGATCTGCGGGCTGTTCCAGCGCAGCAAACCTTCCACGGCGACCAGTTCGCCCGTATGTGCATCGACGCATGGCTGGTACTCAAGGCGGAACTCGTGCATTGCGATCGCGCTGCGCAGGCAGGCTTCGAGCGTCAGCCGGTAGCGGGTGCGCTCGGCGATGTCGGGCGCGAAGAACTTGACGAGGTTGCGCCCGGCGCCCTTCGCCTGGTACATCGCGGCGTCGGCGTTCTGCATCAGCGTCTCGATGTCCTCGCCGTCGTCGGGGAACAGCGCCACGCCCACACTGCACGACACCTGCAGCGTGACGCCGCCGACCTCGTGCGGCTGGCGCACGAGCGGCAGCAAACGCTCCTCGATCGTGCGCGTGACGTCCGCCGCGTTGCTGACGCTATTCAGGATCACCGTGAATTCGTCGCCGCCGAGCCGGCTTACCGTGTCGTTGGTGCGCACGGCCTGCAACAGGCGTCGCGAGACCGAGCGCAGAAGGCTGTCGCCGATGTGATGGCCCAGCGAATCGTTGATGTTCTTGAAGCGGTCGAGGTCGATGAACAGCACCGCGACGCGCTGCCCCGTGCGGCGCGCGTTGCCGAGCACGACGCCAAGGCGCTTCACGAACAGCTCGCGGTTCGGCAGCTCCGTCAGCACGTCGTGTTCGGCGAGGAACTGGATGCGCGCCTCGCTCTTCTTGCGATCGGTGATGTCGATCAGTGTGCAGATGTAGTGCGACAGGTTCGCGCGCCGGTCGCGCACCGCGCTCACCATCAGCCACGCCGGATAGTCGCTGCCCGCGCGCCGCCGTACGTGCGCTTCGCCATGCCATACGCTCAGGCGATCGACGGAATCGATCACGGCCGGAAGAATGTCGTCGTGCTCCTGCGTGCCGAACAGGAAAGCGGGTTCCTTGCCCGTCACGTTGTCGGCGCGATATCCGGTCGCGCGATAGAACGATGCGTTTGCGGTCACGAGCCGCCGTTGCGCGTCGAGAATCAGGATGGCTTCGGATGACGCCTCGAACACCTTGCCCCACAATTCGAGGCGCTGCTCCATCAGCTTGATCTGGTTGATCGGTGTGAAGGCGGTCAGCACGGCGTCGCGCCCCTGGAAGTCGAGACGCCGCGCCGACAGCATTGCCCAGGTGGATTCTTTGGCCGCTTTCCAGTGCACCTCGAATTCGTCGACCGCCTCGCGGTCGGAGAGTTGCTGGAAGAAACGCGCGCGCACCTCCGAGTCGAGACCGACGGCCCACGGATCGACCGTGCAGCCATTCAGCCAGTAAAGCGCGGGCTTGTTCGCATGCAGCACCTCATGCCCCGGGATCGCCGTGACGACCATCGGCACCGGAGTCGCCTCGACCAGTGCATATTGCGCGGCCGACGCGCGCGCTGTCGCCGCGAGTTCCTTCTGCACGTCGCGCTCGCGATCGAGCTGCGCGAGCATGTCGTTGAAGCCTCGCACGAGTTGGCCGATCTCGTCCTGGCTATGCCATCTGGCGCGCAGCGAATGGTCGCCCGTGCGCCGCACCGTGTCCATCACGCGCGCGAGCTGGCGCAGTGGCCGCGAAATCTGCTGCGCGACGAAATACACCATGCTCAGGATCGCGCACAGCAGGAACAACGCCGTGCCGAGGTGCAGCCACATCCGCTCGAAGAGGCCGCGCACGCGTTCATGCAGCAGTCTTTCGAGCTGATTGCCGGTCGTGCTCCACGCGTCGCTCACGCTCATTACCACGCCCTGCTGCGCGGTATCGAGCGCCGTGAGCGTGGCGGCATCCGAGCCGGCGTCGACTGCCGCACCGGCCACGCGGCGATACGCGTCGATCGCGGCGAGCATGTGCGTGATCGGCGGACCGATGGTTCTGGTCAGCGTGGCGTTCGTGGCTGCTGCCTCCGCATAGTCGGAACGCAGACCCTGCAACACCGCGTCGAGTTGGCCTTCGAGCACGAGGTAGCGGGTCCGCATCTCGTCGTGGCTCATCCGTGCAGTGCGAAGACTCGCGCCGGCATCGTGCAGATGGCGGCCGATCCGGTTGACGTCGCTGAGCAGCTCCGGATAGCGCAGGATCGACAGCGACATCGAGTAGTAGCTGTCGAGGTCGGGGTCCAGAATCAGGTTCGACTGGTTGCCGACCCGCGTCACCAGTTCGCGTGTCGCTTCGAGCCCGCCGTCCACCGTCGCGGCGCTCGCATGGGGCGCCGCGCTGGCCGTGAGGGCCGCGAGCACGCGCGCATTGATTTCGGCGCTCTGCATGTTCGCGCCATAGCGGCGCTCCGCGTCGGCGAGCCAGCTCGCCGTGCGTTGCAATTGGGGCGGCGTCTGCGGCTTTCCGGCCCCCGCGAGCGCAAAGTCGACAAGCGCGTCATGCACGGCCGCGACGTAGGCATTGCCGACCAGCTCCTTGTCGGAGAAGTCGATCGCAATGTATTTCTCGTGGATCAGGATGCCGCTGATGTACAGCACTGCGCTCAGGTCGAGCAGATAGATCAGCAGCAGCTTGCGGCCGACGCGAAGGCGCCCGAGAAACCGGAAGAACAGGTTGCGTTTCATGGGCGTTGCCGCTTGAGCGCAAAGCTTTCACCGCGGGCGCCATAAGCCAGACGTTTCACTGCGTTTCTCCATGCGGGGAACGCCGGACCCTGGGTCAGGTCCGGAAGCGGGAAAACCCCCTAATCATGGTATCGACCAGTTGGCGAACTTCTTTAGTCTTCGCTTAAAACTCACCAGGACGGTGCCGGAAACGCTGCATGACGGTGCGGATATCGAGGTTGGTGCACCCTCTCAGCGCGCCGCCGCGTCAAGCCGCACGATCCAGCCTTCGGTTTCCTTGCTCTCGGCCGGATAACGCGTCAGCACGGCCGGGTCATGGCCGGGCACGACGTGTTGTGCGGAGTCCGCCAGTTCGTGCGCGCGACGATAGCCTTCGATCATGTCGCCCACGTTGTACACGGCGGGGAACGGGCGGTTCTGCTCCATGTTCGCGTAGAGGTGCGATGCATCGGAAGCGAGCACGACCCAGCCACGCTCCGTATGCACACGCACCACCTGCAGACCGTCCGTATGGCCGCCGACGCGGTGCACGCTCAGTCCCGCGGTGAGGTTCGATGCGCCGTCGTGAAACGCCACCCGGCCGTCGAAAACTCGGCCGACCATGGATTTGACGTCTTCCGGATCGAACGGGTGGTTCAGTGCGCCATGACACATGCAGCGGCCCGTGCAATACGCCATTTCGCGGTCCTGCACGTGGTAGCGCGCTTTCGGGAAGAGCGAACGGTTGCCGGCGTGGTCGTAGTGCATGTGCGTGATGATCACGTCTTCGACCGTGTCGGGGCGAATGCCGATCGCGCCGAGCCCCTGTTCGACGGAGTGCGTGATGGTGCGGCGGCGTTTCGTACCGCCTTCGACGTCGAAACCCGTGTCGACGAGGAAGGTGCGGCTTTCGCCGACCACCGCCCACACGAAATAGTCGAGAGGCATGTTCACATCGTGCGGATCGCCGCCAAGGAAGTTGTCGCGAGCGGGACGGTCGTGATGCGCGTACTTGATGGCGTAAATCTTGTAGTTTTCGGGTGCGGCTGTCATGGCAGCTGTCTCCTGTTTCCCAATGTATGAGAGCGCTATCATAGCAAGCAGCCGGCAGCTTGTGTTGTGTCGTTGCGGGCACGCTTGGAGCGGTGCCCGGCTTCATCAGTCGCCGCAAACCCGCGCGGAACGGCGCCTGGCATACGCTACAATCGGCTATCAAATCAAAGAGCCGGATGGGCGAGTGAAAAAGCGTGTGACGGCCGTCGAGGACGGGAAGATCAGGTTGGCAGGCGGTCCGGGCGGCGAAGTGAAAACCGCGTCGAAAGCCGCGCGAAAAACGGGCAAGGGCGCGGGCACGACCGCGGCCAAGACACGCCCGGGCGGGCAGGCGGTGCGCATGATCGACGTTGCGAAGGCGGCGAACGTGTCCCTGATGACGGTGTCGCGCGCGCTCAACGAACCTGAACGGCTCTCCAAGGAAACCCGCAAGCTGGTGCTCGATACGGTGCGCCGCATAGGCTATGTTCCGAATCACATTGCATCGAATCTCGCGTCGGCGCGCTCGAATGTGGTCGGCCAGATTGTTCCGAGCATCCAGAACTCGTTGTACTCGCATAGCATCAAGGGTTGTGCCGACGTGTTGCGCTCTGCGGGCATGCAGTTGTTGCTGGCCGACAGCGGCTACTCGCTCGAAGAAGAAGAGGCGCTGATCGATGCGTTCATCGCCCAACGCGTGTGCGGGCTCGTGCTGCACGACACCGTGCATACGCCGCGCGCCGTCCAGTTGATCCGCGCCGCGGGCATTCCCATCGTCGAAACGGGCGACCTCGCGCGTACGCCGCTCGACATGGCCGTCAGCTACTCGAATTTCAACGCGGCCAAGGAAATGACGCTGTATCTGGCTGGGCGCGGCTACAAGTCGATCGGGTTCGTCTGCCTCACCACCAAGAACAACATGCGCGCCCGCGAGCGCCTGAAGGGCTACTATGCGGCGCTCGACGCGCTCGGCCGTGAGCGCAACCCCGGCCTCGTGCGCGAAGTGGAGGGCGGTCTGACCTCCGGCGCACATGCGATGGTGGACATGATGCAGCGTGTGCCCGAAGTAGACGCGATCTTCTTCGCCGGCGACGTGCTCGCGGTCGGCGCGCTGTTCGAAGCGCAGCGGCGCAACTGGAAAGTGCCGGAGCGCATCGCGATTGCCGGTTTCGACGATCTCGACATCTTGCGCCACACGGTGCCGCGCCTGACCTGTCTGAACCTGCCTCGCCTGGAGATCGGCCGGCGCAGCGCCGAAGCGCTGCTGCAAAGAATGCGCAATGAACCTGTCGTGCCGGCCAGGCTCGATCTCGGTTTCGAAATTATCCAGCGCGAAAGTACCTGAAGCAGCGGTTTCGTCGACGGTGAACAAGGGGCGCATAATGCGCCCCTTTCTTTTTGTGCCGTTCGAAAGGCTTGCCGCGCCGCGCTGTCATGCCCGTCCGGCGCTGCCGCGCCCAGTTCCGTCGTACTCTCTTTTGTCTGCTCCCGGGCAATTCCCTAGGTTGCAGCGCTGCGTCTTTTCGGTTAAGTTAGCGCTATCATTCAGGAGCGGCGAACATTTGTGTTTCGCCTGCGGTCTGGCAACGGGCATGCTTTCGACAGGGAAAATCGCGGAATGAAGGGGAGAATTGCACTCGTAACAGGCTCGTCGCATGGGCTGGGTCTGGCGATGGCCGACGCACTTGCGGGCGCCGGCTGCCGGGTCGTGCTGCACGGCGTCGAGACGCCCGAGCAGGTCGAGCCAGCGCGCGCTGCCTTCGAGCAGAAACACGGTTATCGCGCGGATTATCTGCAGGTGGATCTCGGCGATGCGCGAGCCGTCGAGCGGATGATGTTCGAGACAATCGAGCGTGTCGGCGCGATCGACGTGCTGATCAACAACGCGGTGGTGCGCCATTTCGCGCCGATCGAAGCGTTTCCCGTCGACAAATGGGAGCAGGCGCTTTCGGTGAACCTGAGTGCGGCGTTTCACACCATCCGCCTGGCGCTGCCGGGCATGCGCGAGCGCGGCTGGGGGCGCATCTTCAATATGACCTCGGTGTACGGCATGCGCGGCACGGTCAATCGTGTCGATTACGTGACCACCAAATCCGCGCTGCTCGGTCTGACGCGCGCGGTGGCTGCCGAAACAATGGGGCAGGGAATTACCTGCAATGCGGTCTGTCCGGGCGCCGTGCATACGCCGACCAGCGAAAACCGCATCCAGGCGCTGATGGAAGAGGAGAGACTCGACCGCGAATCGGCAATCGAGCGCTTTCTGACCGGCAAACAGCCGACCGGCCATTTCGTGCAGGCGTCGCATGTCGCGGATCTGGTGGTGTTCATGTGCAGCGACGCGGCAGCGGAGATGACGGGCGCGATGCTGCCAGTCGATGGCGGCTGGCTGGCGACATAACTTGCCTATTCATGTGTTAGCGCTATCCAGAATTGCCCGCTCGACGAGGATGCGCGAACTGGCCACGCCGACGTAAAAATAGCGCTGGCAGCCTCTACGCCGCAGCCGGGCCGATCAAAGACAAAGCCGGATTAGCGGTGCGAACACACGCCTGATTGTCATGCACTGCAACACAAAAAGAAGCCACGGAACAGCCAATATCGTCTTGACCGATTGTATGACAGGAATATAATCCACCTTAATGTTACCGCTCACATCCGGCGATGAAAGCGGCGGTGCAAGGCCAGCGGTGTTGGAAGCTACGGAACCAGAACAAAGACATTCACGGAGACAGCATCCATGCAGAACGAAGCAACGATTGGATACCGGCTGGACAGCCTGCCGCTGTCCGGTTATCACTGGCGGTTGCTCGGGTTGATTGCCGCGGGCATGTACTTCGACTCATTCGATATCTATATCGCCGGCACCGTGCTTGCCGCGATGATCCACAGCGGCGAATCCACGCTGAAGCTCAATGCGATGTTCGTGTCGGTCACGTTCGTCGGCATGATGTCGGGCGCCTGGCTCTCAGGCGTGCTCGGCGATCGCTTCGGGCGGCGCTTCTGCTACCAGTTCAACCTCGGCATCTACGGCTTCGCGTCGATCGCCGCGGCGCTCGCGCCTTCCATGTACTGGCTGATCTTCTTCCGCCTCGTGATGGGAATCGGCATGGGCGCGGAAATCGTGGTCGGCTACGGCACATTGAGCGAATTCATTCCGGCCGCGTGGCGCGGCCGCTTCGGTACGATCCTCAATCTGATCATCAATACTTCGTTGTTCCTGTCGACCTTTCTCGGCTGGCTGATCGTGCCGCACTACGGCTGGCGCTGGATGTTCGCGATCGCCGGTTGCGGCGCGCTCTTCGTGTGGTTCCTGCGTAAATCGATGCCGGAGTCGCCGCGCTGGCTGGCTTCGCGCAATCGCGCCGATGAAGCGGACCAGGTGGTGTCCACCATCGAAAAGGCCTGCGGCGTCGACTCCGCCACAGCGATCGCGGCGGCCGCCCAGCAGCCGCGTCGCGCCGCGCCGGGTAACGGCCGTCTCGGTGATCTGTTCACGCGCCGTCTGCTGACGCGCACCATTACCGGCATCACCGTGCTGGTCGCGCTCTTTATCGTCAACTACGCGTTCGTCAGCTGGATTCCGACCTTCCTCGTCAAGCAGGGCCACAGCGTGTCGAATTCGCTCGGCCTGACGAGCGTGATGTTCGCCGGCGGTCCGGTCGGCTCCTTGATCGCGTTTGCGCTCGCCGAGCGTGTCGGCCGCAAATGGGGCATCGTATTGTTTTCGCTGATCTGCGCGGCGTTCGGCGCGGCCTATCCGTTCGCGCAGTCGGAAGTGATGATTACCGCGCTCGGTTTCGCGATTACCTGCTGTATTTACGTGCTGTCGTCGTTCAGCGTCGCGACCTATGTGCCGGAACTGTTCCCGACCGAACTGCGTCTGCGCGGCTCGGGCGTGTCGAATACCGCCGGCCGCGCGGTCAGCATCGCCGTGCCGTACGTTGTGGCGTGGGCTTTCACGGGCTTCGGCATTGCCGGCGTCCTGACGTTGATCGTCGGCACGTTGCTCGTGCAGGCATTGATTGTGGGTGTGCTCGGCACCGAGACCAGGAAGCGTTCGCTCGAATCGATCGCCGCCGAAGTCAGCGACACGACCGACGCGTCCGGCCAGCCGGTCAACGCCCGCGCGGCTTCGGCCACCGAACCGTAAGCGCGTCCTCGCGTGCGGCGAGTCCGCACGAGGCGTCGCAGCGAATCAAGAGAGACATCCGGTAGAGGACAACCTTGCACATGGCAGCACAGTCAGACAGCAGTTCAAGCCAGGCCAGCACGAACGGCGACGCCGGTCACGTGACGCAGCGCGTCGCGCAATGGGTAGCGGACACGACGTGGCAAGACGTGCCGGCCGCCGTGCGCCACGAAGCCAGGCGCTCGCTCGTCAACTATCTGGCGGTTGCGCTGGCCGGCTGCTCCGACCCGACGCTCGGCAAAGCCGTGCGCACCTATCAGCGCTTTAGCGCGGGCGAGGGTTCGAGCGTGATCGGGCGGCGCGAGCGCTTCGACATGCTGAACGCCGCAGCGCTCAACGCCATGAGCGCGAACGTGTTCGACTTCGACGACACGCATATTCCGACGATCATCCATCCGACTGCACCAGTCGCCGCCGCCCTGTTCGCCTTCGCCGAGTCGCTTGCGGACTTTGCGCCTGACGCCCGCCCGCTGACTGGCGAAGCGCTGCTGCTCGCATTCGTTGTCGGCGTGGAAGTGGAATGCCGGATCGGCAATGCGGTTTCGCCCGAGCACTATCGGCGCGGCTGGCATATCACGTCGACCTGCGGCGTGTTCGGCGCGGCTGCGGCGATCGCCAAAGCGCAAGGCCTGAGCGCGCAACAGATCGCTTGGGCACTCGGCAATGCGTCGGCACAGGCGGGCGGTCTGGTGGAGACGCTCGGCACGATGTCGAAGAGCATCAGCGTCGGCAACGCGGCGCGCAACGGCTTGCTGTCCGCGCTGCTCGCCGCCGACGATTTCTCCGGCCCCGATGCGCCGCTCGAAGGCACGCGCGGTTTTCTGCGCGTCGCGGCAACGAAGCCGGATGTCGAGGCGTTGACGCGTGAACTCGGCCACGAATGGGCGCTGCTGTCGAACACCTATAAACCGTACCCGTGCGGCGTGGTGCTGAACCCGGTGATCGAAGCGTGCCTCGATCTGCGCCGCGATGCGAACTGGACCGTGGGCGACGTCGAGCGCGTCGAGCTGACCGGACACCCGTTGCTGCGCGAGCGCACCGACCGGCCGCACGTGCGCACCGGCCGCGAATCGCAGGTTAGCGCGCAACATGCAGTAGCGGTCGCGCTGGCCACGGGCAAAGCGGGCCTTGCCGAGTTCAGCGACAGCGCGGTCGCCAATCCGTCGCTGCGTGCGTTCGGCGCGCGTCTGCGTTTTATCGACGATGCATCGTGGCCGGTGGAGTCCGCCCAGGTGGCCGTCGTGCTGCGCTCGGGCGAAACCGTGTCGCGGCGCATTCATGCGGCGCGCGGCAGTCTCGCGGCGCCGCTCGCCGATGTCGAACTCGCGGCGAAACTGCGCGACCTGGCCGCTTACGGCGGCTCGGGCGTAGCGCCGCAACCGCTGATCGATGCGCTGTGGCGTTTCGACAGCGAAACGGATGCCGCGTCGCTCATGCGGCTCGCGCGCGCGGCCTGAACCGCGCAACGAAAACAGCTTCCCAACAGATGAGGACAGTCATGTCGAGCAGTGATCAAGGCAGCAACACGATCGGTTTTGTCGGAGTAGGCGTGATGGGGCGGCCTATGGCGCGCCGTCTCATCGAGGCGGGCCATACGCTCGTCGTGTTCGATCGCGATGAGCAGGCGGTCGCGGAATTGGCGGCGATCGGCGCGCGCGCGGCGAAATCGGTGAAAGATGTGGCCGACACCGCGCGCATCGTATTCACGAGTCTGCCCACGCCGGCAATCTTCAGGCAGGTCGCGCTCGGCGAAGGCGGATTGATCGACGGCAGCGCGGTGAAGATTCTCGTCGATCTGTCCACGGTCGGATCGCGCATGGAAAAGGAAGTCGCCGACGGCCTGCTGGTGAAGGGTATCGATACCGTCGATGCACCGGTGAGCGGCGGCGCTGCCGGAGCGAAGAAGGGCACGCTCGCGATCATGCTGGCCGGCAAGCCGGCTGTACTCGACCAGGTGCGCGGGCTGTTCGAAGTGCTCGGCAAGGTGTTCGTGGTCGGCGACCAGCCGGGCCAGGGGCAGTTGCTCAAGCTGCTGAACAACATGCTGTCGTCCACCGCGTTTGCGATCACGTCGGAAGCGTTTGTTGCCGGCGTGCGCGGCGGCCTCGATCCGGAAGTGATGATGTCGGTGATCAATTCGGGCAGCGGCAAGAACGGCGCGACGATGGACAAGTTCCCGAAGCATGTCCTGCCAGGCAGCTTCGATTTCGGCTTTCCGGTCGGCAGTGTGTGCAAGGACATCGGCCTCGCGGTCGACGAATGCCAGGCGCTCGGCGTGCCGATGTGGGTGGGCAGCGTCGCCCGTCAGGTATGGAATTACGCGGCCATGCAGGACGGTTCGAAACGCGACATGACCGAACTGGTCAAGTACGTCGAACGCTGGTCGTCCGGCGAGGGACTGGCGGACTGAATCGGCCGCGAGCAAAACTCATTGGCTTTGGCCATCTGATCATCCCACAAGGAGATGTACATGATCGTTGAAATGCGTATCTACCACTGTGCGCCGACGCGCCTGCCGGCGTTGCTCGATCGCTTCACGTCGACCACGCTCGGCTTTTTCGAAAAGTACGGTATCGAACAGATCGGTTTCTGGACCACGCTGATCGGTCCGAGCAATCACGCGCTGACCTATATGCTGAAGTGGGAAAGCCTCGCGGAGCGCGAGCAGAAGTGGAACGCGTTCCAGGCCGACCCCGAGTGGATGGCCAAACGTGCGGCGACGGAAGCCGACAAGCCGATCGTCGAGCGCATCGAGAACCACTTCCTCGCGCCGACCGCCTTCTCGGCGCTGCGCTAGGAGAGCTTTCTCATGACACAAGCCAAACGGGTCGGTTTCATCGGCCTCGGCATGATGGGCGCGCCGATGGTGCAATGCCTTCGCAAGGCAGGCTTCGAACTGTTCATCGACGATGCCGACGCCGCACGCGCCGACGCGCTGGCAGAACAGAGCGGCTCGCACCGCCTGAACGCGGACAACGCGGCCTCGCTCGATGCGCTGATCACCATGCTGCCCAACTCGGCGATCGTCGAGGCCGTGGTGCTCGGCGACGGGAACAACAAGGGCTGGGCCGCGCGGCTCGCGAAAGGCGCCGTGGTTATCGACATGAGTTCGTCGGAACCGGAGCGTTCGCGCGAGCTCGGCAAGACGCTCGAAGCACAGGGGCTCGCGTATCTGGATGCGCCCGTGTCGGGCGGCGTCAAGCGCGCGAAGGAAGGCACGCTGGCGATTCTGGTCGGCGGCCATGCGGACGTGCTCGCGCGCTGCAAGCCGCTGCTCGACGCGATGGGCACGAACGTGCTGCATATCGGCACAGCGGGCGCCGGGCATGCGGCGAAGGCGCTCAATAACTACGTGTCGGCGGCGAGCGTGGCGGCCACGGTCGAGGCGCTGCAGATCGCAAGCCGCTTCGGTATCGACCCGCAGGTGATGACGGACGTGCTCAATGCGTCCACGGGCCGCAGCAATACGTCGGAAAACAAGGCTAAGCAGTTCATGCTGAGCGGCACTTTCGCTTCCGGCTTCGCGCTGCAGTTGATGAACAAGGATCTGAAGATCGCCCGAGCGCTCGCCCAGGCCGTGGGGCATCCCATGACGTTCGGCGCCACCTGTGTCGAGGTATGGGACGAAGCGGCGCAGCGCTCCACGCCCGCCACCGATCACACCGAGCTATACCGGCTCCTGCCCGGAGCCGCATCCTGAACCTGCATTCCGATTCATTGATTCCGGAGCCTGTCATGTCTCACGCAGCCCAGTTCTATATCGACGGACGTTGGGTCGAACCCGCGTCCGCCGTCTGGTTCGATATCGTCGATCCGTCGACGGAAACGCCCTTTGAAAAGCTCGCGTTGGGCAACGCGGAAGATGTCGATCGCGCCGTCGCCGCCGCGCGCCGCGCGTTTGCGACTTGGTCGGCGACGAGCGTGGCCGAACGCGTCGCGTTGCTCAAGCGCGTTCTCAGTATCTACGAGCGACGCTATGACGAATTCGCCGAGTTGATGCGCCGCGAGATGGGCGCACCGATCACGTTCGCGCGCAACGGTCAGGCGGCACGCGGTCCCGCGCATCTGAATGCGTTGATCGACGTGCTCGAACGCTTCGAATTCGAGGAACAGCGCGGCAGTACGCGCATCGTGCTCGAACCGATCGGCGTGTGCGGTCTGATCACGCCGTGGAACTGGCCGGTCAACCAGATCGTCGTCAAGATCGCGCCGGCACTCGCGGCCGGTTGCACGATGGTGCTCAAGCCGAGCGAGTATTCGCCGCTGAGCGCGCTGCTGTTTGCCGACGTGCTCGATGAAGCCGGCGTGCCGGCGGGCGTGTTCAATCTCGTCAACGGCGACGGGCCGGGCGTCGGTTCGGCAATCGCGAGCCATCCGGATATCGACATGGTGTCGTTCACCGGTTCGACCCGCGCCGGCGTGCTGGTCGCGCAGTCCGCTGCGGAAACGGTCAAACGCGTCGCTCAGGAACTGGGCGGCAAGTCGGCCAACATCCTGCTCGACGACGTCGATCTGGATCAGGCGGTGACGCGCGGCGTTGCCGCCTGCTTCACGAACTCGGGTCAGTCGTGCTCGATTCCGACCCGCATGCTGGTGCCGCGTCATCTGATGAACGACGCCGCGCAGATCGCGAAGCGTGCCGCGCAAGCATATCGGCTCGGACCGACCGACGACCCGGCCACGCAACTCGGCCCGCTCGTCAACGCGAACCAGTTCAAGCGGGTGCAGGCGTTGATCCAGATCGGCATCGACGAAGGCGCGCGTCTCGTCACGGGCGGCACGGGGCGGCCGGACGGCATCGACACGGGCTATTACGCACGCCCCACCGTATTCGCCGATGTCACGCCGCAAATGACGATCGCCCGCGAAGAAATTTTCGGACCGGTGCTGTCGATGATTCCGTACGACTCGGAAGAGCAGGCGATCGACATTGCCAACGGCACCGACTACGGCCTCGCGGCCTACGTGCAATCCGCAGACCTCGCACGGGCTCGCAAGGTCGGCCGCGCGTTGCGTGCGGGCGGCGTGCATCTGAACTACCCGCCTGCCGATTTCGGCGCGCCGTTCGGCGGCTACAAGCGTTCGGGCAATGGCCGCGAATGGGGCGAAGCGGGCCTGCGCGAGTATCTGGAAACCAAGGCGCTGGTCGGCTACGGCGTGGATTGACGCACGACGTAGCGCACGGGGGTTCGCGCGCTACGTCGAAAAAAATTTGTTCACCTGGCTTGTCGGACAATCATCCGGGCAGGCAATACGAATCCGTTTGAACTACAGAGGAAATACGATGGATACCAACGACCGCTTCAACAAGGGTTTTGAAAATCGCAAGGAAGTACTGGGTGCGGCTCACGTCGAAAAGTCGTGGGCCAATGCCGACGACTTCAACCGGCCGATGCAGAAGTTCGTCACCGAAAGTTGCTGGGGCGACATCTGGGGCGACCCGACGTTGCCGTTCAAGACGCGCAGCATGCTGAACCTCGGCATGCTCACGGCGATGAGCCAGCACCACGAATTGTCGGTGCACGTGAAGGGCGCGTTGCGCAACGGCGTGACCAGGGAAGAAATCCGCGCGGTGCTGATGCAGGCCGCCGTGTATTGCGGCGCGCCGCTCGCGCTCGCGGCTTTCCGCGTTGCGAGCGAGGCGATCAAGGCATACGAAGCGGAAACAGCGGCCGCCTGACGCGGCAAAACACCCGGACGGCCAGGGGCTGACAGCACACGGGGAAGCGCAAGGAGAATCGCACCGCCACACGGTGCGAATAACGAATGGAGACAGAGATGAAAGCGTTGACTGGGAATGACGTTGTAATGTCGGAGGGCGAGCAGTCGATCGAAACGAAGAGGCGCAACGCGATCAAGGGCGCGTTCTTCTCCGAGTTCATCGACATGTTCGACATCTATCTGCCGGTGGTGGTGCTCTCGCCGGTACTTGGATATTTCCAGCCGCCGCATCTGTCTACCGGCATGGAAACGATTCTTGCGTCGCTGGTATTCATCACGACGCTGCTGGGCCGTCCGGTCGGCTCGTTGCTGTTCGGCATGATTGCGGACCGCATTGGCCGGCGCATGGCGTCGATCTGGTCGGTATCGGGCTTCGGCGTGGTGACGCTGCTGATCGCGCTGCTGCCCGGCTATGAAAGCATCGGCATCGTGTCGTATTGGCTGCTGGTGCTGCTGCGCTTCGTCGACGGGATTTTTCTGGGCGGCGGCTACACAGGTGCGATGCCGCTCGCGATCGAGTACTCGAAGAAAGAGCAGCGCGGGTTTGTCGGCGGCTTCATCATTTCCGGCTTTCCGGCCGCATACGTGACGATCAACCTCGTCGCGATGCTCATGTTCGTGCTCTTTCCGCTGAACGGCATGCATTCGCCGTACGCGCAATGGGGCTGGCGCATTCCGTTCGTGCTCGGCGCGGCGCTCGCCGGCCTGCTGACCCTGTACTACGTGCGCAAGGTCGCCGAATCGGAGATCTGGAAGAGCGAAACCGCCGACAAGGCGGCCGTCGCCGAAAAGCTGCCGCTCTCCGACCTGCTGCGCGGCAAGAGCGGGCGCAACCTGCTGCAGGTGCTTCTGATGATGACGGGCTTCTGGCTCACGCAAAACATCATCACGATCTATCTGCCGACCGGCCTGCTGGTGAAGACGCTGCATCTGAGCGGCTTCCAGATGACCGCGACGCTCATGCTCACGTACTTCGTGCTGTTTTTCAGCTACATCGGCTCGGGACTGATCGCGCAGCGCATTGGCCGGCGCCGTTTCTTCGTGATCGTCGGCCCGCTGATCGCCACGGTTGGCGCGGCGCTGCTGTACGTGCTGGCGAACGTCGACGGACTGTCGCTGCCGGCCATCATGGCGCTGGTGTGTGTGCTCGCGGTGCTCGTCACGTCGCCGTGGGGCGTGATCGTTACGTACATCAACGAGCGCTTCGTGACGGATGTGCGCGCAACCGGCTTCGGCGTCGGCTTCAGTCTGTCGGTGATTATCCCTTCGTTCTACGCGTTCTATATGAACTGGCTCGGCGCGTTCATGCCGCTGCGGCTGACCTCGGTCGTGCTGCTGTGCGTGGGCGGCCTGATCGGCATGATCGGCGCGCTGATGGGCCCGGAAACGAAGGATGTCGATTTCTGATTTGAAGGAGGAGTGGAATTCATGAACAAGGAACGGGTCGGCTTTATCGGTCTCGGCAACATGGGCGGACGCATGACGCGGCGCCTCGTCGACGCGGGCATCGCGGTGCTCGGCTACGACACCGCGCGCGAACGTGTCGACGCGGCGGGCGCGAAGGCGGCGGGCACGGTGGGCGAAGTGCTCGCGTTCGCGGACGTCGTGATGATGTCGCTGCCGGACAGCAAGGTGGTCGAAGCGGTGGTGGAAGGCGAGGACGGCGTGCTCGCGCACTGCCGCGAAGGACAGATCGTGGTCGATCTGAGCACGGCGGCCGCCAGTTCGACGATCCGCCTCGCGAAACGCTTCGCCGAGCGCGGCGTGCGTTATGTCGATGCGGGTATTTCGGGTGGCGCCGCGGCCGCGGAGAAGGGCTCGCTGACGCTGATGGTGGGCGGTGCCGCCGATGCGGTCGCCGCGCTGCAATGGGCGTTCGCGCCGATCAGCTCGAAGGTCGCATACATGGGAGAGAGCGGCGCGGGCCACACCACCAAGCTGCTCAACAATTTTCTGAACGCCGTGAGCCTTGCCGCCAGCGCCGAAGTGATGGTGGCGGGCAAGAAGGCGGGGCTCGACCTGCATCTGCTGCTCGACGTGCTGAACAGCAGCAGCGGCGTCAACTTCGCCACGCTCAACCGGTTCCCGAAGATCGTCGACGGCGACTATCTGGAAGGCGGCCTGACCGGCAAGCTGATGACCAAGGACGTCGTGCTGTACGTCGACCGCATTCGCGAACTCGGCGTGATCTCGCTGAATTCGGCCGGCCCGCTGGCGAGCTTCGGCCTCGGCACCGCACTGGGTTATGGCGATGTGATCAGCAACCGTGTCGTCGATGCGATCGGCGACGTGTCGGGCGGCGTGCGGCTGTTCGATAGCGCAAACAAGGAGAAAAACGCATGAAGGTCTTTCACGGCAGAGCAGCAGGCGCGGTGTCCGAGCGCCGTAGCGACACGTTTACCGGCACCGTCTGGGCCGATCCGGTGATGCCGGCTACCAATGGCGTCACCATCAACACGGTGTTCTTCGCACCGGGCGGACGCACCTACTGGCACACGCACGAGTACGGCCAGGTCTTGCAGGTCACGGCCGGGCAGGGCTGGATCTGTCTGGACGGCGAAGAGCCGCAGCCGATCCGCCAGGGCGATATCGTATTCATCGGCCCGAACGAGCGGCACTGGCACGGTGCGAGCGAAGGCAGCTACATGGTCCACATTGCGACGTCGATCGGTAAGGGCACGTGGCAGGAAGAGGTTGCGGAGCAGGATTATCCGGCAACCGCCGCGCGCTAGCGCGAAGC
This sequence comes from Paraburkholderia sp. USG1, assembly GCF_031570135.1. Lineage (NCBI taxonomy): Bacteria > Pseudomonadati > Pseudomonadota > Betaproteobacteria > Burkholderiales > Burkholderiaceae > Paraburkholderia > Paraburkholderia sp. USG1. Next base: position 214,360 of record NZ_JAMWXW010000002.1, on the reverse strand, counting down.
AGTGACCGCGCGTGCGGGGCGTTCGCAGCAAACGCCTCGCACGCGCCGATGAATCACGCGCTGTATTGCAATGAGGGAATTCAGATCATGACCCAGACCACACCGCAGCCCGATTCGTCCCGTCTGCGTGACGAACTCGTCAGGCTGCACGGCAAGGCAAGTCCCGAGTGGGACAGCCTCGTGCGCCTCGATCCGCGTTTCGTCGACGCATACCTGAAATTCGCGGGCGTGCCGCAGCGCAGGAATCATCTCGACGACAAGACGCGCGCGTTCATCGCGCTCGCCGCCGATGCCTGCGCGACGCAGCTCTATGCGCCGGGTGTTGCGCGTCATATCGAACGGGCGCTGTCTTTCGGCGCGACGCGCGAAGAGCTGATCGAAGTGCTGGAGTTGATCAGCACGATTGGTATTCACACCAGCAACGTCGGCGTGCCGGTACTGCTCGAAGTGCTGGAGGAAGAGGGCTTGCGCAAGGGCGCGCCGCCGCTCGACGAACGCAGGCAGAAGCTGAAAGCCGAGTTCGAGACGAATCGCGGCTACTGGCATCCCACATGGGAAGGTCTGCTCGAACTCGACCCCGACCTGTTCGAAGCGTATGTCGAGTTTTCGTCGGTGCCGTGGCGCACCGGCGTGCTGAGCCCGAAAATCAAGGAATTCATGTACTGCGCGTTCGACGCCTCGGCCACGCACCTCTATGTGCCGGGCCTTAAGCTGCACATCCGCAACGCGCTGCGCTACGGCGCGACCGCCGAAGAACTGATGGAGTTGCTGGAGATCGTCAGCGTGACGGGGATCCACGGAGCGGAGCTAGGCGCGCCGCTGCTCGAAGCCGCGTTGAAACGCAGTGGCGCTGCAACGGGAGAGCCGCATGCGTAATCCGGCCGTGCGTGACATGCGTGACGTGCGTGAGCCCGTTTTTTCCGTGGGGCCGGCGCCGCGCGAGCGAGGTGTGCCGCGTGTGTCGTCTTTGCCGGCCAACGCGAAGTCCGGGCCGGACTGGTCGGCATGGCGGGCAATGCAGAAGCCGCCGCTTTCGGTGCTCGCGTCGAACAGCAGCGAGCATGCGCACGTGTTGGCCGTCGCGATTCTCGGCTACAACTGAAGCCGGGCATCGAGATGACTCTTCAAACGGGCACTCTGGTCGTACTGCGTCATGGCCAGTCGATATGGAATCGCGCCAACCGCTTTACCGGCTGGAGCGACGTCGGTCTGTCCGTGCAGGGCGTGGCCGATGCGCAGCGCGTCGGCGAACGGCTGCGCGAGGCGGGCTTTCGCTTCGATCTGGCGGTGACCTCGGCGTTGCTGCGCGCCACCGATACACTCGCGCACGTGCTGCGAACCCTCGATCAGCCGCCGCCCAGAACCGTGCGCTCGTGGCGGCTGAACGATCGCCACTACGGCATGCTGACAGGCATGGAAAAAGATGAGGCCGCGCTCGCCTATGGCGCGGAGCGGGTGCGGCAATGGCGGCGCGGTTTCGACCTGGCGCCGCCGGCGCTCGATACGGACCTGCACGCGGCACTGGTGCGCGCCTTGCACGACGACGCGATGCCCGAGGCCGCCGCGCTGCCCCGCACCGAAAGCCTGCGCGACACGTTGCGGCGCGTGCTGCCGCTGTGGGACGAATGCGTGGCACCCGCCCTGACGCGTGGGCAGTCGGTGCTGATGGTGGGACATGGCAACTCGTTGCGCGCGCTTTTCAAGCAACTCGACAACATCGGCGACGACGCGATCGCTTCGGTCGAGGTCGCGCATGCGGAACCGTTGGTCATGAAATTCGATGCGACGCTCTCGGTGATTTCGCGCACACCGCTCGCCGCGCTGGCAGCCAGCCGCTGAAACGCACGCCGACTTGCTGTTTTTCTGGCCTTTGCGCATCAAAGGCTGCCGGTGACGAAGCCGCTCACGTATCATGGAGGCTGAATCTTGTCGGACGGGAATACAATAATGTCAACGGACATGGGCTTGGTCAGACCCGAGACGCTGCGGCATCACGTAGAGAACGTGCTGCGCCAGGCAATCGTGAGCGGACGTTTCGCGCCGGGTGCGCGGCTGATTGAACGCGAACTGTGCGAATCGCTAGGCGTGAGCCGCACATCCGTGCGCGAGGCGCTGCGCAGGCTCGAGGCGGAGAAACTGGTGCGCAGCGTGCCGCACAAGGGCCCCATCGTTGCGGTGATGTCGAAAGAGGAGGCCGTCGAGCTATACGCGCTGCGCGGGCTGCTCGAAGGTTTCGCCGCCCACGAATTCGCACGCCTTGCAAACGACGACGCCATTGCGCGCTTTGGTGAAGTGGCGAAGGAACTACGCGTCGAAGCCGCTGCGCAAAACCAGGCCGGCGTTCTGCGGGCCAAGACCGCGCTTTACGATCTGCTGCTGGAGAACTGCGGCAACGCGCTGGTGCGGGAAATCCTCAACAGTCTCTATTCGCGCATCAATCTGCTGCGCACCACCTCGCTAATGCATCCGGAGCGGCTGCCGGACAGCCTGCGCGAAATCGACCGGCTATACAAGGCATTGAAAGCGCGCGACGGCGAGGCCGCGCAGGAGATCGCGCGGCTGCACGTCGCCAATGCCGAGAAAGCCGCGCTGCGGATGCTGGAAAGCGCGGAATAAAGACCCGCGCGCTACATTCAGGCGCGGCCTGCTTGCCCCACCACATTGCGCGGCTTGCCCGCGACAAAAGCATCCACGTTATCGAGCAACTGATCGGTGAGTGCCTGGATTGCTTCATCGCTTGCCCAGGCGACGTGCGGTGTCAGCAGGAAATTGGGCATTCGGATCAGCTTCTGCCACGGATGCGACGCGGGCATGGGCTCTTCGGTCACGACGTCGAAGCCCGCGCCGGCAATCTGTCCGCTTTGCAATGCGGCGCCCAGCGCGCTCTCGCTGACGAGACCGCCGCGCGCGGTGTTGATCAGAAGCGGGCGCTTCGCCATCTTCGCGAACTCGGGCGTATCGATCATATTGCGCGTGGCCGGCGTCAGCGGGCAGTGCAGCGTGATGACGTCACTTTCGGCGAGCATTGTCTCGAACGGCGTGTAGAGCGGTCCCATGCCGTCGACACCCTTGTAGGCCGACATCAGCACGCGCATGCCGAGCGCGGTGCCGATGCGTGCCACCTCGCGGCCGAGCACGCCGTCGCCGATCACGCCCAGTGTCGAGCCCGACAGGTCGCGGATCGGATGATCGAAGAAGCAGAACTGTCCCGCTTCCTCCCAACGTCCCGCCAGCACCGATTCACGATACGCAACCAGCGAGCGCCGCAACGCGAAAATCAGCGCGAAGGTATGCTCGGGCACCGTATGCAGCGCGTAATTGCGGATATTCGACACGACGATGCCGCGCGCGTCGCAGGTCGCGATATCGATAACGTCGGTGCCGGTCGCGGCGACCGCGATCAGCTTCACGCGCGGCGCGTCGGCGAGTGCGGTCGCGTCGATCTTCACCTTGTTGGTGATGACGATGTCCGCGTCGGCAATGCGCGTGGCGACCTCGGCGGGCGAGGTCGAATCGAAGGTGACCAGTTCGTGTTCGAACGCGAGCGAGCGGAGTCGCGTGCGCGGCGAGATCGTGCCGCGGTCGAGAAAGACGATACGCTTCATGTCGTAACGGGCCCGCAAAAGGTGATGGACATCAGCGCGAACTCGCGGCCGGCGGAATGCGGATGCCGATCAGCGGTTCGTGCTGCTGCGCGCCGTACACGTCGCGGTCGCCGGGTGCGCCGGACGTGGGCCCGGTGCGCGGAATCGTGATCTTGATCGCGTTGGCCGCGTCGAACGCAACGATGCTGACATCGCTCTGCTCGACATGGTACAGCGCGCTCACCAGTTCCGGGGTCAGCACGCGGCTGTCGAGTACACGGCGGTACGCGGCGGCGTCCGGAAAGATCATGTCGAACGTCAGGTACAACGGGCCCGCGTTCTTGCTGCGCATCACTTCGGCGAGGTCGTAGAGGGTGTCGCCGCGGGAGGGGTCGAATACGTCGGACAGGTTCATTGCATCACCCGATCTGGGTCGTGGTTACGGGAAAGAGCGCGGCTGCGTCGGGAACCTGCATCACGTGATAGATCGTGAACTCGTACACCGGCCCGCCGACCAGGTCCGACGGCGAGAACGGAAACGCGAGATTGCCGGCGGTCGCCTTGCGGCCCTTGAAATAGCCGTGCAGGAACGAACTGCGCGCGAGCGAGAGCGCCATGTTCGCCAGCTCCTGGGTCGGCGCGATTGCCTCGATCACCATGCCGATCTCGTGCGCGAGATGCGGCACCCGCTGATCGACGCGCACGCCGTTGCGGCCGTAGTAGATGAAATTGAGCTCGTACTCGCCGGGCTTCATGTCGTGCGCGGTCAGGCGTGCCACGTCGTCGCGCACGCGAGCTTCGACCTGATCGACCGCCGCGAGCAGACGCGGATCGGTCATGCCGGCTATCGTGATGGTGCGGTAGCCGCGCAGCTTCACGCCTTCGAGCTTGATGCTCGGCGGCATCTCGACGAGCTTGCTGCCGCTCACCCGCACGCGCCGGTCGTCGAGTTTTTCGATGTGCGTGTGTTCGAGGTCCACGAGCCCTTCGGGTTCGTAGAAGTGATGGGGGTCGGGCTGCTCGTACATCATATGCGCGGCCACTGAAACCGGCGTCACGCCGCGCTCGGGGTTCATCGGTTCCAGTTCGAAATGATCGCGCCTTAGCGTGCCGAGCAGGCAGTCGTTCGCGGCGAGCGGCACCGCGCATTGCGCCCCGCATTCGAGGAGCTTTGCCATATGGAACGCGAGCCCCATATCGAAGCCGCGCCATGCAGCGAGGCTCGCATAGATCGCGGTATCGCACGCGCGGCCCGCGATGATCACATCCGCGCCCGATTCGAGCGCATTGACGAACGGATCGGTGCCCATCTGCGCGACGATGCGCGTTGCGTCGTCGACGTCCTGTTCGGTGAGTTCGGGCAGCACGCCCATCGACTTCACGCGGCCTTCGCGAATGGCCTGCTTGATCACGTTCCTGTCGATGTCGGCGGGGATCGTCGCGAGCTTGTAGCGCAGGCCGTCGCGGCGCGTGACTTCGTCGAGCACGTCGAGGAATTCTTCCAGATGCGGCTGGGCGCCGGCGGTGCCCGCCGTGCCGATCACGTAGGGCACGCCCGCATCGCGCGCGGCTTTCAGCGAGAGCCCCAGATCGCGGCGCAACTGCTCGCGCTTGATCAGCGACTTGCCGCTGCCGAGGTAATAAGGTCCCGGATCGGACGAGCCGTTGTCCGCGCCCACCAGATGCGGTTTGCGCGCGATACCGTTACGCAGCGATGCTTCGGGAAAGCCGTAACCGAGATTGCCGGCCACGGCCATGATGCGCAATTCGTCTTCCATAGCGAGTTATCTTCCTGGTCTAATGATGTTTCTTCAGGCGGGGTTCATTCGGCATGGCTGACTGGCGCCACGTCGAGCCGCGCGACGATCCCTTCGAGTTCGCGGGTCGGCGCCGGATAACGTTCCAGGACTTGCGGATCGTGGCCGGGAATCACGTGCTGCTTCGAATCGGCGAGCAGGTAGACGGTGTCGAACGCGTCGAGCATCTTGCACACGTCGCAGGCATTCGAAAAGGGCCGGCGTTTCTCGATGTTGTCGTAGAAGTGCGACGCATCCGATGCGACCACGACCCAGCCGCGCGCCGTTTTCACGCGCACGATCTGCAAACCGGGCGTGTGTCCGCCGACCGGTTGCAACTGGATGCCGGGCGCAAGTTCGGCGGGGCCGTTGTGCATCACCACGCGTTGCGCAAAGTTCATCTTCACCATCGCGGCAACATCTTCGGGCTCATAGTGATGGGCGAAATGCGCGTCCTTCATATGGCGCCCGGTCGCGAAATGCATCTCCGGTTCCTGCAGATGAAAACGCGCCGAAGGCAATAGCGTGAAGTTGCCGACGTGGTCGTAATGCAGATGCGTGATCACGGCGTCGCTGACAGAATCGGGATCGATACCGACGAGCCTTAACGAATCGATCGGACAGCGCAGCACGCCGCGCCCGCGTTTTGCCGCGACTTCGGCGTTGAAACCCGTGTCGATCAGCACCGCGCGTTCGCTATTGCGCGCGACCCACACGTAGTAGTCGAGCGGCATCGCACTACTGTGATCGTCGTCGCCGCCGATGAAGTTGTCGCTGCGCCAGCCGTCGCGGCGCGCGTACTTGATCGCAAAGAGTTCATAGGTGTCTGAAGCGCCTGTCATTTACATGCCTCCAATATTGAGGGGTTTCTTTACGTCGATGCCCGAGTCGGCGCCCGGCTGTGCCTGCACTTCCTCGAGTGTGCGTTGTTTGGTTTCGACGCCGAGCGTGATGAGAATCACGACGAGCAAGGCGAACAGCGCGGCGATGAACGACACCACGCCGAGCAGTCCCGCGAGTGCATACACGGCTGCCACCACGTACGGCACGCCGACGTTGACCGCGCGTCCCGCCGCGTTCGCGAGGCCGACACCGCGCAGCCGCAGCCGGGTTGGGAACAGCTCGGTCACGTAACACGCCACGCCGAGCGCGGAGGTGACATAGATGCACGTCGTCACGCCGAAGCCGACCAGCGCGATCGTCACCGCATGCGTGACGTACGGATACGCCATGCCGATCACCGCGCCGAGCGCGGAGAAGATCACAAGCCCCCATTTGCGGCCGATCCTGTCGGCGATCGCCATACTGATCAGCGAACCGGCAGGCCCGCCCGCGAACATGGCCGACGTGATCAGCAGGGAATGGGTAATGTCGAAGCCCTGCTTGACGAGAAAGGTCGGCACCCAGGCGACGAACGCATACATCGCCGTAAAGGAAATACAGATCACCGAGATGCCGACCAGCGTGCGCGATAGCTGCCGCGCGGCGAACAGATCGCGCAGACGGCCGGGCTCTTCTTCCTGCGGCGCGACCGGCAACGGCGCGTCGCGGCGCACGCTTTGCGCTTCGATCTTCTCGACCACTTCGCGCGCTTCCTGATGGCGTCCTACCGCCGCAAGCCAGCGGGGCGACTCCGGCATCTTCTTGCGCAGATACCAGATCACGAGGGCGCCGATACCGGGAATCGCGAACATCCAGCGCCACCCGAAATGCGGAATGATCAGGAAGCCGCACGCCGCCGAGACCAGTACCGACGAGTTGGTGATCAGGTTCAGCAGCGAAGCAAAGCGACCTCGCGCATGCGCGGGCATGAACTCGTTGAGCGTGCTATAGCCGACCACGATCTCCGCGCCGAGGCCGATGCCCATGATGAAGCGCAGCACGATCAGCCATGTCATGGACGGCGCGAAGGCGGCCGCGATCGAGGTGAGGCCAAAGATCAGCAGATTGAACTGATACGAAAAACGCCGCCCGAAGCGATCGCCGATCACCCCCGCGCCCCATGCGCCAAGCGTCAGACCGGCAAAGCTCATCGAAATGAATAGCGCGTTCATGTGCATGTCCGACAGACCCTGCTGCACGAGCGCGCCGAGCACGCTGCCGGCAAGGAAATTGTCGAATGCGTCGAAGAACATGCCGCCGCCGATCAGGCCGAGCAGCCGCCAATGAAACGGTCCGGTCTCGAGCGAATCGAGCCGCTGTGCCACGTTTGCTCCATAAGCCGACATTGTCTGTCTCCCATGTTGTTGTCGTCGCAAGCACCTTTGGCTTCAAAGGCGCGGAACCGTGCATGCCGCGGAAGGCGTTCAGGAAAACGCCATTTGCGCGGCAAAAAACATTGCTTCGATCAACGGCTCTTCGCGGCGCCGCGCAAGGCTGATGAACGACAGCGGAATTTCGATCGGCACTTCGCGCGAGATCGCGGCGCCGTATTTCTGCGCTTCGTCGATCGCGACCGTCTCGCGCGCCAGCGACAAACCCACACCCGCACGCACCAGTTCGATCATCGAGGCTTCCAGATCGACCTCGGCCGCGACTCGCGGCTTCGCGCCGACCGATTCGAATGCGTGCGTCAGCAGCCGGTGATGCATCGACGTAGGCGGCGTCCAGATCCACGGCAACTCGGCCAGTTCCGCCCAGCCGCGTCCGTTGATACGTTCCTGCCAGCCTTTGGGTGCGATCACGTAATAGGTGATCGGCATCAAGGCAATGGCATGCAATTCGATGCCGTCGCTTTCCGCTGGCGTGCCGAGAAAGAAGCCAACGTCGAGCGCACCGCTCGCAAGCTGTTCGAGTATCTGCCCCGTCATTGAGTGACGCAGGCGCGTTCGCACTTCCGGATAGTGGTTCGCCATGTATTGCAGCACTGCGCCCAGCCGAATCGTCTGCGGATTGAGGATCGTGCCGATCGAGACGGTGCCCGACAGAATGCTGACGAGGTTGTCGGCGGCGACGTCGAAATTGCCGATCGCGTCGAGAATCTGTTCGGCGTAGGGCAATAGCTTGAGACCGTCGGCGGTCAGCGTGAGACCGCGCGGCGAGCGCGTCAGCAAACGCAGCTTCAGTTGATCCTGCAGGTTCTTCAGTTGCACGCTGACAGCGGGCTGCGTGAGATTGAGCAACCTGGCCGCCTTGGTCAGACTGCCCTCGCGCGCGACCGCGACGAACGCGCGAATGTGCTGCAGATCGTTGATGCTCCGGCTTGACGGTTTGCCGGAAAAGAGCTTCGAGAGAGTCATTGGCAGGGACGCGAATGGCCGCAAACGCGGCGCGGTCAACGCGCCAAGACCTGTCGGCAGCTCACGCATGGCCGGCCGCCGCGAGAATGCGGCGCGCTTGCGCGAGCACCGGCGCATCGACGAGCTTGCCGTCCACCGCGATCGCGGCACCGCTCCCCGCGACTTCGCATACGCGCGTCGCCCACTGCAGTTCGCGCGGCGTCGGGCCGAGCCCTGCCGTAACCGGCGCGATCTGCTTGGGGTGCACGCACAGCTTGGCGCCGAAACCGAAGGCTCGCGCGCGCCGCACTTCGTCGTCGAGCGCCGCGGGGTCGTCGAGCGTCGTGCAGACGCCGTCGACGGCCGGCAGCAATCCCGCCAGGCGCGTAAACAGCAGGATCTGCGAGCGATAGTAATGCAACGGCTCGCCGATTTCATTCGCGCCGATGTCGAGCGCGAGATCGACCGTGCCTAACATCAGACGTTCGACGTGCGGCGCACGCGCGAGCGCCGCCAGATTCGCGAACCCGGCTGCGGTTTCCATCAGCAGATGCAGCGCCCAGGCCGGCTTCAAAGACGCGATGCGCACGATTTCGTCCACATGCTCGGCTTTGGGAATCACGATGCCGTCAATGTCGAGCGCGGCGCAGGCGTCGAGATCCGCGTCGTACCACGGCGAGCCGTGGCTGTTGATGCGCACCAGCAGTTGCACGTTCAATGCGCGCGCGGTGGGGGCGAGGGCAGGCAGCGTGGTCGACAGCGAAGCGCGTGCGTGGTCCTTGCGTGCGTGTTCGACCGCGTCTTCGAGATCGACGATCACCGCGTCGGCACCGGCGCGCGCGGCCTTCTCGAAGCGCTCGGGGCGCGTTGCGGGTGCGAACAGATAAGTGCGTGGCGAAAGTGACATGGACGATGGTTAGAAATGGATAGTGATGTCGGTGGCTCAGATCACGCCTGCCGCGCGCAGCGCGGCGAGATCCGAACCGCTGCAGCCGAGCAGTTCGCCGAATACCTCCTCGTTGTGGCTGCCGAGCGTCGGTCCGAGCCATTCGATCGCGCCAGGCGTTTCCGACAGACGCGGAATCACGTTCGGCACCGCGACGTCGCCCGCGCGCGACGGCATGGTGCGGATATTGCCGCGCGCCTCATATTGCGGATCGTCGAAGATGTCGGCGACGCTGTACAGCAGGCTGGCGGGGACCGAGCCTTCGTCGCACAGACGCAGTACTTCGTCGTGGTCGCGCGCACCGATCCAGTCCTGCACCAAAGCGTTGACCGCGTCGATGGCGGCGATCCGCACGGATGCGCGGCCCCACTGATCGTCGTCTGCCAGCTCGGGGCGTTGCATGACGTGCGCGAAGCGGCGGAATATCTTGTCGTTGGTGCAGGCGATCGCGATCCAGCGCTCGTCGCGAGTGCGGTAATGCGCATGCGGCGCGACGTTCACCGCGTTCGCGCCCATCCGTTCGCGCACCTTGCCGAACATGTGATAAGCCGGAACCATCTCGTCGAGCACGCGGAACATGGGCTCATAGAGCGCGAGATCGACGCATTGGCCGTGGCCGGTACGCTCGCGGGCCTGCAACGCGATCAGCGCACCGATCGTCGCGTACATGCCCGAACCATAATCCGCGAGCGAGGTGGAACCCGGCGTGACCGGCACGCGGCCGGGCTCGCCCGCGAGATAGGCAAGCCCCGAAAACGCGTGCGCAACGCGCGCAAAGCCCGGTTTGCCGCGATTCGGGCCATTCTGCCCATACGCGGAAATGCGGACGAGGATCGTGCGCGGATTGAGCTTGTGCAACGACTCGAAGTCGAGGCCCCATTTCTCGATCACGCCCGGCCGGAAATTTTCGACCACGATGTCGCAACTCGCTGCGAGATCGCGCAGCATCTGGCGGCCACGTTCGTGGGCGAGATTGAGCGTCACACATTTCTTGTTGCGGCTTTCGGTGAGCCACATCAGCGTGTCGCCGCATTCGGTCTCGGTGCCGAAGCGGCGCAGCGAATCCCCCGTTTGCGGCGGCTCCACCTTGATGACTTCCGCGCCGAACTCGGCGAAGATCGTCGTACAGAACGGACCGGCCACGAAGGTTCCCAGGTCGAGCACTCGCAAGCCTTCCAGCGCTTTCATGCGGATTCCTGTTGCAGTTGTCATGAGGGAGATGCTCGGCGCGACGAGCGCGAGCGTCCATTGAAATGTGCGAAAGGTCGATATAAGCAACGCTAAATAATGCGCTGCGTCACGCACGCACCCCCTCCCCGGAACCCTTTGTACATAGCGCATGAGGGCGTTTCGCGGCGCATGCGGCTGCTGCGGAGCAACAACGCGCCTCGCTGGGCATATCGGTTTGCGGTTTCGTAAGGTCGCTCATAAGATAAGTGTCACTCCCTCCGCGCGGTTCGCCGGTCGTTGGTTTGCATGCGAGGCAGCGCGCTTTCACTCCTGACTTGTCACTTTGGATGCCTAATGACTTCACTTACGCTCAAGGGCCGGATTTCGTCGTTCGTTGCTGCCGGCGGCTCGTGGCCCGCCTCGCTCGATCCGCTGATCGCGATTAGCCCGGAATTCGTCGAGGCTTACCTCGCATTCGCGGGATGCGCATATCGCAACGGTCCGCTCGAACCGAAGGTGAAGGCACTCGTGAGCTTCGCGCTCGAAGCGTCGGTCACACATCTCAATGCGGTTGCCGTGCGCCGCCATTGCCGCGAAGCGCTGCGCCTGGGCGCCACGCGCGACGAACTGCTCGAGACGCTCGAACTGATCAGCGTGATCGGCGTGCATGCTTGTGTGATCGGCATGCCGGTGCTCGAAGAGAAGGTTGCGAACGACCCGCGCAACGCGATCGACACAAGCCACGCCGATGCGCGCCGTCAGGCGATCAAGAGCGAATTTACGGAAAAGCGCGGCTACTGGAGCGCGATCTGGGACGGCACGCTCGCGCTCGATCCTGACTTCTTCGAAGCGTTTACGACGTTCTCATCCGTGCCGTGGGTGCACGGCAAACTGCCGCCGAAAGTGAAAGAGTTCATGTACATCGCCGTGGACGTATCGGTCACGCATCAATACGTGCCCGGCACGCACGTGCATATCGAGAACGCGCTGAAGTACGGCGCAACGCCGGCGGAGATTCTCGAAGTCATGCAACTGGCAAGCACGATGGGGATAGCCAGCTTCGAGCTGGCGCTGCCTATCGTGCTCGACGAGATCGCCGCGCGCGAAGCGCAAGCGCTGGTCACTCCGTAATCTGCGCCAGCCGAGCGCCCATAACATCGAAAACGAAGGGAGACACGCAATGGACACCGCATACGACACGCAACGGATCGGCAAATCACGCTGGCTGCGGGTAGGTCTGATCGTTTTTGTCAGCTACCTCGTCGCGTTTGCCGATCGCACCAACATCGGCGTCGCGGCACCGCAGATGGCGCACGATCTGCAACTCGGCACGACGATCACCGGCGCGCTGCTGGGCGCATTCTTCTGGGGATATCTGGTCACCCAGATTCCCGGCGGCTGGATCTCGACGCGCATCGGGCCGCGCCGCGTGATCGCCGTCTCGATGTTCATCACCGGCTTGATGGCGTGCCTGACCGGCATGGTGCACACGCTGCCCGCACTGATCGCGGTGCGTGTGGTGATGGGACTCGCTGAAGGCGTGATCTGGCCGTCGTTTTCGGTGATCTTCGTGCGCTGGTTTCCGGCCCGCGAGCGTGCGCGCGGCATTGCGTTCGCGCAATATGCGCTGCCGTTGTCCTCAGTGCTGATGGCGCCGCTTGCGGGCTGGATGATCGACGTATTCCACTGGAAGACGATGTTCGTGCTGCAAGGCCTGCCTGCGATCTTCATGGCCGTGCTCGTGTGGATGTTCGTTTCCGACGATCCGACCACCGACCGCTGGCTGTCCAGCGCGGAGCGCGACTTCATCACGCAGCAGCGTCTCGCGGGAACCGGTGCGGACGGCAGCTTCGGCAGCGTGCTGAAGCGCTCGACGGTGTGGCTTCTCGCGATCGTCGCGCTGTCGTGGATCATGGTGATTTTCAGCTTCGGCCTGTGGATGCCGAGCCTCATCAAACAATATTTCCCGCACGGTTACGCCGCGGTCGGCTGGTTGACGGCGCTACCTTCGCTGTTTGGCGCATTGTCGATGTTCGTGAACTCGTGGCTGTCGGACAAGCCGTCTACCATTTCACGCGGCTGGTTCGTCGCCGTGCCGCTGGTGGTGGCCGGTGCGGCGCTGCTCGCGCAGCACTATATCGAAGGCGGCGTTGTGTTTACGATGGTGATGTTCTGTATCGCCGGCGCTGGGCTGTTTTCGCCGGCCGGCACGTGGTGGGCGTGGGTGATCAGCAAGGTGCCGCGCAATCAGGCGGCGCCGTCGGTCGCGATGATCAACATGTTTGCCAGCTTCGGCGGCGTGGTCGGGCCGCTGATCGTTGGCTTCTATGCGCGCGGCGGCAATCTGTCGAGCAGCTTCTACATTCTCGGCTACTTCCTCTTCGGCGCGGCCGCCGTGATTGCACTTCTGATTCATCGTACGCAGCAGCGGGATATCGAAGCGCCTACAGTACCGCTTGCGCTGCATTGAGATTTTCTAGCGCAGTTCACCCGCGATGTCCGCAGGACGGGGGGCGTAGGCCCCCCCGGCGCGACGTAGTTCTACTTCATCACCTCGGCATTACGCACCGCGTTGCGAGCCGTTCCAGACCGTTCGGCGGCCGACTTCGACAACGCGATCGCCACACCGCCCAGCAGCGCAGACGCGCCCAGTGCGAGCAGCGAGAGCTTGTAGTCGGACGAAGCCGCACGTACATAGCCAACCATCAGCGGCCCGAGGAACTGTCCGATCAGATTGCCCACACCGCTCACGAACGCTACGGCAGGCATGGCCTTCCTCATCGGCAGGATCTCGGTGAGCCGGGCGAAGACCAGCGGCATCAACATCTTCAGCGTGAAGCCGAGCGCAATGAACAGCGCAATCTGCAAATAGAACAGCGGAGCAGGGACGAACGCGGCCATTATCATTAGCACGCCGGTGAGCATGGTCGGAATCGCCGCATGCCAGCGGCGCTCCTGGCCATGCCGGTCCGAGCGGCGACTGATGTAGTAGATGCCGAACATCGACATCACGAATGGCGCGCCGGACAGAAAGCCGATCGTCGTTTCGCTCAGCTGTCCGTAGGACTTCATCACCGAAGGCAGCCATAGCGTCGTGCCGTACAGCAGGATCGTATTGAGCCCGAAGCCGAGCGTCAGCAGCCAGACGGCGGGTTCGTTGAAGATCGTCCACCACGGGTCGTGCTCGGGCTTCGTGTAGCCCGACTGTTCCGTGGCGAGATCGCGGCGCAGCACGTCACGGTCGGCGGCTGAGAGCCAGCCTGCCAGGTCGAGGCTTTGCGGGATTGCCTTGAACCACACAAGGCAGAAGATCCATGCGGGCAGGCCTTCGGCGATCAGCATCACACGCCAGTCGAAATGGGCGATCAGCGCACCGGAAATCGGGCCAGCAAGGAAACCGCCGAGCGGTGCGCCCAAATTCCAGATACCGAAGGCGCGCCCGCGTTCGGGCCTCGTGAACCATTGTGCGAGAAGCATCGAGGTCGCCGCGTAGATCGGACCTTCGGCGCAGCCGAGCAGAATGCGCACCGCGACGATCTGCCAGAAAGTCGTCGCCACGCCGGTCAGCATCGCCGCGCCGCCGAACAGCAGCAGACAGATCGCGACGAGCCGGCGCGGCCCAAACTTCAGCGACATATAACCGCCGAGCAGCTGCGTGAAAGCATAGCCCCACGCGAACGCGCCGCCGATCCAGCCTCCCTGCACGGACGTGAGGCCCAGCGCCTTCGTCATGTGCGGCAATGCCATCGCGATGTTCACGCGATCGAAATAGGACAGCATGTAGACCGCGAAAACGATCGGCAATACGATCGTCCATCGGCCGCGGCCGACGCCTTTGAAATTGTCCGGATCGGATGGGGTCACGGTAGTCTCCTTGTATGTTGTTCTGGTGATGCATCGCGCGAAGCGTGTTTGTGTTGATCGGGACGCTTCGCGTTGTCGCGTCCCGATGCCTGCTTCATTGATCGAGCGGTGCGCCGTCGATCGTGCTGCGCATCGACACCGGCCGGTGCAACGGCGCACGGCGATGCTCCACGTCGTCCACCAGTTCGACGCCGATACCCGGCGCGTCCGGCACGGTGATGAAGCCTTCCTTCGGCACCGGATGGTTCTTGACGAGATCCGAGCCGAGCAGATTCTGCCCGGACTTGAGCACGAGGTTCTCGAAGCCGGTCGGGTACTCCTGGATCGCGAAGTTGGGCACTGAAGCCGCCACCTGCATGCACGCCGCGAGGCTGATCGGCGACAAGGGGTTATGCGGCGCGATGTCGACGTTCTGCGCTTCCGCGAGTGCGGCGATCTTCTTCGCGCCGGTGATCCCGCCGCACACGCAGACCGACGTGCGCGCATAACGCACCCCGCCGCCCGCCAGTTGCAGATGGAATTCGGCCGGCGTGCTGAAGCGTTCGCCGGTCGCGACGGGCACGCGGATCGCGTGACCGACGGTCGTCATCTGCGTGTAGAACTCGGGGCGCAGCGGGTCTTCGAGCCACATCGGCGTGAGCGGTTCCAGCACCTGGCCGATCGCGATCGCTTCGGCGGGATTCAGACGACGGTGCATTTCGATCAGCAGATCGACGTCCGGTCCCACTGCCTCGCGAAAGGCCATTACCCGCTCCTTCGCGTCGCGCACCTTGCCGGCAAAGGAGCGGAAATAAACATCGCCTTCCGGCTCGTCGAGGAACGGGTTGATATGGCCTATGGCGGTGAAACCTTCGGCGCGCAGGCGTCGGCAATCCGCGAGCACTTCGTCGAGCGTTTCCGCGTAGACATGGCCATATACGCGCAACTTGTCGCGGTATGCGCCGCCGAGCAGTTGCCACACGGGCACCTGCAGCCGCTTGCCGAGCAGATCCCAGAGTGCGATGTCGATCGCCGACACGGCCGCGTTGACCGCGGTGCCGCGAAAATGCGAGAAGCGCTGCATCACGTTCCAGTGCCGTTCGATCTGATTGGCGTCCTTGCCGACCAGATATTCGCCGAACTTTTCGAGCGCGGCTTTCGCAGCCTCGATGTGTCCCCACGAGCCCGCCTCGCCGAAACCGGTTAGCCCGGCTTCCGTGCGGATGCGAGCGTAGAGAAACTGGCCGACGTGTAGCGCTTCGACAGAGGTGATGCGGTGAATACTCGATTTCATGGGTGGATCCAGCCAGCGGCCTTGATGAGGTAATGGGAAGTCGTTGTGCATGCACCGATACCGCGCCGGTCAATCGACGCAGGTGGACGTGGTGCCGGGTCGCAGCCCGTTGGCAGCGACACTCGTCAAGGCTTAACTCTAGGTAGCTGCCGATGCGTTGGGAATCAAATTCTGTAGTGTTATTTCTATATTCTCTATAGAATTAAATGATGACCCAACTTGATCTGAGTCCCGCTTTCGTCCGGCTTGCGCGCCACATGCGCGAACGGATCGTCGGCGGCGAATGGATGCCCGGACAGTTGCTGCCGGGCGAAGAAGCGCTTGCCAAAGAGCTAAAGGTGAGCGTCGGCACCGTGCGCAAAGCGTTCGACGTGTTGAGCGGCCAGGGCCTCGTCGTCCGTCAGCGAGGGCGGGGCACGTTTGTCGCGAGAGCCACCAATGAGCGCGCGTTCACGAGCTTCTACCGTCTCGTCGACCGGCGTGACGACATGCGCCGCCTGCCGGTCGATACGATTCTGCTGCGCGAGCGGGCCGCCGCCCGTGAGGACGAGCGTGCCGCGCTGCGTCTGGAACCAGGGGACCTCGTTTATCGGCTGCGCAGGCTCCGTTCGCTCGGCGAGACACCGCTGGTGCTGGAGTCGATCGCGTTCCCGTATGCACGGGTGGGCGGCAAGGAGTGGGGAAGCGACGATGCGCCCGCTCACCTCGTGTATTCGTTTCTCGAGCAGCAGTGCGGCGTGTCGGTGAGCCGGGTCGAAGATCGCCTGCAGGCCTGTGCGCTCCCCGAAGATATCGCCGTAGATTTCGGTCTTCCGGCTGGGCAGCCGGTGCTGTTGAGCATTCGCGTGGCGTTCGACCTGCAAGGCGCGCCGGTCGAGTTCCGGCGGTCATGGGCGTCGACTCAAACTCATGACTACCTGAGTGAATTACGCTGGATTGGTGCTAATGAGGATGCCTGAGGTTTTTGGCGGGACCGTACTCGATCCACGGTACGTAACAATGACAACGCGAAGTGCACAATCACGCGGCTAGGTACGGAACGACGGATCGCGCCGGTCCAGAAACCGCAGCATGGCCGGCCATTCCATTTCGCCGTACGGGCGGCGGGTTTCCGGCTTGTAGAGATGATTGGTCCTGTCGATCACCTCCTGCGGCGGGATTTTCAGGTCCGTGTTGCAGGCCATCGCGTCCACTTGCACGCGGCACGCGTTTTCGAGCCAGTAAATCGCATTGAACGCCTGCGCGATCGAAGCGCTCGCTACCAGTAGACCGTGATTGCGCAGGATCATGACCTCGGCATTGCCGAGATCTTCCGCTAGCGTCTTGCGTTCGTCGAGGTCGATCGCTACGCCCTGATAGTCGTGATAGGCGACCGGATGAAAGCGCATCGCCGTCTGCGTGAGCGGCAGCAGTCCGCATGCAAGCGCCGACACCGCCATGCCGCCGCGGCTATGCGTGTGAATCACGCACTTCACGTCGTGGCGCGCCGCATGCACCGCGCTATGAATCACGTAGCCCGCAGCATTCACGCCGTACGTGCCTTCATTCGGATTGAACAGCACATTTCCGTCGATATCGATCGTAATCAGGCTCGACGCCGTGACCTCCTCGTACATGAAGCCGTACGGGTTGATCAGGAGGCGCGTTTCGTCACCGGGAATACGGGCGGTAATGTGGTTGTAGACTAGGTCGCTCAGCCCGAAGTGAGGCATCAGGCGATAGCAGGCGGCGAGATCGACGCGCGTTTGCCACTCCGCGTCGGACACCATCGATTTCACGTGCGAAGGCTTTTGCTGTTCCATCAACATGGTCGTCTCCTGTTAGCTGACGCACGCTGCGAGCGGTCGTCACTGATTCATCATGCAAAGCCGTAGAGTCGGGCAGGGTTGTCCACCAGTATGCGTTGCTGCAACGCCGAAGTGGGCGCCCAGCGCATCAACGCATCCAACAGTTCGCCGTCATCAGGCAGGGTGGATTCAAAAGACGGATGCGGCCAGTCGGTTCCCCATATGCAGCGCTCGGGCGCGGCGTTCACCAGCCGCGTGGCGAGCGGGTCGACATCGGCGAACGGATAACCCGCGCTGGACGAGCGGTAGCCGCACAGCTTGACCCACGTGCGGCCGTTGTCGAGCAACGCGCACAGCGTGTCCACCGCCGGATGATCGACGCCCCAAGCGGTCGGAATATGCCCCATGTGGTCGATCACGACTTCCGTGGGCAGCCTGTGTAGAAGCAGCGCCAGTTCCGCCAGTTGCTCACCGTCCACATAGACCTGCGTATGCCAGCCAAGCGGCGCGATGCGCTCGGCCATTTTCGTCAGATGATCGACCGGAGGGCCACCGGCCGTCACGAGGTTGATGCGCACGCCGCGTATACCGGCCTCGTGCATGTTCTGAAGTTCTGCATCGCTAACCGTCGGCTCGATCACCGCGATGCCGCGGCTGCGCTGTAGTCCGAAATGCTTGAGCGCGTCGAGCGTGCAACGGTTGTCTGTGCCATAGAAGCTGGGCTGTACGATCACGACGCGCTCGGTGCCGAGTATCGTCTGAACGTGCTCGTACTGGCTGAGCGACGCTTCGGCCGGCGTGTACGCGCGCTGTTCGCTCAACGGGTAATGCTCGACCGGTCCGACGATGTGGATATGGCAGTCGCAGGCGTCTGGCGGCGCTTTTTTCTTCGGCGGGTGTACCGTCGTGCGGGCCGGCTGGCAGCGTTCGGGCATCGGTAGCGCTCTTCAGGATTTATGACGGAGTGTAGCCACTCGCGGCTGTGCCGTCGGGTAGCGTGGAGCGTTCGGTTTCTTCCTCGGGCAACGGCCGGCCGAGCGTTTCAGGCAGCAGCAGGACGGCGAGCAGCATGAGCGCGTAGGCGGCGATGCCGAATGTCGCGATCGCATTGCCGAGGCCCATTACGGCGGTCAGCTTGCCGACCATCGCAGGAAAAAGTGCGCCGACGCCGCGGCCGAAGTTGTAGCAGAAGCCCTGTCCCGCGCCGCGAATGCGCGTGGGGAACAGTTCGGTCATGTAAGGGCCCATCGGCGAAAACATCATGAACGCGCAAAGGCCGAGGGGAAAACCCAGAATGAGCATGGCCTGATTACTGATCGGCACCAGCATGTAGATGCCGAGCAGCGCCGCGGAGCCAAACGCACTGACCGCGAACGTCTTTTTGCGGCCAATGGCGTCGGCCAGATAGGCGCCAAGAATAAAGCCGACAAACGCGCCGAGAATCATCACGGTGGTGTAGCCGGTCGTGCCGATCACCGAGAGTCCCCGTGCACGTTTGAGGTAAGTGGGCAGCCAGATGAGGAACGTGTACGAGCCGCCGATCGAGCCCATTGCCAGCGCCGAAACCTTGAGTGTGGTGGCCAGATAATCGGCATGGAAGATTCCACCCAATTGACGCATCACGCCCGCAGCATGCCGTTCGCGCCGGACTTTCCTGAACACGCTGGACTCGGGCACGTGCCGGCGCACCCAGAATACCAGCAAGGCGGGGGCGAGCCCGATCCAGAAGAGGGCTCGCCATGCGAGATGCTCGGGCATGATCGAGAAGAAGAGGCCGAATAGCAGCGCGGCCAGTCCCCACCCCACCGCCCAGCCGCTTTGCACGACGCCTACCGCGCGCCCGCGGTAGGCGTCGCGAACGGTCTCGCCGATCAGCACCGCGCCGGCCGCCCATTCGCCGCCGAAACCGAAACCCTGCAGCGCGCGGCAGATGAACAGCTGCTCGTAGTTTTGCGTGAAGCCGCTCGCGAACGTGAACAGTGCGTACCAGAGGATCGTGGCTTGCAGCACGGCGACGCGCCCGTAGCGGTCGGCGGCGATGCCGCTCAACCAGCCGCCCACCGCCGACGCCAGCAAGGTCACGGTGCCGAGCATGCCCGCCTCGGTCGCGGAGATGCGCCAGCCGACCAGCAGCGTGGGAATCACGAAGCTGTACACCTGCACGTCCAGCGCGTCGAGCGTCCAGCCGAGGAAACAGCCGGCCATGGTGCGCCGCTCAGTCTTGTCGAGCTCCGTCATCCACATGTTTGTCTCCTGCCGCCCCGGTTATTCATGCAACGGAGCTTTCTTGACGTTTTGGTATCCGAACTGTCTGAATGAAACATCGTCGCGTCAAAACACGCGTCCGGATGGTCGGCGCGCTGCCAAGCCTGATGGGTCGGCTACTTTTCGCTATTTCGAAAAGATTTTCGAAAATGATGGATCGAATATAGGAGCCGTGTTTTGGCGTGTCAAGAATGCAATCGCGGGATCGCCCGCTCAGTCCCTTTCGACGGGCTTGTGGGCCTTCCTGGGGCTTTCCACTAGCTGAAACGCCTTGGATCCAGCGGTCTTTCTCGCCTAGACTGATTTCGAAATCGCAAATCAATTTTCGAAATGGCGAAAACATGAAACCGACAGATCGTGCCTTGGGTATCTTCGAAGCCTTCGAAACCGTTGGCCGTCCCATGACCCTCAGCGAGCTGGCCGAGGCCGCGGGGCTGCCGGTGAGTACGAGCCACGGCATCGTGCGCGTGCTGATGGAGCGCGGCTATCTCTATCTGACGAGCCGGCGCAAAGACCTCTTTCCCACGCGCCGTCTTTACGACATGGCGGCGAAGATCATCGCGAACGATCCGTATATCGAACGGCTCGAACCGTATCTGGGGGCGCTGCGCGATGCGACGCAGGAAACCGTGATCGTCGGCAAGCGGCAGCAGAACGAGATCATTTATCTGAGCGTGCTCGAAGGGCCGCAGACCATTCGTTACAGCGCGGCGGCGGGCGCGCTCAAGCCGCTTCACTCCACGTCGATCGGCAAGGCGATGCTGAGCCGCGCCGAAGCCGGCGAGTTGCGCCGTCTTCTTGCCGAATCGGCACTTGCTTCCGTGACGGATCACACGTTGACCTCGGCGCAGGCGCTTTTCGACGATATCGCGCAATCACGCGAGCGGGGCTATTTCGTCACGCGCGGCGAAAGCGTAAGCGATGTGTTCGCGGTGGCGGTGCCCGTCGACGTGAACCGCGACACACTCGGCATTGCCATTGCGGGTCCGCGTCACAGAATGGACGGGCAGATCGAGCGCATCGCAGCCGTGCTGCTCGATGCAAAGCGCGCGATCGAACAGTCGAAGCCATGAGCTTCATGCGGAAAGTCCATTCATGAGCCAACCGTCCAACCTTCCAACGAACGCCGCGGATAGCGCCGCTTCCGTATTGAGTGAAGCGCGCGACGGCATGCTGCATGTGACGATCAATCGCCCGGACAAGCGCAATGCGCTGAACCGCGCCACGCTCGACATGCTGCGCGGCGTGTTCAGCGATGCCGCACGCGACACGACGCTGCATGCCGTCGTGCTGACAGGCGCGGGCGACCGCAGCTTCGCGGCGGGTGGCGATCTGCGCGAGTTCGACGCGTTGCGCAGCGAGGCGGACGCGAGCGCGTTGTTCGATCATGCGGCCGCCACGCTCGATGCGATCCGGGCCACGCCGGTGCCAGTAATCGCGGCATTGAACGGCACGGCGCTCGGCGGCGGCGCTGAACTTGCGATTGCCTGTGATTACCGGCTTGCGGCGCCTCACGCCTGCTTCGGTTTCGTGCAGGCGACGCTGGCGATCACCACGGGTTTTAGCGGCGGCGCCGATCTGGTCGCGCTGCTCGGTCCCGCCCGCGCGATGCGCGTACTCGCGCAAGCCGCGGTGTTGGGCGCGCAAGAGGCGCGCGCGCTTGGTCTGGTCGACGGCGTGTGTGCCGACGGGCAATCGCTCGGCGAATACGTGGCGCAGTTCGCGCAACCGTTTGTCGACCGGCCGGCGCATGTCGTGCGCGCGGTGAAGCGGATCGCGGCGGCGCACCGCCGCGCTGCCGCGGCATCCACGCGTGACGAGGAGCGAGCGGCATTCGTTGCGACATGGACCGCGCCCGAGCACTGGGCGGAAGCGCAAAAGTTTCTGGACCGCCGACGCGCCGATACGCAGGCGCCGTCGAGTTGAACGACATCGGCGCACAACCAGGCCATACGCACACCGTACGCATACGCACCACAGGGAGCAATTGAGCATGAAGGCAAGTGCAGTCGAACTCGACGAAGCGATCAGCATGCCGCATCCGGACAGTACGCCGTCGGGACTGCATGTGCCGGTCGTGGTGGGCCCCGACGCTGCGCGAGGCGCCGAGGGCGTCGGCGCACCGGGCCAGTTTCCGTTCACGCGCGGTATTTTCGCGGATGGCTATCGCGGCCGGTTGTGGACGATGCGGCAATACTCCGGCTTCGGCACTGCGGAAGAATCGAACGAACGGTATCGTTTTCTGCTCGATCAGGGCCAGACGGGTCTTTCCGTCGCGCTCGATCTGCCCACCCAATGCGGGCTTGATCCGGACGATCCGATGGCGCGCTCGGAGATCGGCAAAGTGGGCGTTTCGCTGTCGAATCTCTCGGAGATGGAACTGCTTTTCCGGGGTATCGACCTTGGCAGGATTTCGACGTCGTTCACGATCAACGGCACGGCAGCGATGATCTACGCGATGTACGTGGCCTGCGCCGACAAACAGGGTGTGCCGCGCGACCGCCTCACCGGCACGATCCAGAACGATATTCTCAAGGAGTACGTGGCGCGCGGCACATGGATCTTTCCGGTGCGGCCCTCCATGCGGCTGATCGCCGACTCGATTCTCTACTCGAACGAAGTGTCGCCGCGCTTCAATCCGATTTCGATAGCGGGCGCGCATATGCGCGATGCCGGCTGTACCGCGGTCGAGGAAATGGCTTACACGCTCGCCAACGGTCTAGCATATGTGGACGCCGTGGTCGCGCGTGGCGGCGATGTGGCGAAGTTCGCACGGCGCCTGAGCTTTTTCTTCTACGTCCATATGGACCTGTTCGAAGAGGTCGCCAAATTCCGCGCGGGGCGGCGCGTATGGGCGCGCCTCATCAAGGAACGCTATGGCGTGGACGACGAAAAAGCGCAGATGTTCCGTTTCGGCGTGGTGTGCGGCGGCTCGTCGCTGACTTCGGCGCAACCGTATAACAACGTCGTGCGCGTCGCGATAGAAACCTGTGCGGCAGTGATGGGCGGTGCCCAGTCCGTCTTTACCTGCGCGTACGACGAGGCTTTTCAGATTCCCACGGAGTTCTCCGCGGAGCTCGCGCTGCGGACTCAACAGATCATCGGTTACGAAAGCGGCATTGCGCGCACGGTCGATCCGTTGGGCGGCTCGTACTTCGTCGAAGATCTGACCGACCGCACTGAAGCGCGGATCCGTGAGCTGATGACCGAGATCGACGCATACGGCGGCGCGGTTAAGGCGATTGAAGACGGCTGGCTGCAGTTGCGTATCGCAAAGAGCGCTTTGCAGCGCAAGCGTGATACCGACGGCCAGGAGCGGCTCGTCGTGGGGCAGAACTGTTTCCGGCGCGAGAACCAGACCGAGCAGCCGGGCGAACTGTTTCGTCTGAATCCGCAGGCAAGCGCGACGGTCGCCGAGCGCTTCGAGCGCCTGCGCGACACGCGAAATCAGTTAGACGTCCAGAAGTCGCTCGACGCATTGGGCGTCGCCGCCGCGCGTGACGAGGGCAACCTGATGCCGTATCTGGTCGACTGCTGTCATGCATATGCGACGGTCGGTGAAATGGTTGCGCGGCTAAAAGCGCAGTGGGGAGAATTCGAGGAGCCGGTCCATCTATGAACAGCTCAACGCAAATGGCTGACAGCACGTCCGCAAGCCCGGCGAGTCCAGCGTCCGGTACGCCGCTCAAGGGCAAGCGGATTCTCGTTGCGAAACCCGGTCTCGACGGTCACGACATCGGCGCCAAGGTGATCGCGCTGGCGCTGCGCGACGCCGGCGCGAGTGTGATCTACACGGGCCTGCGCAAGAGCCCGGAGTACATCGCGCGCATTGCGATCGACGAGGACGTCGACGCCGTCGGCCTGTCGATTCTTTCCGGCAGCCATAACGAACTGGTCGCGCGCACCGTGGCCTTGCTGGCGGAGCAGGGCGCGGGCGACATTCCGGTTTTCGTCGGCGGGACGATTCCGGCCGACGATCGCGCCGCGTTTCTCGCGGCCGGCATTCGCGGCGTTTTCACGAGCGACATGCCGCTCGATCATGTGATCGATGCCGTGGCCAGGGTGCTCGGATGAAAACGCCCTTCAGCGCCGAGGCAAGCGGTCCGTCAGCGGGTTCGTCGTCGGGCCCGTTGAGCGGCATCCGTGTGATCGAAATCGGCCACATGCTGATGGGGCCTTACTGCGGCATGCTGCTCGCCGATCTCGGCGCCGAGGTGATCAAGATCGAGCCGCCCGAGGGCGATATCGGCCGGTCGATCAGCCCGCACATGATCGGCCCGCACAATGCCTATTTCGCGAGCCTGAATCGCAGCAAGCAGAGCGTGGTGCTGGATCTCGCCAGCGAAGCGGGACGCCACGCGCTGGCGGCGCTGGTGCGCGACTCCCATGCGCTGATTACGAATCTGCGGCCGTCCGCGATTCAGAAACTCGGTCTCACGTACAACCGGTTGCGCGTGCATAACGAACGGATCGTCTGCGTCGCGATGACGGGTTTCGGGCTCGACAGCCCGCATGCTGAATTGCCCGCCTACGACTATGTGATCCAGGCGCTCACCGGCATCATGAACCTGACGGGCGATCCGGACGGCCCGCCGACCAAGGCGGGCTATTCCGCCGTCGACAACTCGACGGGCATGATGGGCGCCGTCGGCCTGCTCGCGAAAATCGTCGAAGGCCGTGGTGGCCAGGTGGATATCGCAATGTTCGACGTGATGGTGTCGCAACTGAACTACCTGGCGGGGGCCGCGCTGAACGGCGGTGAAACGGCCCGGCGCCATGCGCTCTCTTCGCATCCGTACATCGTGCCCGCGCAATTGTTCAGGACGCGCGACGACTGGTTGATGATCTTCATCACGCACGACAACTTCTGGCGTATTTTCGCGCAACGTGTCGGTCATCCCGAATGGATCACGCAGCCTGGCTTCGCGACGATGGCCGAGCGCCGCGTGCAACGCGCGATCGTGATCGACGCGCTGTCGGCCATGTTTGCGAGCGAGACCACGCAGCATTGGCTCGATCTGCTGGCGTCGTCCGGTGTCGTGGTGTCGCGGCTCGCTTCGATCGAGGAAGCGCTGGCGAGCGCCCAGGTGCAGGCGCGCGAGATGGTGGTGGAAATCCAGTCGGAGGCGGGACCGCTGAAAGTGGTCGGCAATCCGATTCGTATCGACGGTGTGCGCACGCGCTACGACGTGCCGCCGCTGCTCGGCGAGCACACGGCCGCATGGTGCAGCGAGGTGCCGACATGAGCGTTGCTGGCGAAACCAGTACACGTGACCCGGCTGATTCGCGCGTGGCCGCCTCGGCGCGCGGTGATCTGGCGCGCAGACTATCGCGAATTTCACGCGCGACGGTGTCTGAATCGCTTCGGGTGCTGCGCACGCAAGCCGAAGCGAGCGCACGCCGCATCGGCTTCACGGGACCACCGGGCGCAGGCAAGAGTACCTTGATCGCCCGCCTCGCGAAAGCGCGCGCTGCGCGCGGCGAGTCGCTCGCCATCATCGCGATCGATCCGAGCAGCCCGAAAACGTCCGGCGCGCTGCTCGGCGATCGCGTCAGGATGGACGCATTGCTGGCGGACACCGACGTCTATATCCGTTCGCTGCCGAGCGGCCGTTCCGCCGACGGACTTTCCGACAATCTCGCGGACGTGCTCGCCGCCGTGGAGGCCGAAGGCTTCGCGGAGATTCTCGTGGAGACGGTCGGCGTGGGGCAGGTGGAGTACGGCGCACGCACGCTCGTCGACACGCTGGTGCTGACAATGGGCCCGCATTCGGGCGATCAGGTGCAGGCGATGAAAGCGGGCGTGCTGGAAACCGCGGACATCGTCGTCGTCAATAAGGCCGATTTGCCGGGTGCGGAGCGCATGGCGCAGGACATCGGCAGTGTGCTCGAACGCAACCGGGCGAATGGACGTCGCGTCGCGCCCGTGTTGCTGGCCGCGGCGAACGACGCCGAATCAGTTGAGAGGTTGTCGCGTGCTATCGACGAGCACACTCAGTGGCGCGAACAGCACGTGAGCAGGCAGGAAACCGGTGAGGCGCGTGCGCTCTTTCACACACGCAGCCTGTTGAACCGGCGCATTGGGGAATTGATCGAAACGCTGCCCTCCAACACGCGCGGCGCTCCGGTCGCCGACATTTATTCCCACGTCGTGCGGCTGCTGAACGAGAGCGGGTGAGGTAGGCACGTGGGCGACATTCCGGAATAACAACAACGTGAGATGCAAGGAGACCCGGATGAAGATTCGTTATCTGTTGGCCGCGCTAGGTGCGGCTGTGGCCTGTTCGCTGGGAAGCGTGAGTATCGCGCAGGCGGACGACACGATCACGCTGAAAATGGCGCACCAGTGGCCCGACGATCCGAACGACTACGTGGTGTCGACCGGCAAGAAGTTCGCGCAGGAGGTGATGCAGCGCTCCGGCGGCAAGATCCACATCGACATCTTTCCGGCGGAGTCGCTCGTCAAGGCGCTGAATATGCACACCGCGCTGCGCAGCGGCAACGTCGACCTGGCGATTTATCCGTACATCTATGCAGCGGGCGCGATTCCGCAGATGAACCTGATTCTTCTGCCGGGACTCTGGAAAACACCGGACGACGTCTACCGTTTCCGCACCTCGGCGCCGTGGCGCGAACTCGAAGCAAAGATGGAAGCCTACGGCTTCAAGACGCTGTGCTGGATCCAGATCTCCGGCGGTATGGCGTCAAAGTCCAAACCGATCAATGTGCCCGGCGACCTCGCGAAACAGAAGGTGCGGGGCGCCGGCAAGATGATGGAGGCCGCATTGCAGAGCGCGGGCGCGAGCACGGTGTCGATGGCTTCGTCTGAAACCTATAGCGCGATGCAACTGGGGCTGCTCGACGGTTTGTGGACCTCGTCGGGCACGTTCGGCTCGTATCGCCTCTACGAGGTTGCCAGGTACTACAACTCGCCGGAACAGTACAGCATCTATTACACGATCGAGCCGATCGCGATCAGCATGAAGACGTGGAATCGCCTTACGCCCGCCCAGCAGAAGATCATGACCGACGTTGGCCAAAGTCTCGAACAGAGCGCGTTTGAAGGCGCGAAAGCGGATGACCGGCGCGTCGCGCAACTGTTCGCGAGTCACGGCGTGCAGATTCACAAGATGACGCTCGATGAATGGACACAATGGCAAAAGCTCTTCCAGCAAGTGAGCTTTCCCAAGTTCCGCAACGAGGTGCCTGACGGCGCGCATCTGCTCGATGAAAGCACGGCGTTATACAAGTAAGCAAGGAGGCGCTCATGCGGCAGCCACTCGATCGTTTCGCGCGGGGTCTCGACGTTTTCTGCAAGGGCGTCGCGCTATCGGTCGGCGTCGCGGTGATCGCGACGGTCGCGGTCATTTCGTACGGTGTGCTGGCGCGTGAAGCGCTGCATCTGTCCGATGTGTGGGTCACCGAGGTCACGACCTATCTGATGGCCTATATGACCTTCGTCGGCATGGCGGCGCTTGCGTGGCAATCCCGCCATCTGAAAGTCGACGTGTTGAGCCATCATCTCGGCGAACGCGGCAAGCGTGCGCTGGCCGTCGTTTCCACGCTGATCGTCACCGCCGTGGCCCTGGCGATCGCCGTGCTCGCCGTGCAATTCTGGTGGGACGCCTACACGAGCGGCGAGCGTTCATGGGGCATGTTTTCACTGCCGCTGTGGATTCCGTATTCCTGTCTCGCGGCCGGCGCGCTGATGCTCGCCTTCGTGCAACTGGTGAGGCTCGCCGTCATTGTGTGCGCGCGGCGTGAAGTGCTGCACGAGGTTTCCGTCGACGAACTGGTGCTGGGGAGAGACAAGTGAATCAGCTCTTTATCGGCGCCGGCATGTTCGGCGGGCTGCTGGCCGTACTGTCGCTCGGCGTGCCGATTGCGTTCGCGCTGCTGTTCGTCGCGCTCGCTTCGCTGTTTCTGACCGGCGGCGGCTGGGACGCGCTGAATCTCATTCCGAGCACCTACTGGGGATCGGTGGCGACGTTTACGCTGACCTCCGTGCCGATGTTCATGTTCATGGGCGCGATCGTGTCCGCGTCCGGTATGGGCGCACGTCTCTATGCCGCGCTCGCCACCATTCTCGACGGCGTGCCCGGCGGGCTGGCGGTCGCCACGACCCTGGCTTGCGGCGTGATGGCCGCGGTGTCGGGTTCGAGCGTGGCGACTGCGGCGGCGATCGGCGGCTTTGCAGTCTCCGAGATGCGCCGGCACGGTGTGCCGGCGGGGCAGGCATGCGGTTCCGTGGCGGCGGGCGGCACACTCGGCATTCTGCTGCCGCCGAGCATCCCGCTCATTGTGTATAGCGTGATCGCAGAGCAATCCATCGGCCGGCTGTTCGTGGCGACGCTCGTGCCGGGTGCGATCATGGCCGCCGCGTTTGCCGTCTTCCAGATGGGGCTCGCGTTGCGTCGGCGAGCGCAGGGCGAACGCCGCACACGGCCGCTGGCGTCGCTGAGGGCGCGCGTTTTCGCACTGAAGGATATCGGGCCGTTTGCGCTCCTGATCCTGATCATTCTGGGCTCGCTGTATCGCGGTCTGGCGACTCCGCAGGAGGCGGCATCGCTGGGTATCGTGGCGAGTCTGGTTCTTGCCGGCGCGGTGTACCGGGAACTGAACTGGCACAGCTTCCGCGAAATTCTCGTCAACGCGGCACAAAGCAGTGTGATGATCCTCGCCGTCATTTCATCGGCCATCGTGTTCGGCTACGTGATGACGACGAGCCAGGTGGCCGCTTCGCTCACGCAAACTGTCGCGCGCGCGCATCTCGAACCGTGGGTGCTGTTCATCAGCATCAATCTGTTGCTGATCTTTCTCGGCTGCTTCATGGAGACGATTGCGATCATCGTCGTCACGATGCCGGTGCTGGTGCCGGTCGTGCAGGCGTATCACTGGAACCTGATCTGGTTCGGTGTCGTGGTCGTGATCAATATGGAAATGGCGCTGATTCATCCGCCCGTGGGGCTGAACCTGTTTGTCGTTCAAAGCGTCGCGCCCGATGTGCCGTTGCGGCGCATCGTGCTGGGCACGCTGCCCTATGTGTTCATCATGGCGATGGTGCTGGGGTTGATCGGCGTTTTTCCGCAACTGACTACGATGCTGTTGGGGGCGTCATGACGAAGGCGGATCGGTTATCTGTCGATACGTGCATGCGCCATTTACAGCGGCGCCAGTTAACCGGGCGGACGATCCTTCGAATCCAGTGCCTCCGCGCTTCAAGCCGCCCACCCCGTCCGCCTGTATTCGCTCGGCGACACACTGGACATCCGCTTGAACGCGCTGCTGAATGCGCTTTCGGATGAGTAACCCAACCTTGCCGCGAGAACGGCAATCGGTATTTTCTCGTCGATCAACGCCTGCCTTGCCATACGCATGCGCCACTGCGTGAGCCATGTGAGCGGAGCCATGCCCGCGACAGACCTGAAATGCACGCAGAACGACGTGCGCGACATGGCCGCTGCGCTCGCGAGTTCGTCGAGCCGCCACGCCCGGCCGGGATCGGCATGCATCAGTCTTAGCGCGGGCGCAAGCCGTTTGTCGCCAATCGCGCGCAGCCATCCGTTGGGGATTTCCGCGCCGGAGTCGAGATGGACGCGCAGCATTTCGACGAACATCAGTTGCGCAAGGTACGTCGAAGCGAGGCCGCTGCCCGGCAAACCCGACGCGAATTCCTTGACGAGGCGGGCCAGCAGCCATTGAAGGACGGCCGCCTGCTCGCAGTCCGCACGGATGTGTATCAGCGACGGCAGGGCGTCGACCAGCAGCGTGTCGTTGGACGGCGCGAGTCTGACGTGTCCTCCGATCTGCGTGCAACCGTTGCCGTCGCCGATCGTCGCGCTCCGGGCCGCGTTGCCGGAGAATAGGGTGGCCGCGTCGACCGGTGCCGCGTCCGGGTCGCTCGCGAGGACAAAGGAGCGTTCGCCGGTCAGCAGAAACACGTCGCCTTCGCCGACCGCGACCGGCCCCGTTTGCGCGTCGACGGAAAGCCAGCAACTGCCCTTGACCAGCGCGAAGAACTTGATCTTTTTCGGTTGCGGAAAGCGGATCGCCCATGTGCCGCCGGCGGAGAAACCGCCTGCCACGACGGGCTGGGCACCGAGCAGCCGGAGGAAATCCGAAAGCGGGTCATCCTCGATTTTTGAACTCATGCGACAGTATTCCGGATTCTGGATTATTCATCGTACCGGAATTCACGCTCACACTGCGTACATCATTCTTCGTCTAGGGAAACGCCATGATGACGCCGCAAAAGCCGCTCGGTTCAGGTTTCGGAGCCGCCACCACCGCCGACGAGGTGATTGCCGGCATCGATCTTTCCGGCAAGACAGCGATCGTGACCGGGGGCTACTCCGGCCTCGGGCGCGAAACCGCGCGGGTGCTTCGCGCCGCCGGCGCGCGCGTGATCGTTCCCGCCCGCGACATGCACCGCGCCCGCGAGGCGCTGGCCGGCATCGACGTGGAAATCGCGCCGATGGACCTGCTCGATCCGGCTTCGATCGACGCTTTCGCAGCGTCGTTTCTCGAATCGACGCCGGCGCTGCACATGCTGATCAATAGCGCCGCCATCATGGCCGTGCCGGAATTGACGCGCGACCCGCGAGGGTACGAGTATCAGTTCGCGACCAACCATCTCGGCCACTTTCAGCTGACCATGCGGCTCCTGTCTGCGCTGCGCAATGCGGGGGGCGCTCGCGTGGTGTCGGTGTCGTCGATCGGTCATCGCTATTCGCCGGTGGTGTTCGACGATCCGAATTTCGAGCGTCGCCAGTACACGCCGTGGGCAGGGTATGGACAGTCGAAGACGGCCAACATCCTCTTTGCCGTCGCGCTCGACCAGCGCGAGAAGGCCCACGGGATCCGCGCGTTTTCGCTGCATCCGGGCGCTATTGCCGATACCGGCTTGGGGAAACACATTCCGCGCGAACAGCTGATCGCGGCAGGTGTCCTCGATGAACAAGGCAAGCCAGTGCGCGATCCGGCAAGGCATCTCAAGACCATCGGGCAGGGCGCGGCCACTCAGGTCTGGTGTGCGACGAGCCCGCAATTGAACGGCTTGGGCGGTGTGTATTGCGAAAACGTCGACGTGGCCGCGGTCATGGCGCAGCAGCCGGAAAAAATGGATATGGCGGATGCGATGAGGCTTACGGGCGTAGTGCCCTATGCCATCGACCCTGCATTCGCCGATGAGCTTTGGGGGCTCAGCGAGCGCCTTCTCAACTTCTAGTGGAAGCCGCTACTTGCCCGATTTCGGCGGCTGCGAAATTTACCGCCCGTTCGCCATAGAAGGCTGGATCTTTTTGCCAGAAGGGATGGCTGCCCGCGTGGCGCGCATAGGCGCTATCCGGCAGTCGCGGCTTGGGACCGTTGAACCTGGGAGCAACGTTGGGCGTGGGGCTGGACTTCCTGTCCCGGAAGCGGCCGTTCGGATCGACGGGCACGGCCGAAGGTGATCACATGGGGCAGGAATTCAACCTGGGCGGCGAGGCATGCCTCCCGATGCTGTTCGGCGAAATGAGCGTCACGCCGCGTATCGGCCTGCGCTACGCGTACTTTCATGCGAACGGCTTCGGCGAAAGTGGCGCGGGCGGGCAGGATCTGAACCTCGGCACGGATAACGTGCGCAGTCTGCAGCCGTACGTGGGCGTGACGATCGACTGGGCATTCGGCGATGCACTGAAGCCTGTAAATGCGGAGCTTCGCATCCGGTTATGCGCCGTACGCGCAAGCTGGTCGAGCGCTTCTTCAATCGCATCAAGCATCACCCGTTTTGCGGATCGTCTACTTCGCCTGCTCGAACGCCGGCTCCGAGAAGCGCTCGATCCAGACTGCCAGGCGGTCGGCCGCAAAACTGGCTGCGCGTGTGCCGGCGCGGCAGACGATGGTGTCACCTTCACGCACAAACTGCAGCGCGCCGCCGGCTTCTTCCAGCCACAGTAGGCCAGCCAGCCAGCCAGCGTGCTCGGCCGATACGGCCTGCCCCACCGGCCGGGCAAGGAACTCGCTCAGCGTGGCCGGCGAAGTCCAGATCAGCGCATCGCCATCGCCGCGTACTGCGGCGCCGAGGACTTCAGTGAGAACCTGCACCGCATCAGCAGCGCTGCGCCCCGCATTCTGCGCACGCAGCTCCGCGAGGCGCGTGCCGACCGCGTGTCCGAAGCTGCCGCTGCATTCGCTCTCGGCATGCACCAGGTCGGCGTAGTCCATACGCTGCCAGTCAGGTTCCACATTGCGGGCACCCGCCAGTTCGGTGCCGGCCAGATAAGTTTCCACCGGCTGGAAGCGGCCGGGGCCGATCAGGCTGGCGCACAGCGTGTGCACTGTGCCAATGCGGGTGGCCACGGTCTGCGTCTGCAGCACCCCCAGCTTCTCGCGCACGAGTTGGTCGCGTTCCTTGCGCAGTCCCGCCAGCTCCAGCGCCTGCTTCATCTCCATGCGCAGCGCGCTGATGTCCCACGGCTTCTTGATATAGCGATGTATCTGGCCTTGATTGACGGCCTCGACGGTCTGGTCCAGCTCCGAATAGGCCGTCGTCAGGATCCGGACGATATGGGGATAGCGCTCGCGCGCGTAGCGCAGAAGTTCGTTGCCATATTCGCCCGGCATGCGCTGGTCGGACACCAGCACGGCCAGGCTGGCGGCGTGAGCATCCAGCATGGCCTTGCCTTCCTCCACGGAGGCGCCCGTCACCACCGGCGCGATCGCGCCGATGGCGCGTTCGAAGTATTTGGCCGCGGTGGCCTCGTCATCAACGAACAGAATCGCCGGGAGCGGTGTCTGGTTGGCAATCGTATTGCTCATTGGTAACTCCTGTGCATTCGATCCTTGAAATTTGGGAATTCCAGCGTCGCGGTCATGCCGGCGCCGGACGCGGATGAGATCCTGATACTGCCGCGAAAGAACTGCGTGACGCGGTTGCAGAAAATCATGCCGAAACCGCTAACGCCGGCGTGCGTGATGACCAGGGCAGCCAGCAAGCTCTGCATCACTTCGGGCGCAATACGGCGGCCGTGGTCGCTGATGCCAGCACCTCGCGGACCCTGCCGACGCCTAGCGGTTTCTCCAGGATTTGAAACACCTCGCCAGAATTGACGGCTTCCAGCAGCGCGTTTTTGTCCGCGTAGGCTGTCACCAGGATACGCACGATATGCGGATACTCCTGCGAGACCAGCCGCAGCAGGTCGCCGCCGTGCCGGCCCGGCATGCGGAAGTCGGTCACCAGGACCACCACCCGTGCACCTTCGCAGCGCAGGATCGTCATGGCCTCGTCCGCGCCGTCGGCGAGCAGCACTTCATAGTCGCTGCCGGCTGCGCGTGCAAAGTACTTGCGGGCCAGCTCCTCATCGTCCACATAGACGACAGTGTGCCGCGCTTGCTGGGTTTCTTTCATCTCGACATCACTCGACACGCGGCAGGTCAAAATTGAACGCGGTCCACTGGCCCAACTGGCTTTCCGCAAACAGTGTGCCGCCGTGCCGTTCGACCACTGCATAGCTGATGGACAGGCCGAGGCCAAGGCCCTGGCCGACGTCGCGGGTAGTAAAGAATGGTTCGAACACCCGCGCCAGATTCTCGGCGGCGATCCCCGGCCCGTTGTCGCGCACGGTCACGTGCAGCCGGTCATCGCGCCATTGCGCCGTGACATGGACCTGCGGCGAGACGGAGCCGGCCTTGTGCATGGCCAGAGCGGCATTCGAGAACAGGTTGATGAGCACGCCGATGATGGCGGCTTCGTCGCCCAGCACGAGCGTGTCGGTGGACAGCTCGCGCGTGACCTTCACGCCGCGCAGTTCATGCGCGCTCAGCCGGATCGATGCGTCAAGCGCCTTCTCGAACAGGAACGGCACGTTCTCTGCCGTCGCACCGGGTTTGCGGTAGGCAAAGGTCTTCAGGTCCGACACGATATGCTGTATGCGGAGCATGCCCTGCTTGACGTCCGTCAGGCACTCCTGCAGCGACGGGCTGTCCTTGGCCTGCGGTTCTTCCATCGCCACTTCGATGGCCATCAGGCAGAAGTTCACCGGGTTGTTGACCTCGTGGAGCAGCCCCGCGGACAACGTACCGATTGCAGCCATCTTCTCCTGCTGCAGCAACTGGCCCTTGATCTGCGCGAGGCTGTCATTGGTGCGCGCGAGCTGGTCGTTTTTGTGCGCCACCTCATCTTTTAGCCGGAAAAGCTGGAAGCGGCCCTTCTCGTTGAAGTAGGTATAAATGGAGCTGGCCAGCGCGCAGAAGAAAATCAGGATTAGCTGGAATTGAAACTTGCTTGGGTTCTGTATGCCGCCCGGGTGTGCGGCGCAGGCAATGTAGTAGAGCAGAACCGTAACCAGGCCGAATGCCAGCGTCTGCCAGTAGCCCGAGGGAAACAGGATCCCGACCGCAAAGATTG
Organism: Paraburkholderia sp. USG1; assembly: GCF_031570135.1. Lineage (NCBI taxonomy): Bacteria > Pseudomonadati > Pseudomonadota > Betaproteobacteria > Burkholderiales > Burkholderiaceae > Paraburkholderia > Paraburkholderia sp. USG1. The sequence goes on along the minus strand of NZ_JAMWXW010000002.1, from coordinate 180,068 downwards.
TCAGCGTGAGCCCGGCATAGAACAGCGACTCCCCGCCCTGCGTGACATAAATCATCCAGGAGATCATTGCCTGCGGCAGCAGCAGCCAGAAAAAGGTGATGACCTGCACGTGGCGTTTGCCTGCTTCAGTGCAAAGCGAGAGCAAGGCGAGGCCGATGGCTGCGCTGGTCAGCACCCGAACGATAGCAAAGCGCTTCTGCTCGGCCGGATACACGACATAGTCCAGCGCCACGCCCATCAGCACCAGCACGATTACGGTCAGGCCGCCCGCCTTGCTGCACAGCAACCGGTAGTCGCGCAGCTCTTCACGATAGTTCGAATGCAGCCCAGCCAGGGACGTTGTCATCTCAGGCTACTTGCTGCTGGCCGATCATCACCTCGGCAAACACATTGACGCCGGTCGAGTCCGTGTACAGGCGCGGCTCGCCGCAACTGTCCGGCATGATTTCAGCCATCTGTGCCTCGTTGCGATAGATCAGGTACCACTCCAGCACGTGCTCCATGCTGAAGCGCTCCGGGTTGTCGGCGTGGACATTGGTCACCAGCAGACGGCCGCCCCGTCTGGTGCGGCTGGCGAAATGCTGGTTCAGCCGGGCACAGACCTTGTCCGACAGGTAGTCGAACAGGCCGGCGCAATAGACCGCGTCGAACTCGCGGACATCTGCTGCGTCGGCATCCATCCGGCGCTTGAGCAGGTGATGGACCGAATCATGCGTATAGCTGATGGTCATGCGCCTGCCCGTTTTCTGTGCGATGGATCCCAGGCGGTCGCGCGTCCAGTCCAGTGTCTCCTGGCTGAAGTCGAGCAGTTCGAACGTCAGCCACTCTGGTTCGTCGTATTCGTGCATGAAGCGCTGGATCTCCTGAGCGGGGCCGCAACCCACGTTCAGCACCCGGAACGGCCGCTGCGCGGCGCGCGCTTCATTGGCCAGCCGGGTCAGGTAGTCCACCAGCAGTTCGACGCGATTGCGGTGCGCGCGTGCCACGGCCGTCTGCAGGAAGGCCGCGTTGACGATCTGGAAATACGTGCTCGGACCCTGGCGGGGATCGTCGAGCATCTGGTTGACCATCTGGTAGTCACCGGCATAGCCCAGCGGCTTCGTGAAGGTGCGGAAGACGAAGGGCGAGCGCAGCAGCAGGGGATGTAGCGCGGCCTGGGCAAAGGCACGGTGTGCCGGCGCGAGTTCTTCGTCGACCAGCCGCGCCTCGCCTTCGAATTCGTCGAAGTAGACCTTGGTCCTTTCCATCAGCGGCGATGCCAGTTCGAGGAAGAAGTCCTGGCGCAGGGTTTTGCCTTCCTTCGGCATGGTGTCGACCAGGTCGGCCTGCTCGACCCAGCGCGACATGTCTGAGAGAAAAGCCCGGATCTGGTTGACCGCGATCTGGTAGTCGCGGCGGATCTTGAAACGCTCGGACCAGTCCTGCACGAACCGGCGGGCTTCTTCCCCCACCGCGGGGGCTTCCAGCGCGCCGCCGCTCAGTTCCAGCCACTCGGCGATCAGCGTCACCGAGACAATGGCGGTCAGGCCGGTATTGACCATGCTGATTACGACCGCCTTACCCGAATAGGCGTGTTCCGTGCCCATCTTGACCGACAGGTCGCTCAGCACCTCGCTGACCTGGACAATCGAGTACGGGTTATAGATCTCCATCACCAGGGACTTTCGCTGGAGATTGATGATCGTGCCCCGCACCTGCTCGCCCTGCGAGTTGCGGAAGCTCACTATCGGATCAATTTGTGTTTTGGAATACACAGTATTTCGGCTAGGTAAGTACCACGACAAGTTGGTTTGAAATCTGGTGCCATACCCGGGCCGGTAGGTCGGCCAGTTCAGCGTCGATGGGTTCCCCGGTGCAGGTGACGAAGCGTCGTCAACGGTATTCCAGTTGTCGCCACAGCAACCCGTTCTTTCCGGGCGGCATACCATTTCCTCCCGAACTGTATCGGCCAGACAGGTCATGCACTTGACTTAACCCCGTCATCTCGCGGCAGCACCTGTGCTAATGGCATCACGGTCTTAACGGGACTCCTTTAGCCTGCCGGGCCTGAAGACCGGTTCTGGAACAATCCGGACCTTTGCGATTGCAGCATTCTACTGATAAAAAATGAATGCTGTCGTTTCGCGCGAATTTCAGCAGTGAAACTGCCTGGAGTCACTCGACGAACGGGCACCAAAGAATGACGAGGGCTTGCCCGCTGAGCGCAGGTTCAATCGAGTTCTTTGATGTTGCAATGTGCAATGCCGCTCCCGTGCGTGCGAGGTGCACCGCCGTCCCGCATGGATCAGGCGCGCGAGGATGCCGATCAGGTTAAAGCGATGATGCCGCGCAAGCGGGTCGCCTTCCGACCACCACTTTCGGTAAGGCGCAATCCTCGCACATGATGGAGGCGCGAGCCGAGCGCTGGCGCCGGCTACTTGAGTAGTTTGCGGAAAAACTCCTGCGCCCGCAACGTTCCCGCGCGATCGATCACGTCAGCGGGCGCGCCGCTTTCGACGATCGCGCCGCGATCCATGAATACGAGCGTATCGGCGACTTCACGCGCGAAGCCGATTTCGTGCGTGACGATGATCATCGTTTGCCCTTCGCGAGCAAGCGTCTGCATCACGTCGAGCACCTCGCCGACGAGCTCGGGGTCGAGCGCGGAAGTCGGCTCGTCGAACAGCAGCAGCTTTGGGCGCATCGCGAGCGCACGCGCGATTGCCACGCGCTGCTTCTGGCCGCCCGACAGCTCGCGCGGATACGCCTGCAGCTTGTCGGCGAGGCTGATCCGCGTGAGCAGAGCGCGCGCATGGGCCTCCGCTTCCTTGCGCGACTCGCCGCGCACGTGCATCGGCGCTTCGATCAGGTTCTCCAGCACCGTCATGTGCGGGAACAGATTGAAGTGCTGGAACACCATTGCTGTGTCCGCGCGCGAGCGTCCGGCTTCGCGTTCGCTCAGTTCGTGCAGGCGTCCGTTGCGCAGACGGTAGCCGACGAGCTGACCGTTCACGCGAATGCTGCCGCCATCGATTTTCTCGAGATAGTTGATGCAGCGGATCAGCGTGCTCTTGCCCGCGCCGGACGGTCCGACGATGCAGCATACTTCGCCGGCGGCGACGTTCAGCGTGACGTCCGACAGCACCTCGTGCGCGCCGAAGCGCTTGCACACGGCGTCCATCTGCACCATCGGCTGGCTTGCCATGTCCATGTCATGCGCTCCGTGCCGAACGTGCGGAATCGCCGCGGCGTAGCAGAAACTGCGGTTTGAGCGTGGCGACGACGCGGCTCAGGCCGTCGGTAGGCGGCGCGGAATGCACGCGGCGCAGTTTGCGTTCAAGCGTCATCTGCAGCGCCGTCAGCAATGTCGATGCGAGCAGATACCAGAGACTCGCGACGATCAGAAGCGGAATCGTTTCAAACGTGCGGCTATAGATGCCCTGCGCCGAATACAGCAGATCGCCGATCGCGAGCGTGCTGACCAGCGACGTCGCCTTCAGCATTCCGACGATCTCGTTCCCGGTCGGCGGAACGATTACGCGTAGTGCCTGCGGAAGGATGATGCGGCGGATCGTGCGCGCCGGCGACAGCCCGAGTGAATACGCGGCTTCGCGCTGCCCCGGATCGACCGAAAGCAGCCCGCTGCGCACGATCTCGGCCATATACGCGCCTTCGTTAAGCCCGAGGCCGAGCAGCGCCGCGACGATCGGCGTGACGATCGAATTGGTCTGCAAACTCGCGATTGGCGCGAAGAACGGCAAGCCCAGGTCGATCTGCGGATATAGCGCGGCGAGGTTGTACCAGAAGATCAGTTGGACCAGCAGCGGCGTGCCACGAAAGATCCAGATGTACAGCGCGGCGAATGCGGACACGATCGGATTCGACGATTGCCGCATCAGCGCCGCGATTACGCCGAGAATCATGCCGATTGCCATCGACGCGGCGGTCAAACCGAGCGTCCACAGAAAGCCGGTGAGGATCGTCTGGAACGTCAGGTACTTCCACACGACCGGCCATCCGTAACCGGGATTGGTTGCGACCGAATGGCCGAACCATGCGAGGATCAGCACGCTGACCACCGCCAGCGCCCAGCGCCCCCGATGCCGCGCCTTGACGATCGGCAGCGCGGGCGTCAAGGCTTCGGCGTTCGCGCGAGTGTCATGCGCGTGGCTCAACGGATCCGGAAGGGCGCCGTGCGACTTAGCCATGTCGTTCTCCGTAGACTTCGTCGACGGATGCATTCCAGATTTCGAGCGCCTTGTCGATCTCGTCGCGGTTGATCGTCAACGCGGGGATCATCCGCACGATGTGTCCTTGCGGGCCGCAGGTCAGCAGGATCATTGCGCGGCGCAGCGCAGCGGCGACGACCGCTTTCGACGCGGCCGGGTCGGGCGCGCCGTCGGCGGTGACGAATTCACTCGCCTGCATGAGACCCAGACCGCGCACATTGCCGATGCCCGCATGACGCGACGCCGTGCGCTCCAGCCCGTCGCGCAGCCGTTGACCCATTTCGCGGGCGTTGGCGACGAGGCCTTCTTTTTCGATCACGTCGAGCGTCGCGACCGCCGCGGCGCACGCCACCGCATTCGCCGAAAACGTGCCGCCCTGCGATCCGGGCGCGGCCTTCTGCATCAGTTCGCGGCACGCGGCGATGCCCGACAGCGGAAAGCCGCTCGCTATGCCCTTTGCGAACACGACGATATCCGGGCGCACGTCGAAGTGCTCGTGCGCCCAGAATTTGCCGGTGCGCGCGACGCCCGCCTGAACTTCGTCGGCGATGAGCAGGATGCCGTGCTCGTCGGCGCGTTTGCGCAGCCCCGCGAAGAATTCCGCCGACGCCGGCTGATAACCGGCTTCGCCTTGCACCGGCTCGATCAGGATCGCGGCGATCTCCGTCGGTGCGGAAAGCGTCGCAAGGATGTGATCGAGTTCGCGCAGACAGAAACGGTTAGTCGCCGCAAGATCCCAGCCGTAACGATACGGCGTCGGAAACGGCGCGACGACGACGCCCGGCGGCAACGGCCCCGACGCCGTCGCGCGAAATCGGGCGCCCGAGGTCGTCAATGCGGCCGCGCCGATCGTGCGCCCATGAAACGAGCCCTGAAATACCAGTACGTTCTGTCGTCCAGTGGCATTGCGAGCGAGCCGCACCGATGCCTCGACCGCCTCGGCGCCGGAGTTCGCGAAGAAGAACGCGTCCATGTCCGACGGCATGCGCGCGCCCAGCTTCTCCATCAATTCGAGCAGCGGCTCGTGTTTGACGATGCCGTATTGCCCGTGGATCAGCGTCTCCACCTGCTTGCGCGCGGCGGCGACGATGTCCGGGTGACAATGTCCCGTCGAGGTCACGCCGATGCCGGATGTCAGATCGAGGTACGCGCGTCCATCGCGATCGTAAAGATAGAGCCCCTGGCCGCGCGTCGCGACGATCGGCGTGGCCTGGACGAGGGCGGGTGAGAGTTGTGCCATACCGCAAATGCCTCGCAAAAAAAGGAAGAAGCGCGTTACTGCTTGAGCGGCTGGTTTTTCAACGGTGCGTTGAGAGCGCCATCGGCGAGGCCGTATTTGTTCAGGATCTGCAGATAGACGCCCGAATCCATCACGACCTTCATCGCCTTCATCAGCGGATCGACGAGCGGCGAATTCTTCGGCACCGCGATGCCGTAATACGGGCGGTCGCCGTATACGGTCTGACCGCCGTTGACGATTTTCAGCGACGGATTGCTCGCCGAATAACCATTGGTTGCCGAATCGCCGGAGACAGACTGGATGCGCCCGGAGGTGAGCGCGAGAATCGCCGCGCTTTGCGTCGGATACGCGTTCACCGTGACAGCGGGCTTGCCGTGTAACGTGCAGTAGTCGCTCGTCGATTTCGCCTGCGTTTCCGACGACGTGCCCTTCAGCACGCCGACTATCGTGCCGCACACGTCGTCCATGCTCTTCGGGCCTTTGGCGCCCTGCTTCGTGAGGAAGGACGTGCCGCCCTGGTAGTAGTCGACGAAATCCATCGTCGACTCGCGCGACGTGTAATCACCGATCGACGAGATGCCGACGTCGAAACGTCCGGCCTGAATGCCCGGGATGATCGCGGAGAAGTCGGTGTTGACGTTCCTGATCGGCACGCCGAGCACCTGGCCGAGCGCGTGAGATAGTTCGATGTCGGCGCCGGTCAACTGGTTCTTGTCGTCGAGGAAATCGAACGGCGGGTAATCGGATTCGGTCGCGGCGTTGACGACGCCCGCGTCCTTGATCTTTTGCGGCAACGACGCGTAAATCGCGTCGTCTTTCTTCAATTTCGAAAAATCGATCGTGGCCGTTGCCGCGTGCGCGGATGTGGCGGTGAATGCAGCGGTGATCAGCGCGAGCTTGATCGATCGCGCGTGCTGCTTCAGGTGGTGAGATGCTAGCGTGTTCATGTTGGTTGTTCTCCGTATGACGTGCAATCGAAAAGCGACGAACTCAAAATAGCACCGCAAAAACACCAGCAAAATCATTTCGACGACCGATGTTTCAATTGTTGATCGCGCGTAGCCCGTAAATCTTTTCGACAACGACGAGCAGCACGATCGCGATCAGCATCTGCACGGTGCTGATTGCCGCGATCGACGGATCGAACTGGTTTTGCAGGTACGAAAGCATCACGACCGGCAGCGTCGTCGTGGTTGCGCTCCCGAAGAAATACGACACGCCGAGGTTGTCGAGCGATATCAGCACGGAGAACAGCGCGCCCGCGAAAACGCCCGGCGAGATCAGCGGCAACGTGACGTGCGCAAAGCGCTGCCATGCGCTCGCGCCGAGCACCGACGCCGCCTCGCCGAAGCGCGGATCGAGGTTGCGGCACGCGGCGATCGTCGTGCGTAGTACGTACGGCACCGACACGCATGTGTGCGTGATCAGCAGCGCGACGAACGAGTTACCAATGCCGAGTTCCGACAGGTAATACAGCGACGACAGCCCGACGACGAGCGGCGGCACCGCGATCGGCGAGAGCAGGAATGACGTGACCGCGTTGGCGAGGCGCGAGCGCGACGTCGCGATGCCGAGCGCCGCCGGCACGGCGAACAGGATCGCGAACACCGTCGCGAGCGCGGCGATCATGAGCGACGTGATCAGCGAATCGGTGAACGGCCGGTACTCGAGAAAGCGCCGATACCAGCGCAGCGACATGCCATCGAGCGACACGGCGACGGTCTCGCCCGGCGTGAACGATGTCATCACGACGATCACGATCGGCGCCAGCAGAAAGATCACGAAGAGCGCGATATAGACGGCGAGTGCGGCGTCGCTCACCCGTTCCGCCAGACGCGAGCCGCCTTCGGGCTCGTTGACGAGCGTGCTCATGCGCGTGTCTCCGCGTGGTGGCCGGTGAGGCGGCCTTGCACATACAGACAGATCAGCACGACGATCAGGAGCAGATTGCCCATCGCGCTCGCGAAGCCCATGTCCTGTGCCTGACTGAACTGCTGGAAGATCAGCAGCGGCAACGTGACGACGCTGCCGCCGCCGAGCAGCAGCGCGCCGATGAAACTGCCGTTGATGATCATGAACACGATCAGACAGCCGGTGATGATCCCATCGACTGACAGCGGCAAGGTCACCAGCAGGAACGCGCGCAATGCGCCCGCGCCGAGCGCGCGCGCCGATTCTTCGAGCCGTGGATCGACCGAGCGCAGCACCGGAATGATCGACAGCACCATGAACGACACCATCACGTGAACGTTGCCGACATAGACGATCGCCGGGCCTTGCGTCATGCGCAGCGGCTGTTCGATCGCGCCGAGCAGCATCAGCGCATTGTTGACGAGACCGTGACGGCCGAGCAGCACGCTCCAGCCGAACGTGCGCATGATGATCGATGTGAGGAGCGGCATGATGAGCACGAAGAGCAGCGGCCCGGCCATGCGTCCCGCGCGGCGCACCATGAAATACGCGACCGGATATCCGGCGATCAGACACCAGAACGTCGTCCAGATGCTCATTTTCAGCGTTTCGAAAATGATGCCGACGTAGTAGGGATCGGTGAACAGCTTGTGGTAGTACGAGAGCGTGAACGCCGAATGCGCGCCCGGGATCGCTGAAATGCCGACGCTGCGCAGCGCGTTCTCATACAGCGGCATGCCGAAGAACAGCGCCAGCACGATCAGCGCCGGTGCGCACAGCACGACGCGCGGCGAGATCCAGAAGCGCCGACGCGGCGCCGCGCGCAGCGGGTTCGCGAGCGTGTTCATCGCGTGGCTCCGTCGCGTTCGTTCGGCTCCGCTTCGAGTACGACCAGATCGTCCTGGCCGATCGACACGCTGACCGCGTGGCCGGGCTCCAAGGCCGCCGTCGAATTCGACTGTTCGTACACGCTGAAGGTCTGCTTCAGCGACGGCACATCGACGCGGTACGCGTGCTGCGAGCCGCGAAACACGCGCGCCTGGATCACGCCGTCGAATGCGATCTCGCCATCGCGTGGCGCGCCGAAGCGCAGTTTCTCCGGCCGGACCGCAAGCTCGCCCGACGCGCCCGCTCCGAGCGGGGCGGGCAGCGCATGCGCCACGCGGCAAGTCACGCGTGCGTCGCCATGAGGCGCACCGACCGCGATATCGAGCCAGCCCTGTTCGCCGCGCGCGACCGAAAACGGCAGGATGTTCGCCGCGCCGAGAAATTCCGCGACAAAGCGCGTGCGCGGCCGGTCGTAGACGTCGCGCGGGGTGCCCGATTGCAGGATGCGTCCTTGATTCATCACGACGACGCGATCGCTCATCGTCAGCGCTTCTTCCTGGTCGTGCGTCACCATCACGCTCGTGATGCCGAGCTTATGCTGCAGCGACTTCAACTCGAACTGCATGCCTTCGCGCAGATTCTTGTCGAGCGCGCCCAGCGGTTCGTCGAGCAGCAGTACCGACGGATTCGTGACGATCGCGCGCGCCAGCGCGACGCGCTGCTGCTGGCCGCCCGACATCTGCGCGATGCGGCGATCGCCGAAACCGGGCAGGCGGATCAGATCGAGCATGCGCGCCACGTGCGGTGCGCGGTCGCGCTTCGGCACGCCCGCCATGCGCAGCCCGAACGCGATGTTTTCCGCGACCGTCAGGTGCGGAAACAGGCTGTAGTTCTGGAACACCATGCCGAGCCCGCGCTTGTTCGACGGCACGTTCGTCACGTCGCGCCCAGCGATGCGGATCGCGCCGGTGTCGGGATAGTCGAATCCGGCGATCAGACGCAGCGTGGTGGTCTTGCCGCACCCTGACGGCCCGAGCAGCGCGACGAGTTCGCCGGCCCGCACGTCGAGCGACAGGCTTTCGAGCGCGGTGATGGTGCCGAAGCGTTTGCTGACGCCTTCGAGCGACAACGGTTGCGAGCGCAGCGGCGTGGCGGGCGCGTCGGCGCCGGCCGCCGCGCCGGAGATCGAATTCGCGGATTGGAACATCGCGTGCCTCTTCTTCCAGTTTGTGAGCTTGCCGAACTTCATTACCGATCCCACCGCGCCGACTTCAAATCGAGGCGCAGTGCTGGATGCCGTGCCTCGCGCCTTCGTCACGCGTGCGCCGCCCGCTGCGTATCGAGCAGCTGCGGATACTGCGTCACGACGGCTTCGAAGATGTCGCGGATCGCTTTGCCGCCAGGCGCGAGGCGGCCTTCGGCTTCCCATGCGTCGAACGCATCGAAGATCTTGTGCTTCAGGAAGTGCCGCCACACCACCGGCGCATCGGTGAGAATCCGCGTCAGCACCTCATAGCGCTCGCGCGTCCAGCGCGCTTCGTACGCGGTGCGTGCGGCGCCGTAGTCGAAGTGCGGGGGGGGTGTGCCCGGTGCGTCGGCGCACAGTTCGGCGCGTCGTACGCGGGTCGCGTTCACGTCGACTCCGCCATCGCGCAGCGCGACGCCGTACAGCGCGAGCGCATCGCTTTCGCTCAGGTAGCCGCGATGCACGTCGGTCGCGACCATCTGCGGATCGCGTTCGTACGGATTGCCATAGCCGCCGCCGCCGCAGCCTTCGAGACGGATCACGTCGCCGGGGCCGCAGACGACGAGATCGGTGACGCCGAGGTTTTCTTCGCTCGCCGTGCCCGGATTGCGCGTGAAGCGCGACACCGCGCCCGCCTTGCCGCCCAGCACGCCCCACGACGCGAAGCGCGAGCGGTCGCGGTTGCGCGCGGTGACGAGCGTCCCCGGCGAGAACACGCGGAACTCCATCACCGTGCCGAGGCCGCCGCGATAGCGACCGGCGCCCGCGCTGCCCGGCACCACGCCGTACTTGAGGATGCGGATCGGCACTTCGGCTTCGTTGATCTCGACCGGCGTGTTGCGCAGGAATGCGACGTTGGCGCCCGACGCGTCGGAGCCGTCGCCGTGCGGCATGCCGCCCGCACCGCCGCCGACCGGACCAATCGCCGCGATCACCGTGCGGCCGTCGCTATCGACGGTGCGCACGTTGAGGATCGACATGCCGCCGGCGGGACACGCGGGCAGGCGATCCGGACACACCATCGAGAACGCGCCGAACGTCACCATCTGCGCGACCTTGCACGTCAGGCTGCGCATGCCGACCGCTGCGGGCGGCACGCAGTTCATGATCGTGCCCTCGGGCAGAATGCAGCGCGCCACTTTCAGCATGCCGATGTTCAGCAGCAGATCGGGCTGCAGCGAATAGAGCACGTAGTTCAGCCCGACCAGCGCCAGCACGTGGCGCTCCTTGCCGCCGGTCGGCATGTTCAGCGACGAATTGAGCTGTGGATCGCTGCCGGTGAAATCGAGCACCAGCGATTCGCCTTCGACCTTCAGCGTCAGCGCGACGCGCAGCGGCTTGCCGTTGACTGAATCCTCGTCGGCGAATTCGGCGAAAAAATACTCGCCGTCGGGCATGCCCGCGACGATCGCGCGCGCCTGCTCTTCCGAGTAGTCAATCATCGCGTGCATGCCGGCCTTGAAGTCGTCGATGCCGAAGCGCTCGATGATCTCCAGCACACGGCGTTCGCCGGTCATCAGCATCGCGATCTGCGCTTTCAGGTCGCCGCGGTTCTGCTCGGCGGCGCGCACGTTGATCGCCATGTGATCGAGCAGCGCTTCGTCGAGCACGCCCGCGCGCACGATCTTGGTCGGCGCCCAGCGGATGCCTTCCTGATAGATCTCGGTCAACGAGCGCGACAGCGACGCCGGCACCGCGCCGCCCATGTCGGTGTTGTGAATGTGGCCGCCGACGTAGCAGACGATTTCGGTTTCGTAGAACACCGGCTTCCACATCATCACGTCGGGTGTGTGCGTGGCGACGTAGCCACTGTACGCGTCGTTGGTCATGCCGATGTCGCCGGGCTCGTAGTGATCGATCGCGCTGATCACCGAGCCGAAGTCGAGACCCGGATACCACGTGGCACCGAGTGTCTTCGGCGACGCGAACGTATGGCCCTCGGGCGTCATGATGGTGCAGGAGAAGTCTTCGGTTTCCTTCACGAACGCCGAATGGGCGGTGCGCACGAGCGTGTAGGCCATGCTCTCGGCGGCCGCGACACAGTAGTTCGCGAAGATTTGCAGAACGGATCGGTTGAAGCTCATGGATGCATGTCCTTGTGATGTCACTGCGCCGACAGCAGCAGGTTGCCGTATTCATCGACCACGGCTTCGAAGCCGGGCAGCACGCAGGTCGTCGTGTCGTCCTGCGTGACGATCGCCGGGCCGTCGAAACGCTGACCGGCCAGCAGCGCGACGCGGCGGTACATCGGCACGGTGCGCCAGGCGCCGTCCAGATACACGTCGATCATCGCCTCGACGGGCGGCGCGCCTTCGCCGCGTTCGATCTTCGGCATGTCGGGCTTCGGCGTCGGCAGACTGATGACCAGACGCAGGGCGACGACCTGCACGGACGAGCGCTCGTCGCTGTGCCCGTAAAGACGGTGATGCTCGCGATGGAACGCATCGGCGATCTTCGCGAGATCGCCCTGGAAAATCGATTGCGGGTCGAGCGGCGTGTCGACTTCGAACGACTGGCCGCGATAGCGCATGTCCGCGGACACCGTCATTTCCGCGCCCGTGTCCGAGCCGGTTTCGCTGACGATCCATTCGCGCGCCTGCTGTTCGAGCACCGACAGATCGCCTGCGAGCTTGGTGAGCGACGCGGCGTCGAGCGGGTAATACGTGGTGCGTACAAAATCGTTTTTCGTATCCGCGATCAAGCCGCCGAGCGCGCTCAGCACGCCCGGCGTCGTCGGCACGACGAGGTGCTTCATGTTCAGCGCGCGCGCGAGGAAGCCGCCGAGCATCGGCCCCGCGCCGCCGAACGGCATCAGCGAGAATGCGCGCGGATCGATGCCGAAGCGCGACACGATGCGGCTCACGCCACCGTACATGCCCGACACCGATACGTCGATGATCGCTGCCGCCGTCTGATGTACGTCCATGCCGAGGCGTTGCGCGAGCGGTTCGAGCGCACGGCGGCTCGCGTCCACGTCGACCTGCACCGCGTTGTAGCCGAGCGACGCGCGGCCGAGCACGCCGATCACCGCGAACGCATCGGTGATCGTCGGGCGCGTGCCGCCGCGGCCGTAGCACACCGGACCGGGATTCGAGCCCGCGCTTTCCGGGCCGACCTTCAACACGCCGAAATCGTCGACCCACGCGATCGAGCCGCCGCCGTCGCCGATCGACGAAACGGACACCGAAGGAATGTGGATCTGGAAGTCGCCGATATATTCGCCGGTCGCGTATTGCGGTTTGCCATCGACGATCAACGCGACGTCGGCGGTCGTGCCGCCGATGTCGAGGCTCATGCAGTCCTTGATGCCGCACATACCGGCGAGATACGACGCGCCGATCACACCCGCCGCCGTGCCCGACAGGATCATCTGTACGCAGTTGCTCTTGCCGTTTTCGGCGCTCATCACGCCGCCGTTCGACTTCGTCACCTTCAGGTCGGCGCCGACGCCGCTTTCGGCGAGCGCCGCCTGCAGGCGCGTCAGGTATTGCGACACGCGCGGCTGCACGTAACCGCCGATCGTCGCGGTCACGGTGCGTTCGTATTCGCGGATGATCGGCCACACTTCATGCGAACACGACACGAAGAAACCGGGCGCGGCTTTTTCGATGATCGCCTTGACGTGCTGTTCGTGCGCCGGGTTGCGATACGAATGCAGCAGCGAGATCACCACGCCTTCGCACTTCGCCGCCTGCAGCTCGCCGAGCGCGGCGAGTACGCTGGCTTCGTCGACCGGCGCTTCCTCGGTGCCGTCGGGACTCATGCGACCATCCACGCCGAACACGCGGTCGCGCGTGACGAGCGGTTCCGGGCGGCGCGACATCAGGTGATACATGTCGGGAATCTTAAGACGCGCTATGTCGAGCACATCCTCGAAGTTGCGCGTCGTGATCAGAGCGAGACGCAGCCCTTTGCGCTGCACGACCGAATTCACGCCGACCGTCGTGCCGTGCGTGAAATACACGACGTCGCGAGCATCGATGCCGAAGCGGTCGCGCAAGCCCTGCATCCCGTCGATCACTTCGCTGCCGGGGGAATCCGGCCGCGAAAATACCTTGAGTGTGCGGGTCGTCCGCGTCTCGTCGTCCAGCACGGCGAAGTCGGTGAACGACCCGCCGATATCCACTCCGATTCTCAGCCCCATTGCTTTTTTCCTGTCCGGTTGCGTCTGCGTTACTGCCGATCGGTCTTCAGTGCCTCACGGCGCTCACCGGCCGATCTGCTTGTTCCAGGCCTCGATCCACTGCGGCACGTACCTGCCGATGTCGTCGAAATTGACCCAGATCGATCCATCCACCGTCGCGATGCGTGGCTTCACTTTCGCGTTGTAGGCCACCTTCGTGTTCGACGCGGTGTACTGCATCGCGTTGGCGAAGCACGTCTGGCCTTCGCTCGACGCGAGCGTGTTGAGGAACTGCGTGCCTAGCGGCGAGCCGTTCTTTACTTTTACCGCCATGTTCGGAAAGGCGACCGAACCCGGCGACGGGTTGATCCACGCGATGTCCGGATTGGTCGTGTCGTGCTCGGCCCACGCGCGGCCGTCGTAATACATCGCGATGTCGATATCGCCGTTGCGCATCGCGTTGAGCGGCGCGTTCGGATCGCTGAAGAACGTCACGTTCTTGCTGTCGCGCATGCGCTTGACCTGGTCGAGCGCGGGCTGGATGTTGGTCGGCGAGCCGCCGTAGAGTTGATTGAACAGCGTGATCAGACCGGCGGGTGTCGCAACATAGTTGATGTCGGGAAGGCCCGCCTGGTACTTGCCGGCGACCACGCCGTCGACGAATTCCTTCCATGACTTCGGCGGAATCTTCACGCGCTTGGTGCTGTACATCAGGCCGAAATCGCCGTACGTGATCGGAAAGCCGTAACCGTGACCGTACGCGACCAGACGCGGATCGAGTTGCGCGAGATTCGGCACTTCCTTCACAGTCACCGGATCGAGAAGCTTCCGTTCGATCGCGATATGCGTCGCCTCGGGTGTGCTCACCATCACGTCGATCGGCGGTCTGGCCGGATTCGCGGCAACCTGATTCACCCATTGCAGCGGATTGCCGAGCGTCACATCGACGCTCTTGCCGGTCTGCTTCTCGAACGGTTCGACGAAGCATTTGCGATAGGCCTTTTCCCACGTGCCGCCGAACGCAGTCACAGTGAGATCGGCGGCATGCGCGGTGTGAGCGGCGCACAGCACGGAGAGCGTCAGGACGGCGGCGCGGCAGGACAGCGGAAAGCTTCGGGAGGCGAGTCGCTTCATTCTTTTCCTTTCGGTTGAACCATCGGAACACCGGACGCTGCCTTCCGGCAGCGCTGCCTGATCCACGAGTGCGGCTTGCGATCGTTCCTTATGTGTGCCACTATACGGAACGACGTGCTTCATCGTGGTACAAGGTAGCACGCGAGTTTTTTGATCGCAAGGCGCCAAAAAAATGAACAGTCTGCTAAAGAGCATTGAAATCATCGAAGCGGTGTCCGCGCATCAGCCCGTCGGCGTCGGCGAGTTGTCCAAGCTGTTGCAGATGCCCAAATCCAGCGTGCAGCGCGTGTTGCTGACCTTCCAGGAGGCCGGCTGGCTGCGTCAGGCGAGCGGCGAATTCACGCGTTGGGAAATCAGCCCGCGCGTGCTCGGCGTACGGCCGAACGCGTTGAAGGGCGGCGCGTTGCAACGCGCGGCGCGCGAGCCGATGCAGGACCTGTGCAACCTTGTCAACGAAACGGTTCATCTGTCGATTCCGGACGGCACCGATGCGATGGTTCTGGTCGAGGAAAGCGAGTGCAAACAGTTCGTACGCACCGCCTATTCGATCGGCAACGTGTCGCCGTTCCACGCTACCGCGAACGGACTCGCGCTGCTCGCGTTCATGAACGAACGGCAGATCGCGACGATCCTCGCGCGCGATCTGCCGAAGTACGGCGACCGCACCATCAACGATCCGGCGCTGATTCGCGAGGAAATCGCGCGCATTCGCGAGCGCGGCTACTCGATCAACCTCGGCCAGTACCGCCGCGCCATCTACGCGATCGGCGCGCCGATCTTCGACAGCAACGGCATTGCGGTCGCGAGCATCTGCATCTCGATGCCCGAGCAGCGCTTCACCGAAAGCCGTATCGACGAATGGGGGCGCGCGGTGATGGACACGGCGGCGCGAATCAGCACGGGCGGCGTTCAGGTGTAAGCGTTTCGGGCGAGGCGAACAGCGCGTTCATCAGATCGCGCGCCGGGTAAGTTTCGAGTTGCATGACGACGGCGAGAGCGCGTTCCGCCGCTGCCAAGCCGATCAACGGCGCGAGCGTGCTTCGATACTTCGAGACGGTGTCGTCGAACGTCGTTGGTTCCCGCCGTTGCGAACCCCGCGGCTCCGTGAGCACACGTTCTTGCGTCGAGCCGTCCTTCAGCATGACGGCGACGCGCGTCGGGATCGACATGTCTGCGCGGTGCTGCCGATCGAGCGCGGCGTCGTGATGAATGTCGATCTTCGCGAATAGCGCGCGGATGGCCGCGGATTCGAAATCGGGCGTGCGCAGCGCGGCGTTGAAGTCGTCGGCGACGCACGCCGACGCAATCAGAAAGCGCGCGTTGAACTGCGCATCGACGAGATTCGTCGGAAAGGGCGAATCGAGCGTACCGACGAACTCGCGGAACGAATGCACGTCGATGTGTTCGATCTGCGTGACGTCGAACGACGGCTTCATCTGCAGGATGGCTTCGAGCGCGGGATGGGCCCAGCGGCAGCACGCCCACGGCTTGAATTCGACGCGGCGGATCCACCAGTCGTCGCCGGGCATGGTTGAGAGACACTCGGGGCGCAGGCGATCGGAGCCGTAGGTTTTCCAGAAGCCGAAATTGCGCGAGAAGAAATGTTGATCGCCGATGAATCCCTCTTTCGCGAGACACGCCGACTGCACGCCCGCCGCGGCCGCCGCGCCGTAGCCGTTCTTCAGCCACGTGTAACCGCCGGCCGGATTCGCACGCACGATCGACGGCAGCGGCGCCTGCTGCGCGGCGAGTCCGAAGCCTTGCAGCCATTGGTCGCGGTTCAGACCGAAGAGTCGGCCCGCCGCGATGAATGCGCCGAACATCTGCCATGTCGCATAGCCGATGTCTTTCGACGGTGCCGCGTCGCTCGGGCACAGCATCGCGCCGATTCGCAGGGACGCCTCATATGCGATCACGACCGCGTGCAGCAGTTCGCATCCGCTGCGCGCGAGCAGATGCGCGCATGCGAGCGCCGGACCGATGATCGTCGCGCCAGGATGCGACGGCGCTTCTTCGCGGAAGCAGTCGTCGAAATCGAGGATGTTCGCGGCGTTTGCATACAGCGTCACCGCGTCGAAGAGGCCCGCCCGCCCGGCGTTGCCGACGGGAATCGGACGATCCCCCTGGCCGACGGAATTGACTGCGAGCACACGCGCAAAGGCGTCCATCTGTGCGGTCTGCAAACCCGCGCGGAAACACGCGATGCCGTCGAGCAGGCATTGCTTGCCTGCCTTCAGCGCATTGTCGGGAATGGCGTCGAAGCGGTGCGTGACCAGCCAGTCGACGAGACCGGTGAAGCCTTGAGCGGACATGATGTACAAGCGGGCGTGCCGATGAGGGCGCCCGGCGGATGTCACGGATGTCAAAGGCTAGGGGCGACGATATTGACCGTCAAATACGCTTTTGACTGACGGCGATTCGCTTTTGATATGCGGTGGTGCGAGTCAGTCCGTGCTTTCGCGCACCGCGTCGCCGAACGCCTTGGCCAGCATGTTCATCGGAAGATTGAGCGGATACACGAGATAGGTCGAGAACTCGATCTGCGGCAGGAACGGCAGGATCGCGAGCTCGCCGGCATATTCGCGCGCGACGACCGGATTCGATACGCTGACGCCCATGCCGCGCGACACCATCCGGCAGATCGCCGCGGCGAAATGCGATTCGTACGCGAGAATGCGTTTCTCCTCGCCGCCGATCTGGCAGGCGTCGTCAATGCGCTTGCGCATCACGTCGCTCGATTTCAGCGACAGGAAGCGCTCGCCGGCGAGATCGGCGGGCGTGACGGCGCCAGTGTGTTGCGCAAGCCGGTGATCGGGCGGCGTAATGCACACGCCGAGGCTGCGACGCGCGACCTCGTGCGCGACGCTCGTGCCGTTGAAAATTTCCGACGCGATGCCGACGTCCGCATAACCGGTGGCGAGCCACTGGCACACCGTCAGCGAATCGGCGACATGCAAGGTGACGTCGACATCCGGGAACCGCTTCGAGAAGAGATAGATCGCGTCCGGCACCGCGACGATCGCCATTGACGGCACTGCCGCGACCCGCAGCCGGCCGCTCCCCCGCTTGCGGATCTGATCCGCTTTTTCCTCGAGACCACGCAGGCTCGCGAACGTGTGCTCGACGTCCCGAAAGAACACCTGGCCTTCGAGCGTCGGCATCAGCTTGCCGATCTGCCGTTCGAACAGCTTGATGCCGATGCGCCGCTCAAGCTGCCCGATCACGCGGCTGATGTTCGACTGCGAAGTATGCAGATCCTTGGCCGCCTGCGTCATCGACCCCGACAGCATCACCGCGCGGAACGCCTGTACTTCACGAAAATTCAGCATCGGAGTCGGGACATATCAAAAAGGCATGGGCCACGATTATATGCGCATTTGTCAAAGAAATATGGCGTTCCTACACTCGCCGCAACCTGATCAATTGCTCGCTCACCCGTGCTCTGGAGCCCCCCATGCCGGACTTCGACCCGAAACAGATTGCCGCGCCGAGCGGCCACTTCATCGGTGGACGGCTCACGCCTGGAGAACCCGTGATCGACGTGTTGCGGCCGTCCGATTGTCAGCCGATGGGCGGCATTCCCGACGCGAGCGATGACCTCGTCGATCAGGCAGTCAACGACGCGCATAGCAGCTGGCGCGCGAGCGGCTGGGGCACGCGCTCGCCGCGCGAACGCGCGCGCGTGCTGCTGCGCTGGGCCGATCTGATCGATCGGCATGCCGACGAACTCGCGCGTCTCGAAGCGGTCGGTTCGACGCGTCCGATCAGCGAAGCGCGTACGTTCGACGTGCCGTTCACGTCCGACTGCATCCGCTTTTTCGCCGAATGCGCCGACAAGTTCGGCGGCGATGCGTTGCCGACGCGTCAGGACAGCCTCGGTTTCGTCGTGCCCGAGCCGTACGGCGTCGTCGCGGCAATCGCGCCGTGGAATTTCCCGCTGTCGATGGCGTCGTGGAAATGCGGGCCCGCGCTTGCGGCAGGCAACGCGCTGGTGCTTAAGCCGTCGGAGATGACGCCGTTCTCGATCCTGCGCGTCGCCGAACTGGCGATCGAAGCGGGCGTGCCCGCGGGCGTCTTCAACGTCGTGCAGGGACGTGGCCAGAGCGCGGGCGCGGCCCTCGTGCGGCATCCGCTGATCGGCAAAGTGTCGTTCACCGGCTCCACGCATACTGGCGCGGCGATCATGAGCAACGCGGCGCAGCATGGCACCAAGCCGGTCACTCTCGAACTCGGCGGCAAGAGCCCGCAAATCGTGTTCGACGATGCGGGCGACATCGACGCGCTCGCGCAACGGATCCTGCGCGGCTTCACGTCGAACGCGGGCCAGGCGTGCGTGTCGGGTACGCGGCTGATCGTGCAGCGCGGCATCGCCGATCGGCTGATCGATGCGGTGATCGCGAAGGCCGCCGCGCTCGAGCCGGGGCCGACGTGGCGCGAATCGACGCGCTTTGCGCCGATCATCAGCGAGGCGCAGGCGACGCGCATTGACGCGGCGGTGCAGGACAGCATCGCGAGCGGCGCGCATGCGCTTTGCGGCGGCGAGTACTTCGACACCGCGGGCAAGGGTTTCTATTATCGGCCTACGCTGCTCGCGGGAGTCGATCGCGACTCGCGCGCGGTGCGCGAGGAAATCTTCGGCCCGGTGCTGACCGTGCAGACCTTCGACGACGAAGACGAAGCGCTTTCCCTCGCCGATCACCCCACTTACGGTCTCGCCGCCGGCGTTCACACGCAGGACATTGGCCGCGCGTTGCGCGCGATGCGCCGCATTCAGGCCGGCACCGTGTGGATCAACCGTTTCGGCCGCACCTACGACTTCATCATCCCGACCGGCGGTTTCAAGGGCTCGGGCATCGGCAAGGATCTGGGCCGGGAGGCGTTCGAAGCGAACTTTCGCTACAAGGCGGTGCTGATCGATTTCTGAATCCGGGCGCACTTTTCAACCTGACGTGCCCATCTGCACATCACAAGGGACACACCATGTCGTTGTTCAAACCCAGGTACATCACCTTCGACTGCTACGGCACGCTGATCAATTTCGAAATGGCGAACGCCGCGCGCGCGCTTTACGCCGATCGCGTTGCCGCCGAAGACATGAAGGCGTTCACCGATGCGTTCGCCGCGTATCGGCTCGACGAAATCCTCGGCGCATGGAAGCCGTACGAGCAGGTCGTCGACAATGCGATTCGCCGCACCTGTAAGCGCTGCAACGTCGAATACCGGGAAGGCGACGGCAAGTCGATCTACGAACAGGTGCCGACATGGGGCCCGCACCCGGACACCAGCGCCGGCCTCGCGAAAGTCGCAAAGGAATTTCCGCTGGTCGGCCTGAGCAACGCGGCGACCGCGCAGATCCCCCACAACATCGAGCGCATCGGCGTGCCGTTCCATGCCGTCTACACCGCCGAACAGGCGCAGGCCTACAAGCCGCGCATGCAGGCGTTCGAATACATGCTCGATCAACTCGGCTGCGCGCCGCAGGACATTCTTCACGTGTCGTCGAGTTTCCGTTACGACCTGATGACCGCGCACGATCTCGGCATCAAGAACAAGGTGTGGGTCAACCGCGGTCACGAGCCGGCCAATCCGTACTATAACTACACCGAAATCAAGGACATCGGCGGCCTCGCGGCTGTCGTCGGGCTATGAAACTCGAACCGTTCTGGCTGGCCACCGCACCGGCGTTCACTGCGGGCATGAGCGGCGCATTGCCGGCGCGTGCGGACGTGGTCATCGTCGGCGGCGGGTTCACGGGGCTGTCGGCGGCGCTGTCGCTTGCGCGTAAGGGCGTCGACGTGGTGCTGGTCGAAGCGGGGCGCATTCACGGCGAGGCGTCGGGCCGCAATGGCGGGCACTGCAGTCCGGGCACGTCGCAGACGCTACCCGATCTGATCGAGCGTTACGGACTCGACGTCGCGAAGCGCCACTATCAGGTCTATACGGACGCGGTCGATTTTGTCGAAGAGCGGGTTCGCGCCGAACAGATCGATTGCGATTTCGAGCGGCGCGGCAAGCTGAAACTCGCGAGCAAGCCGACGCACGTCGCCGGCCTCCAGCGCAATTACGACGCGCTGAAGAAGCATCTGAGCGCCGACGTCGAGTTGCTGTCGGCGGCGGATGTGCGCAACGAGATCGCCTCGGATGCGTTTCATGGCGGTATGCTCGACGCGCGCGGCGGGCAGATGCACATGGGCAAGTTCGGCACCGGACTCGCGACGGCGGCGGCGCGCCGCGGTGCGCGCATCTTCGAACAGGCGGCGGTCACGCGGCTGACGAATCTCGGCGGCGACCGTCATCGCGTCAGCACCGCGAAAGGCGATATCGAAGCGGACCGCGTGCTGCTCGCGACCGGCTGCTCGAATCACGGACCGTTCGACTGGTGGCAACGGCGGATCGTGCCGGTCGGCAGTTTCGTGATCGTCACGGAGCCGATTCCCGCGCTGCTCGACAAGGCGTTGCCGAATCGCCGCAACTACGTGACAAGCCTGAACTTCGGCAACTACTTCCGCGCGACGGCCGATCACCGGCTCGTGTGGGGTGGCCGGGCGCGCTTCGCACGCAGCAATCCGGCTTCCGACCGGAAGAGCGGGCAGATCCTGAAGTCGATGCTCGACCAACTGATTCCGAGCCTGCGCGACGTGCGCATCGAGTACTGCTGGGGCGGGCTCGTCGAAGCGACGGCGGATCGCCTACCGGCGGCGGGCAAGCACGACGGGCTGTACTACTCGATGGCATACAGCGGCCACGGCACGCAGATGTCGACCTATATGGGCGACGTCATGGCGGATATCGTCACGGGCAACCCACGCGCGAATCCGTGGGCGCGCACCGACTGGAAATCGTTGCCGGGCTATGCGGGACGCGAATGGTTCCTGCCGGTAGTGGGCGCGTATTTCCGCTTCAAGGACGCGGTGTCCTGAGCGCTTCGCATCACGCGGTGCACGGCATTTGCATCAGGCATAGGAAGTTAGGCGAAAGCGAGGATTGCATATGAATCGCGTCGTTGTGCGCATGGTGGGACAGCGCGTCGCTAGCGGCGCGCTGACGCTGTTCCTGGTGTCGGCACTGGTGTTCTTCATGGCGAGCCTGTTGCCCGGCGACGCCGCGCAGATGGCGCTCGGCCAGTACGCGACGCCCGAAACCGTCGCGATGCTGAGAAAGCAGCTCGGCCTTGACGAACCGCTGGTGCTGCGCTTTTTCACGTGGCTCGGCAATCTGGTGAGCGGTGACTTCGGCGTGTCGTATGCGGCGAACGTGCCGGTCAGCAGCATCGTGCTGTCGCGCATTCCGAACACGCTGATGCTCGCGGCCGCCGCGACGGTGGCGTCGGTGCCGGTCGCGCTGGTGCTCGGCATCGTCGCGGCGATGGTGCGCGGCTCGCTGCTTGATCGCGTGATCGGCGTGCTGACGATGTCGGTGGTCGCAGTGCCGGAGTTTCTCCTCGCGACGCTCGCGGTGCTGCTGTTCGCCGTGAAGCTGCATTGGGTGTCGGCGGTGTCGGTGAATGCGGATACGTCGAGCGTCGGCGCGTTCCTGAAGTCGTACAGCCTGCCGGTGCTGGTGCTGTGCTGCGTGGTGGTCGCGCAGATGGCGCGCATGACGCGCGCCGCGCTGATCAACCAGCTCGACGCACCCTATGCGGAGATGGCGGTGCTCAAGGGCTTGCGGCCGTCGCGCACGGTGCTGCGTCACGCGTTGCCGAATGCGGTCGGCCCGATCGTCAACGCAATGGCGCTGAGCCTGTCGTATCTGCTGGGCGGCGTGATCATCGTCGAGGCGATTTTTTCCTATCCGGGCCTTGCGAGCACGCTCGTCGATGCGGTAAGCAATCGCGATCTGCCGATCGTGCAGTTCTGTGTGCTGTTTTTCAGCGCGTGCTACCTGCTGCTGCTCCTGGTCGCCGATATCGTGACGATCGTCTGCAATCCGAAACTGCGCTGATCTATGAAACACATTCTTTATTTTCTGCAGGCCGCCGTGCGATTCTTCGCGTCGCTGACCGTGCTCGGACGCATCGGCTTTTTCGTGTCGTTGCTGTGGATTCTCGTCGCGCTGTTCGGATCGTCGATAGCCCCGCACGCGATGACCGATATGAGCGCGAGCGGCAACGTGTTTGCGTCGGGCAGTCTCGCGTATCCGCTCGGCACCGATTTCCTCGGTCGCGATCTGCTGAGCCGCATTCTCTACGGCGCGCGCTACTCGATCGGCCTCGCGCTCGCCGCGACGCTGATCGCGAGCGTCGGCGGCACGCTGCTCGCGCTGGTGTCGACGGTGATCGGCACATGGTTCGACGAGATCGTGTGCCGCATCGTCGATGCGCTGCTCGTCACGCCGAGCAAGATTCTCGCGCTGCTGGTGATTGCGATCTACGGCTCGGATCTGCGCGTGCTGGTGCTGACTGCGGGCGTGATCTACATGCCGGGCGCGTTCCGCATAGCGCGTTCGCAGGCGGTCAATCTGAACGCGATGGAATACGTGACAGTCGCGCGGCTGAATGGCGAAAGCACGTTCCATATCGCGTGCCGCGAAATCCTGCCGAACATGATCCATCCGATGATGACCGACTTCGGGCTGCGCTTCGTCTACAACGTGCTGATGCTGAGCGGCCTGAGCTTTCTGGGCCTCGGCGTTCAGCCGCCATACGCGGATTGGGGCTCGCTCGTGCGCGAAAACCTGTCGGGGCTGTCGATGGGCGCGGCGGCGGTGATCATGCCGGCGCTCGCGATCGCCTCGCTGACTATCGGCGTGAATCTGCTGATCGACAGTCTTGCGATGCGCGGGCGCCTGCGCACCGGGAGGTAGCCGTGCAAATGAGACGTGTGGTGGAAGTATCGAATCTGAACGTGGTGGCACGCGGCGACGAAGGCGGCGAAGTGCCGATCGTCAAGGACGTCAGCTTCTCGATCGAACCCGGCGAAGTGCTCGCGTTGATCGGCGAATCCGGTTCGGGCAAGACGACGATCGCGCTGACGCTGCTCGGTTACGCGCGGCGCGGCTGCCGGATCGCGGGAGGCCGCGTGAGCGTCGGTGGAACGGACGTGCTGGCGGCATCGCCTGCGGCGTTGCGCGATCTGCGTGGGCGGCGCATCGCCTATGTCGCGCAGAGCGCATCGGCGTCGTTCAATCCTGCGCTGCGCATCATCGATCAGGTGATCGAAGGCGTCTGCGTGCGTCGGCTGATGAGCCGCAGGGACGCCCGCGCGAAGGCTCTCGGGCTGTTCCGTGCGCTCGCGCTGCCGGCGCCCGAGACGATCGGCGATCGCTATCCGCATCAGGTGTCGGGGGGGCAGTTGCAACGGCTGATGGCGGCGATGGCGCTCATGTCGGATCCGGAAGTGGTCGTGTTCGACGAACCGACCACCGCGCTCGACGTGACCACGCAGATCGAAGTGTTGCGCGCGTTCAAGCGCGCGATCAGCGAGTTCAACATCAGCGCGGTGTACGTGTCGCACGATCTCGCAGTGGTCGCGCAGATTGCGGATCGCGTGCTGGTGCTGCGTGACGGCGAGATGCAGGAAGAGGGTGCGCTTGCGCAGATCATCAGTGCGCCCGCGCATCCGTACACGAAGCGGTTGATGGTCGCCGCCGAGCCGGTCTCGCGCCTGACCGATCGCGACGCCGAACAGGCGCACCACCAGCCGCCGTTGCTCGAGATCAGCGATCTCACCGCCGGTTACGGCGACACCGGCCGCGACGGCATGCCCGCGACCCGTGTGCTCGAGGGCATCAATCTGGTGCTACGGCGCGGCACGACACTCGGCGTGATCGGCGAATCGGGGTCGGGCAAATCGACGCTCGCGTATGTGATCGCGGGCCTGCTCGCGCCGGCGCGCGGCAGCATCCGCTTCGCGGGCAAGCCGCTTGCGGGCGCACATGCGAAGCGCGATCGCGATCTGTACCGTCGCATCCAGTTGGTGTTCCAGAACGCTGACAAGGTGCTCAATCCCGCACACGACGTCCAGACCATCCTGTCGCGGCCGCTGAAGCTGTTCGCGCGCTGCGCGCCGAACGAAGTGCCCGCGCGGGTCGCGCGTCTGCTCGATCTCGTGAAGCTGCCGGCGTCGATCGCGCGGCGGCGTCCGCCGGAGCTGTCGGGCGGTCAGAAGCAGCGCATCAATCTCGCGCGCGCGCTCGCCGCTGAGCCGGAGCTGATCATCTGCGACGAAGTGACGTCGGCGCTCGATACAGTGGTCGGCGCGGCGATCCTCGATCTGCTCGTCGAACTGCGGCACGAACTCGATATGTCGTATCTGTTCATCAGCCACGATCTGTCTACCGTGCGAACGACCTGCGACGACATCGCCGTGCTGTTCAAAGGCCAGAAAGTCGATGCCTGCGATCGCGCCGCGCTGTTCAATCAGCCGCGCCACCCGTACACGTCGCTGCTGATCGATTCGGTGCCGGAGATGCGTGCGAACTGGCTGGAAGAGATGGCGTTGCGTCCGAAGGCGGATTGA
Organism: Paraburkholderia sp. USG1; assembly: GCF_031570135.1. Classification (NCBI taxonomy): domain Bacteria; kingdom Pseudomonadati; phylum Pseudomonadota; class Betaproteobacteria; order Burkholderiales; family Burkholderiaceae; genus Paraburkholderia; species Paraburkholderia sp. USG1. The sequence goes on along the minus strand of NZ_JAMWXW010000002.1, from coordinate 154,921 downwards.
AGCATTTCATGCGCAATAGGCGAAAAAACCACGATGCTCCGTGGTTTTTCTTGCGTGCGTCGATCGCGATCAGGCGCGCCAGACCGCTTCCGCGAAGCGATATCCCATATTCATGCCGGAAGGATTCGGCTTGTAGCCGCGTACGTTCTTCGACACGCCGTCGAGGATCACGTCGAACACCGGAACGATCGTGCCGGAACTGTCGTGTACGAGCGTCTGCATGTCGCCATAGATCGCCTTGCGCTTGTTGAAGTCGCCTTCCGCACGCGCCGATTCGAGCAACTGATCGAGCTTCGGATCTTTCCAGCGCGCTTCGTTGGTGGGCGACTTCGACGTGTAGAACAGCTCGAAGATCATGCCGACATTCGGCCGGTTCGAAATTGACCCATACGTGATCGGCCGCTTGGTCCAGTACGTCGACCAATAGCCGTCCGTCGGGACTTGCCGCACGACGAAATTGAAGCCCGCCTGCGCGCCGAAACTCTGCATGAACTGCGCGCCTTCGACGGATGTGGCGATGCCCGGCTGGCAAAAGATTTCGATCGACTGACCGGCGAGCCCGCTTTTCCTGACATGAAACTTCGCCTTGTCGAGATCGAATTCGCGTTGCGGCAGACCCGCGAGGAAGTATGGATCCCACGGCGCGACCGGATGATCGTTAGCGATCACGCCATACGTGCGCATCACGTCTTCGACCATGCGTTTGCGGTCCTGCATGTAGCGCACGGCGGCGACAAAATCCTTGTTGCCGGCGATCGGATTGTCCTGGCGCAGGATCAGGTCGGTGTAGATCGCGAGTTTGTTGACCACGAGCTGTACGTTTGCGTTGCCCTTTACCTGCGACGCGTAGGGGTGCTCGACCAGCGAACAGATGTCGACGTCGCCGGCCAGCACGGCGTTCACGCGCGCGGCGTTGTCCGGCACGCCGATGATTTCCACCGAGTCGAGATACGGCAGACCCGATTTCCAGTAGTTCGGATTGCGTTTCGCGGTGAACTTGCCGCCCGGCGTGAACGCACCGAGCATGAACGGGCCGGTGCCGATCGGTTTCAGGAAATCCTTCGCGCCGTTCTTCGTAATCAGGAAATAGCTGCTGCCAAGCACCGACGGCAAATCGAAGTTCGGTTTGTCGATCACGAGTGTCACTTCGTATTGGCCGTTTGCCTTGATTTCCTTGAAGCCGCTCGCGATCGCGAAGGCCTTCGACGTCGTCGCGGGATCCTTATGACGCGCGAGCGAATAGACGACGTCGTCGGCGACGAGTTCTGAGCCATCGTGAAAGTGCACGCCCCGGCGCACCGCGATGTGCCACGTGATGCCGTCGCTGCTCTCGAGCTTTTCCGCGAGCGCGGGGCTCGGCGACAACGAGTCGTTGAACTCCATCAGCGCGTTGAAGATGCAGAACTGCTTGGTCCAGTCGCCGGAATGCGCGCCCTTGGCCGGATCGAGCGTGTCGGATACCGAACCGTTCTGCACCGCCATGCGCACGCTGCCGCCTTTCTTCGGCGCCTCGTCCGCCAGCGCGACGCCCGGAAGGCCGCCAGCGAGGCCCGCTCCCGCGGCCGCGCACATCGAGAGGAAATCTCTTCTACTGGTTTTCATTACGTGTCCTCCGTTCTGTCTGTTGATCGGCGAGATGGCGCGCAGCGAAAAGGGTATCGACCTCGCACGATTCGCTGATGGTGCCGCTCGGCGATTCATTTTATTGACGCGCGTGCGTCCGACCTAATACGCCATTTTTGACTCCCAATCCGTTTTTGATATGAGGTGCGACAAAGCCGGAACGTGGCCAATGTATAGGCGGTTTCGCGCGGCCGGGCACCATATCAAAAAAGCATGTCCCCTCAATACTTGCGAATTTGTCAGCGCCTTTATTGCTTCCTACACTCCGACCTCACTTGCCTGGCCGAGCGGCCGGCGCCACGCGTTCTCATCCGCGTTCATTCTGTTTTCAATCTGGTAGCCCAAACGTGAGACATCCGCTACTCAAAATCGACACTGACGTGTTGCTGCCGACGCATCTCGACGTGGCGGTCATCGGCGGTGGCGCCGCGGGCGTGGCGACTGCCTACGAGCTGCATCGCTTAGGCAAGCGGGCCGCGGTGTTCGAGAAAGGTCGGGTCGCCGCTGAGCAGAGCAGCCGCAACTGGGGCTGGTGCCGCACACTCGGGCGCGATCTGCGCGAGCTCGGCATGGCGAAGCTGAGCGTCGAGAGATGGACGGCGATGTCGCAGGAAATCGGCGCGGATGTCGGCTTCCGTAAGACGGGGATCACGTTCGTCACGCGCAGCGAGGAAGAACTCGCGGGTTGGCAGGCGTGGTTCGACTTCGCGCGGCGTTCGGGCGTCGCGGCGGAAATGCTGTCGCGCGAACAGGCCAACGAGATCTACTCCGGGCAGGGCGCGCCGTGGATCGGCGGCGTGCGCACCGCCGACGATGGCTACGCCGATCCCTCCTGCGCGATTCCGCTGCTCGCGCGGCACGCCGCGTCGCAAGGCGTGCCGATCCTGCAGAACTGCGCAGTCAACGATCTGTACTTCGAAGCCGGCCGCTTCGCTGGCATCCAGACCGAGCGCGGCCTCGTGCGCGCCGACGCGGTGGTAATCGCGGCGGGCGCATGGTCGTCGCTGTTCTGTCTGAAGCAGAAGATCGTGCTGCCGACGCTGAACGTGTATTCGTCGGCGTCGAAAACGCGCAGTGAAATCCGCCTCACGTTCAGGGATCCGCTAAAAACGCCCGACTTCGCATTGCGCGAGCGCGCCGACGGCGGCTACACGCTCGCCAGGAGCGGGCGCGGCACCGTCCACGTGGTACCGAACAGTCTGCGCTACGGCATGCGTTTTAAGGGCCTGTACGCGAGCCGGCGCAACAGCATCAAGGTGCAATTCGGTGGCGAATTCTTCCGGCAGTGGTGGAGCGAATTCAGTTATCTGCATCTCGGGTGCTCGCCGTTCGAGCGCAATCGCATCCTCGATCCCGCGCCGGATCTGTCGCTCGTCCATTCTGCTTATGACGAAGCCGGTAAGATTTTTCCGGAGTTCGATCCATCGAAAGTGGATCTCGCGTGGGGCGGCGCGATCGACAATACGCCCGATGGCATTCCGGTCGTCTCCGAATGCAGTCAGCTGCCGGGCGTGTATCTGTGCACCGGCTTCAGCGGCCACGGTTTCAGCAGTTCGCTCGGCGCGGCACGCATGCTTGCCGAAGCGATCGCGACTGGCCGCACTTCGGACGATCTGAAGCATCTATCTCACCGGCGCTTCATGACCGGCGAAACACTGGCGCCGAACATCATCTATTGATTCGGGAAATGCCATGCAGCAAAGCGCCTTGATCGAAGTGGATCGTCAGCATCTGATCTATCCGGGAATCGGCTATCGCGCGCATGAAGCGTGCGGCGTGACGATCATCGAATCCGGTCATGGCGTGGACACGCCGCTGAAATGAGCAGGAGGATTGCACGATGACATTGCTGGAACAGTTGGATCGGCAGCACTTTTTTCATCCGGGCACGCATGCGTACGATCATGCGACCGGCGCGCTGCCCGGCTTCATCATCGGCGAAGGACGTGGCATCCATCTGACCGACGTCGCCGGGCGTGAGTACATCGACGGTTTCTCTGGACTGTATTGCGTGAACGTCGGTTATGGCCGCGACGAAATCGCCGAACGCATGGCCGCGCAGTGCAAGCGGCTGTCGTATTACCACACGTATGTCGGCAGCGCAAACGAGCCTGTGATCGAACTGTCGCGACGGCTGATCGAGGACTGGGCGCCGCCGGGCATGGTGAAGGTGTTCTACGGCATGTCCGGCTCCGACGCGAACGAAACGCAGATCAAGCTCGTCTGGTACTACAACAACATTCTCGGCCGCAAGAACAAGAAGAAGATCATCGCGCGCGATCGCGCGTATCACGGCTCCGGCATCGTCACTGGCGCGCTGACCGGTCTGCCCGCGTATCACGCGAACTTCGATTCACCGTTCGATCGCGTGGTGCGCGCGATGTGTCCGGATTACTACCGGAACGCCGTGCCTGGCTCAAGCGAAGCGGACTTCACGGCGCACTGCGTCGCCGAACTCGAATCGCTGATCGAGCGCGAGGGCGCCGACACGATCGCCGCGTTCATTGCCGAACCGATGAACGGCACCGGCGGCATCGTTCCGCCGCCCGAAGGTTACTGGCCCGCGGTGCAGGCGCTGCTGCGCCGCCACGACATTCTGCTGATCGCCGACGAAGTCGTCTGCGGCTTTGGACGGCTTGGCGCGCGCACCGGTTGCGAGCGCTTCGGCATCGCGCCCGATCTGCTGACATTCGCCAAAGGGCTGACGAGCGCGTATGCGCCGCTGTCGGCGGTGGTGGTCGGCGAGGCGTTCTGGGACGTGCTGATGAGCGGATCGCGCGAGCACGGCGTGATGGGCCACGGCTGGACGTATTCGGGCCATCCGCTCGGCGCGATCGCCGGGCTCGCCAATCTCGACATCATGGAACGCGAGCGGCTCGTCGACAACGCGGACGACGTCGGTGGCTATCTGCTCGAACGGCTGCGCGCGGCGTTCGGCGCGCATCGCCTGGTCGGCGACATTCGCGGCGTCGGCATGCTGATGGCGATCCAACTGATGCAGGATCCGGCGACGCGCACGCCGTTCCCGCCCGAGCGCCGCATCAACGCGGGCGTGGTGGCGGCCGCGCGCGAGCACGGCTTGCTGATTCGCGCGCTCGGCGCCGACATTGTCGGATTCGCGCCGCCGCTGATCACGACGCGCGAACAGGCCGATGACATCGTCGCGCGTGTGCAGGCCGCTTTCGACGACGCGCTGTCGGGATGACTCTCGATCAGCCATCCGATCCATCGTGGCGGCACGGCGACGTAATTGCCCGCGAATATGCGACGCGGGCCGCGACGTATCCGCCGAGCCGGTCGCGAGGCCCGATGGACGTCTCGCGCGCGGGCGGCGGCGCCGCGAACCGCCGCGAACAATAGGTCTGCGCATCGGTACACGCTGAGGACATCATGAGTAAAACGTACAACGCGACGACGAAACCGCGACAACTCCATCTACCCGCGATCGGGCTGGGAACCTGGCAATCGCAGCACGATGACGGCGTACGCGCGGTGCGCACCGCGATCGAGCAGGGCTACCGGCACATCGACACGGCACCGCGCTATCAGAATGAAACGGCAGTGGGCGAGGGCATCCGCCAAAGCGGCATCGCACGCGACGCGCTGTTCGTGACGACGAAGGTCTGGTGGACTGAGCTACGTGCGCCCGCGTTCCGGCGATCGGTCGAGCGCAGCCTGTCCGACATGAAGCTCGACTACGTCGACCTGCTGCTGATTCACTGGCCAAACCCTGACATCCCTCTTGGAGAAACACTCGGCGCAATGGCGGATGCTCACCGGCAGGGCCTTGCGCGCAACATTGGCGTCGCCAACTTTCCGGTTGAGTGGCTGGAGTGTGCGGTTGCGTTGTCGCCGGTGCCGCTGTCGGTGAACCAATGCGAATACCATCCGTACCTGAACCAGCGGAAGGTGCTGGCGGCGTGCGCAAAGCACGGTCTGTCGTTCGTCGCCCATACGCCGCTTGGCAGCGGCCGGCTTCTCGCCGATCCATTGATCGCGCAGATCGCCGGACGGCACGGAAGGACGCCGTCGCAGGTCCTGTTGCGCTGGCTGATTCAGCAGCCAGGCGTCGCCGCCGTGCCGAAGTCGACCAACCCGCAACGGATAGGCGAGAACATCGACGTGTTCGATTTTTCACTGGATGACGAAGAGATGCGTCGCATCGCGGGGCTTGCAAGACCTGATGGGCGGATAAGCAGCGTCGCATGGGCCCCGGATTGGGATGCCGCGTAAGCGTTGCGATGGCAGCGCTCGAGCGGGATCGGATGCATCGCCCGTGCGTTTTCGGGTGACAAGCGCAGCGCACCCGGAGCTTCGCTTTGAACCTGATGACAGTATCCCCGCGGAAATCGCATCCAGATGCCCAGTTCATGCCGTCCCCGACCTCGACGTCGTGATGCACGGCCGGTCGCGCAAGTGATCACTGGACCGCCGGCTTCGCGGTTGACCAGCATCAACAGTAAGCAGGTACTCACGCCGCGTGCGGCGAAGGATGCAGTTCTTCGCTGCGGATGAGCCGGATCGGATTCTTTGGCGAGCTACGGCACGGCTGCCGCATCTATGCCATCGCCATCGCCATCGCCATCGCATGGCGTTCATTGCTAAAAATGAAATAAAAAAAACACAAAATTAGAATGAATTAAATATCGAAGACGGCAGTGAAATTGTTTGCGAAAAAATAGAGATACAGATTGGGTCTTTATTGGTTTCCGGTAGAGCAGAGACTTCTCAATTTTTCTCGCGTTAGACGTCAAATTGACACGGAAGTCGGGGGAATTTCATGGGCAAGCCATGAGATTTCATTATGTAATCTGGTAATGGATTTCGATATTCATAACCTTTCTTTTCTTTCAATTATTGGGCTCGTAATAATTGAATTTCAAGAAAATATCCGGAATTGACTTGAGTCAATCTCCTGCGCGTCGGCGCGAATACATTCGTGACGAAGGGTGGAACGAAGTTGCACCTGTGTCGCCGGTGCCGACGACGGCAAGCCGGTCTGTTCGACTACAGGCAATCGCGTTTATTGCGCAACCCGCGGTATGGTTGCCGCAGCCGGGGCATCGTCCCCTGAACGTGCGCGTTGCCGGTGCGGCGCAACCGTTCTGTCCTGCACATCTCGCTGCGTGCCTTCGCGCCGGCGAAATCTCCCTTATGAGGATCGACAATGACGGCAAGTGAAGACTTATCCGCGCAGCCACATTCCTGGTTTAGGCTGAGGGACGGCAAGCTGGCTCGGCTCAAGGCGGCGCAGCCTTTCGCAAGTGGCAAGGTGATCGATCGGAGCCGTATTGTCGAGGCCCTGCAAGCCATCATCAAACCCGGCGATCGCGTCGCCCTCGAAGGTGACAACCAGAAGCAGGCTGACTTTCTTTCCCGGGCGCTCGCCGAAGTGGATCCGTCGTTGATCCATGATATCCATCTGCTGATCTCGACCATTAGCCGTGCCGAGCATCTGGACATCTTCGAGAAGGGCATCGCACGCAAGCTCGACTTTTCATATGCAGGGCCGCAGAGCCTGCGCGTCGCGCAATTGCTGGAAGACGGCAAACTGGAGGTCGGCGCGATCTACACGTATATCGAACTCTATGCGCGGATGTTCGTTGATCTGACGCCGAACGTCGCACTCGTCTGCGCGGTCCAGGCCGATCACGAAGGCAATCTGTACACCGGGCCCAACACGGAGGACACACCGACGATCGTCGAGGCAGCCGCGTTCCGTCACGGCGTGGTGATCGCCCAGGTCAACGAGATCGTCGACACACTCCCGCGCGTCGACATCCCGGCGTCATGGGTCGATTTCGTCGTCGAGGCTGATCGGCCGTTCGCGATCGAACCGCTCTTCACGCGCGACCCACGGCATATCGACGAGCTGCAGATTCTGATGGCAATGATGGTGATTCGCGGAATCTACGAGCGGCACGGCGTGAGCGCATTGAATCACGGCATTGGCTTCGACACGGCCGCCGTCGAGCTTCTGTTGCCCACCTATGGAGAATCGCTCGGCCTGAAGGGAAAGATCTGCCGCAACTGGGCGCTCAATCCTCATCCGACGTTGATTCCCGCGATCGAAAGTGGCTGGGTTGAGAGTATCCATTCGTTTGGCAGCGAGGTCGGCATGGAGGAATACATTCGTGCCCGCTCCGATATCTACTTCGTGGGCCACGACGGCAGCCTGCGCTCGAACCGGGTGTTATGCCAGCTCGCCGGCCAGTACGGCGTAGACCTATTCATCGGCTCCACGCTGCAGATGGACGCCGACGCCAATTCGTCGACCGTCACGCTCGGGCGGCTTGCCGGGTTCGGCGGCGCGCCGAACATGGGACATGACCCCCACGGCCGACGTCATAGCAGCAAGCCGTGGCTCGACATGATCACCTCGCAGGCTCCGATCGTGCGCGGCCACAAGCTCGTCGTGCAGACGGTCGAAACGTTCAGACCCGGTGGAGTACCGTCGTTCGTCGAGCGCCTCGACGCGATCGAGGTGGGCAGGCGCAGCGGTATGGCCGTGGCGCCCGTGATGATCTACGGTGACGATGTTACGCATGTCGTGACCGAAGAGGGGATTGCTTACGTTTACAAGGTGCAGGGCGAGGAACGGCGCGCCGCCATCGCCGCCGTCGCCGGCGCGACGGATATCGGCCGCAGTGCCGAGCCGGGCCGCACTGCGGAGCTGCGCAGCCGCGGAATCGTCGCTTATCCGGAGGATCTCGGCGTCAGGCGCATTGATGCGAAGCGCTCGCTACTTGCCGCACGCAGCATCGAAGATCTGGTGGCCTGGTCCGGAGGGCTCTATGCTCCGCCCGCACGCTTTCGCAGCTGGTGATCGCCATGGACTTCGGCACTTACCAGCAGGAACCGATGACTGGCACCCACGCTTCAGGATACGAGGGACTTTCCGGTACGGCGGGCCTTGCCCGCTTGCGGCGCCCACACGAGGAGGCGAATGTAGATCTGGCGTGTCAACTGGCCGATGCGGCCGTGCAGGCGCTGCTCGACGAAGCGGATCTGACACCCAAGCCAGCGCTCGTGGATCGCAGGGGCCGCGGCGCCCATGCCGACCTCGATCTCTCCGTCATGCGGCGCTCGGCTTGCTCGTTGCGCCCGGGCTTTACCGCAATGGCACACGCAGCGGCTTCGAGCCCGTCGAATCGCCATCTGCGTGAAACGCTCGGACGGATCGGCCGCGAGGCGGAACAGACGATGCTGACGGTCACGGACGGCAGCAATGCGCACCGCGGTGCGATCTGGGTGGTCGGGCTGCTAGTGGCGGGGACGGCGCGCGTGCGGGAGCGCAGTGCAGATGTCATTGCCGCGGAGGCTGCGGGCATCGCGCGCCATCGGGACCGTTTCGTGCCCGCAGTAGTGTCCAACGGCCAGCATGTCAGCCGCCGCTATGGCGTGCGAGGGGCGCGCGGCGAGGCCGAGGACGGTTTTCCGCACGTCGTTTCGGTCGCATTGCCGGCGCTTCGAGCAGCCCGGTGCGAGGGGCGCAGCGAAGACGCGGCGCGGCTCGATGCGCTCCTGTCGATCATGGCCTCGCTCGACGATACGTGCCTGTTGCATCGCGGCGGCATCGAGGCGCTGTCCGTCGCCAAGCGCGGTGCGAGTGAAGTCATGGCCGCTGGCGGCAGCGGAACGTCCGCCGGGCTGCGTCGGCTGGCGGCGCTCGATGCCGATCTGCTCACACGCAACGCGTCGCCTGGCGGAGCAGCCGATCTGCTCGCAGCCGCGCTGTTTCTTGACCATATCGAACGGGATGACCGCTTGTCAATTCCCGTTCAACCAAGGAGTCGATGATCAATGGAAACTCTTCGATATGAATATCCGGTTTCGAAGCCGGTCAAGCGTCGCGTCCACGTGGGCGTGGTCGGCTCGGGCGATCTTGAAGTGCTGATCGAGCCGGTAGACGGCGATACGGCGCAGGTGGTGATCAATACCAGCGTGGACGGATTCGGGCGGGTGTGGAAGACCGTCGTCGACCGTTTTTTCACGCGTTTTGATGGCCGTGTGGCGATTGAAATCAACGATTTCGGCGCGACACCGGGTGTCGTATTGCTGCGCCTGGAACAGGCTGTCGAGGAGTTGGGGCAATGAATGCACAGACTGATTGGAAAGGCTTTCTGGCGCGCAGAAGTTTCATCGAACTCGATGCGCGCGAGCGGACGATAGCGCTGCTGGACGCCGGCTCATTCCGGGAGATCGTCGGTCCGTTCGATCGGCTTAAATCGCCTTGGCTGCCGATGCAGGGCATCGTGGCACAGGCAGACGACGGCGTTGTGATTGCGCGCGGAACGATCGACGGCGAGCCGGCCGTGGTTGCCGCGATCGAGAGCGCATACCAGGGCGGCAGTATGGGCGAGGTGTCGGGCGCGAAGATCGCGGGGGCGCTGGAGCTGGCACTGCGCGATAACGAGAACGGCATCCGGACCCGTGCGGTGCTGCTGTTGGAAACCGGTGGCGTGCGTCTGCAGGAGGCCAACCTCGGACTTGCAGCCATCGCTGAAATTCACGCGGCGATCGTCGCGTTGCGGCGCCACGTGCCGGTGGTGGGCGTGATCGGCGGAATGGTCGGCTGTTTCGGCGGAATGTCGCTTGCCGCCGCGCTGTGCAGCTATCTGATCGTTACACGCGAGGCGCGTCTCGGCATGAACGGTCCCGAGGTGATCGAGCAGGAAGCGGGCATCGAGGAAATCGATTCGTCCGACAGGGCGTTGATCTGGAGTCTGATCGGCGGCGAGCAGCGGACGCGGCTCGGCATGGTCGATGCGCTCGTCGAAGACGATGCCACGCAGATAGCGAAGCAGGTCCGCACGACGTTCGCGTTAGGTATTCCCAAGGCGTATCGCTGCGAAGCACTGGATACCTACCTGACGCGCATCGGCGAAGTGGACACCAGCAAACAGCTTACAGGCGTCCAGCTTGCGACGCTTTGGGGAAACAAAGGAGATTCGAAATGAGCGATGCTCTCACGATACCCACCGGTCCTCATGCGAGCCGCGGGCGCGTATGGTTGCATGCGTTGACGGAGCGGGAGGAGCAGGGATTCGGCCAGAGCCACTCGGTGTTGTTCGCCGATGCGCCGCTCGGCGATATTGACGCACGCTTTATCGCCGTGGTGCCTGACCCGGCTAACAGGTTTCCCCGTGCGCGCCAGGGTGAGGTCGGACTTGAGCAGGGCTGGGCGCTGGCAAACATCGTTCGGCAGACGATCGACGCGCATCGCGGCGGCGACGAGCGGCGCCGTCCCATCGTCGCAGTGGTCGATGTCGTCGGCCAGGCTTATGGGCGGCGTGAGGAACTGATGGGCATTCACCTGGCCTGTGCCGCGGCGGCCAACGCTTATGCGCAGGCCCGGCTGGCGGGTCACCCGGTCATCGCGCTGATTGTCGGGCACGCAATGTCGGGCGCCTTTCTCGCGCACGGCTACCAGGCGAACCGCATCGTCGCGCTGGATGCGCCCGACGTGCTGATCCACGCAATGGGACAGGCCGCTGCCGCGCGCATCACACGCCGCACGGTCGAACAGCTTGCCGAACTGGGTAATCGCATCCCGCCGATGTCGTACGACATCCGTAACTACGCGAAGCTTGGGCTGCTCGACAGCCTGATCGAGGGCGTCGATGCGGACGCGCCGGATGCTGCCGCTGTGCAACAGGTGCGCAAGGTGCTGGCCGGCACGCTTGACTCGATCCGGCAGGATGGCGTGCGCGATCTGTCGGCCCGCTACCGCTCGAAGGAGGCACAGACGACACGTGCGGCCTCGATCGAAGTACGCAAGCGCCTCGCGGAGCAATGGTAATGGCGACAAGGCAAGGACGCAGGCCAGGGGCCGGCTCGGGAGGCCGCAGGGGCGGCTTTTCCGCTTGAGCCCGGGTTTGCGGCCGGTTCCAGCCGATCAGCAATGCAGGCGTGGCCGGAGCACGAAGGTGGTGAGCGACGCCTGTCGGGGCATGCTGTTTTGAGTCTCGCCATATATAACCAGGATCCACCGAGAGAAGAGCATGTTCAACCTTATCGTTACCGCGCTGTTGCCGGTCTTTCTGGTACTCGCACTGGGCTATTTCGCCGGCAGGCGCAAGCTCGTCGACAACCAGAATGTGTCGAGTCTCAATGTCCTGCTCATGCAGTTCGCGTTGCCGCTCACCTTGTTCATCTCGATTGCGAAGACGCCGCAGTCGGTCATCATGCAGAATGGTCAACTGGCGCTTCTGCTCACGCTGGGCCTCGTCATCGTGTATGCGATCGTCGGGTGGATGCACCGGAAGATATTCGGCCTGTCGCTGTCCGACACGGCGGTGCAGACGCTGACGATCGCGTTCCCGAATTTCGCATCGATCGGCTTGCCGCTGGTGCTGCCCATCTTCGGGCAACAGGCGGCACTGTCGGTTGCAATCGCGATCGCAGTCGGCTCGGTCACCATTTCGCCAATGACGCTTGCGTTGCTCGATCTGGACAAGGCGCGCCAGACGGACGCTGGCCAGTCGGTATCTGCGGCACGCCAGTTCCTGATCGCGCTCGGGCATTCGGTGCGCAAGCCCATCTTCGTGGGGCCGATGCTGGGACTCATTGTCGCGCTGCTCGGTATCAAGCTCCCGGCGATCGTCGGCACGGCATTGGGGCCGATCACGGCGGCCACGGCCGGCATCGGCCTGTTCCTGACCGGCCTGATGCTGTCCGCCCAGGCGATCAAGATCGACGCCGATGTCACCTTCGGCACGGCGGTCAAGAACATCGTGCAGCCTCTGCTGGTTTTCGGACTGGCGAGACTCTTTCACTTTCCCGCAACGATTGCCGGTCAGGCAGCACTGTTGACCGCGATTCCGGCGGGATTCTTCGGACTGGTGTTCGGCGCGAGCAGTGGGGTCCGGCCGCCCGTCGCGGGCGCAACGTTGCTCGTTTCTTCGATCTCCAGCGTTGTCACGCTGTCGATTGCGATCTGGCTGCTTGCGCCGAAATAACCTTGAGGCATTCGTATGCAAGGGAACCCCCGGCAGGGATACTGGATGAGCAACGTCCGACCCAACAGGAACGAATCATGATGAACATTGCATTTCTCTTTCCTGGGCAAGGGGCGCAAACGCCGGGATTTCTGCACCGGTTGCCGACGCACCCCGCTATCGCAGCGACGCTTGACGAAGCAGGCGCCGTGCTCGGCATGGATGCGCGCACGCTGGATACCGAGGCGGCGCTCACTTCGACGGTCGCGGTTCAGCTGTCGGGGCTGATCTCGGGCATCGCGGTGATGCGTGCGCTGAATGCGGAGGGAGTCGAAGCCGATGCGGTCGCCGGGTTATCGAGCGGCGCCTACGCTGCTGCGGTCGCGTGCGGAGCGCTGGATTTCGCAACGGCGCTACCGCTTCTCAAGTTGCGAGCAGAATTGATGGAGAGCGCCTATCCGCATGGCTTCGGGCTGGCGGCACTGGTCGGGCTGGACGAAGCCCGCGTTGTACGCCTGATCGACGAAATCGACACCGGCGGACAGCCGCTCTATATCGCAAACCTGAATGCGCCGACACAGATCGTGCTGGCCGGCAGCGACGCGGCACTCGAAGTGGGTATCGAGGCGGCGAAGCACGCCGGGGCGAGAAAGGCCCAGAAAATGGCCGTCAGTGTGCCATCTCACTGCGCGCTGATGGACGATGTCGCGGCCAGGCTCAGCGAAGCGGTGGCCCGCGTCGAGATTGCGCGGCCGCGGATCCCCTACGTCGGGAATGTCGGTGCGCGCGTGTTGAGAGAGCCGCAGGACATCGGACGTGACCTGTCGACCAACGTGGCTCATACGGTGCGCTGGTACGATTCGATGACGGTTCTGTATGAAATGGGTGTGCGCTATTTCTTCGAATCGCCGCCGGGGACGGTGTTGACCGGGTTGATTCACGAGTCCTTCGACGACGTGAAGGCACGTAGCCTGACCGATACGCCCATCGAGACGATTGTCTATCTGGCAAGACGTGCCCGGTCGCAGGAATGATCGCAACCTTCCTCCCGAGACCGTATGACATTGGCATGATGGTACGCAGCGCCAGGCCGTCGGACAGAGCGTGGCAATGAGTAGATCCTTTCTCGTTCACGACCTCCTGCGGTTGCGTCTACCGGGGAAGTGGGAGGGGGCGCCGTCCTGGGTGGTGGAGTCTCTGGAACGGGCGCCATTTGCGGTCGTGCGTCGTGCATCACCGGAGGGCTGCAAGATACCGGTTGGGGTCCGGGGGCGCTCCCGCAACGAGCGTTATGCCATTTGGCTGGAGCACGATGCGATCATTGCGACGATCCGTCCAGAGTATCTTTTACGGGCTGCGCCGCTCGCGCGGATCACTTGCGTTCCTGCGTTCCAACTGCTCGACCGGCTCAAACCGGTTCTTGCTGGTCTGGGCCTGGATTGGGGGCCTACCGGCAGCGTGGGGTTCGAACTGGCAAGCGGCATCCCGACCGCGACAGCAAGTAGCGACCTTGACATCATGATTCGCAGCGACAGGCGATTACCCGTAGGGCTGGCGGTGGAGCTAGACCGTGCGATCGGGGAGCAGGCGCGCTGCGCGGGTTGTCGGATCGATGTCCTGGTCGAGGTTCCGCGCGGGGCGGTATCTCTCGCGGAATACGCGCGGCGCAAAGTCGTCATGTTACGAACTTCGGTCGGGCCGTGTCTGACACATGATCCGTGGGCGGTAACCATCGATGCCTGGTCCACCAGACCTCACCGAATGGTCGTCGGTCAGAATGAAATGAACGCGTCCCACCCGTGAACGAGCGAGCCGAGGACAGTGGATCCTCACGGGCCAACGGCATCGGTGTGCCAAGGTGGAAAATCACGTAGCGTGTAACGAACCGCGTGGCTTGACCGTGATAGCAGGCTGTCCACTTTGCGCGGTTGTCATTCAGCCATTCCTCACAGATAGGCCAAAGCGTGTTCTTGTGGTGGACGATGGTCTGTTGCTGGAGTTGTTTTTCATGCGCCCTCGGGTGGACTCCGACCTCACTAGCCTGGCGGCATTGCTTCGCAGTTCTCGTGCGTCATGAAGCGATAAGCCTGGGAAGCGCCCGAGAGTGTACGCACAGGTCTTGCCGTCAAGTCGGTAGTCGAATTTCCACGTCTTCGTACCCTTGATCGATACGAATAAATACATCGAATCGCGGTCGGTGAGCCTATAAGGCTTCGATTGCGGTTTCGCGTTCAGCAGGAGCGGATAGGTGAGCTTCATGGCGAGCTTCGTCACGGACAACTACCATGAAATTTACCTGCAATTTACCTGCAAAACCGACGGAAGCAGGCGGACTTTCCGGGAACTGGCCGGAGCCAGCATCGGCCGCCGGATGGGCAACAACAGCGATTCCATAGCGCCTGAACCATTCACCGTAACCCTTTACCAGAAAGCCTCCGGAGCGCTTGATGTATTGCTGGCGCGAGGTTACATAAACCTTCCGTAGTGCAAACCAGGGGACATGAGGCAAGTCGTGATGAACGAGGTGATAGTTGTTGTTCAGAAACAGCAGGCGCCAGAACCACGCCGCTTCATTGATGACGCTGCGTTGCTCGTGCGCCTGCGCCGCGCGATGCTCCTGAAACGAGCGGACCGAACCCAGCGACAGCGAACCATAACCCACCCCGACAATAAAAACCCACGCCGGGATTGCGCAAACCTGTTGCAACCAGGCCGTAAGCGCGGCGAGTGCGGCAAAGTGCGCAAGCCACACCGGGACATCGCGCCAATTACCGTCTTTGATTCGACGCAGTGCATCCACTCCGGTCGCGGCAATCGCGAACGCCGGCCCGACCAGCAGGCGGCCCACAAACGTATTGCGGAAGATCAGCAGCGCGCGAATCGCCCAGCCCGCGCGTCGCCACGCGAACTCGCTGACGAAGTAACTCTCCGGGTCGCGCTCGGGATGCGTGAGATGCGGATCGTCGTGATGCTGAAGATGCGAATCGCGATAGACGCCGTACGGAAAGCACACGGCGAGCGGCGCGAAACCGAGCAGCGCGTTGATGAACGGCGAATGCGTAGGATGACCGTGCAGCAGTTCATGTTGCAGCGACATGTACCACGTCCCGAGCAAAGCCAGCAGAAGCATAGTGACGGGTAAACCCAAGCCGCGCGCATGCATCGCCACGCTGAACCATCCACCGTAGATCGCCGCTATTAGTGCCCAGGTTGGCCACTGCGTGCGCCATGTCCAGCTTGCGGCCAGGCGGGAGAGTGCGTTGCGTTGCGTGTCGTCGAGGTAAATCGCCATGAACGGGATCGGTCGGAATGCAGGTTCAGACCGATACTACGGACCCACGCGTCTTGCCAGAACCAATTTGTTCAGTAATGCATCTGCCAAAACGTGCATAGCCGGGCCAGCTTGCGCCGAAGCGCGGCGGCTGGCCTCGGCGGTCAGGCGTTCATTGTGCTCAATGTGTATCCGCCACGCGGCAGGCGTGATCGAGCAGGCCTTCTGCCGAGCCGCTGCCGTTGTCAACGTCGATCCCGCTGTTCACGACCAGCCAGCCGTCCTGTTCCGCTGACGGTCCCGCGCCCGTGACAAGAATAGTTTGCGTGGCCATTGTCCCTTCGCCCCGATTGTCCTGCGCGACGATGCGAAACGGATTGTCCGCCTGGGTGAGCGCGGTCACCCGCATGATGCGGTAACGGTTGCCGTCGAGCGTAGCCCAACGCCATTTGCCGGGTGTGTCTTTCGCGTGCTGCGCGAGTGCTTCACTGATATCGCCGCGCATGCAATCGATATGGATATGCAACTGGTTTTGCGAGCGGCGGTACTGCGAGTTGATCTCCAGGCCGAGTTGATTGTCCGGCAGCGTACGCTTGACCGATTTCTCGACGTAGGTCCGCGCGTTCCAGGCATCGACCCAGTAACCCTGCGCATGCGGTGCGAGCACGAGCGGGCTTTCGATTCCGGTGATGCGATCGGTCGGAATCAGCAGATGCTGCGACCGTCCGACGATATCCTTCAGGATAGCGTAGCGTTTATCGAGGTCGACGGTCGTGCATTGGCCCGGCGTGCCGGTGGCCTGTTGCGACGGCACACAGCGCAGGTCGACGATTTTCCACAGCGCATTCGAGTCGACCGTGGCGAGGCGCGCGCACGCACCGGCGGCCAACGCGATGGCTAACGTCACCGCGATTCGCGCGCCGCGACGCAGGAGGGCCCGCTGCGGGTAAGCGGGCATTGGTGTTTTCATCGGCGGCTGGGTTGGGTTTTTCAACGGAGTTATGAAGGCTGGCCGGTATCAGATCGAGGGTGCGGGCAGCGCGCCGAGGAGCTGCTCGAAGGCAACGCCGATTGCAAGAAGGCGCCGGTCTTCGCCGAGCGGGCCGTCCAGTTCCAGTCCGACCGGCAGGCCGCTTGCCGTCATGCCCGCCGGCAGCGAGAGCCCCGGAATGCCCGAGGTGCTGGCCGGATCGGTGTTGCGCAGGAACGCGTCCATTGTGTCGATCGGCTCCGAACCGTCGATGGAGACCGTCGACGAGCCGTTCACGTCGTCGATCGGCACGGCGGCAAGGCGCGTGGTTGGAAACAGCAGCGCGTCGAGGCGCTCGTCGGCGAACGTGGCGGCCATGTACCGCTGCAAGCGCGGCCGCCAATAATTCAGCGCCGCTTCGTAGCGCTCGCCGAGGATATCGTCGAGTACGCCGTCGTAGATCGCGCGTACGTCCGGGCTGGCGATACGGGCCGCCATCTCGACGACAGTTTTGACCGGCGCGTCGTTGGCGACGAGCCAGGCGAGTACGTCGTCGCGTGCCTCGTGGATCGCGATCGGGCCGCCCACCATGCCGTTCAGCTCGTCCAGTTCGTTCATCGCCACCGGTACGAGCACGACACCCGCCGCTTCGAGCGTCTTCAATGCGGCCTTCGTTACGTCCGCTACCTGCCGTTCGAGTCCTTCCCACAGCGGCGCGGGCAAGCCGATGCGCAAACCACGCAAGGTGATGGCGGGCAACGCGCCGGCGCCGGTAATCACGCCGTCGAGCAGCGCAATATCGGCGACGGTGCGCGCCATCGGCCCGACCGTGTCGCGCGTATGGCTGATCGGCACCACGGCGCCCGGATCGTGATAGCGCCGCTCGGCGCCGCCATTGCCGACCGACGGACGAAACCCCGCGGTGCCAGTCAATGCGGCAGGAATGCGGGTCGAGCCGCCGGTGTCGGTGCCCAGACCCGCCGGCGCGATGCGCGCGGCAATTGCCGCCGCCGTGCCGCCCGACGAGCCGCCTGGAATCAGAGTGGGATCGTAGGGATTGCGTACCGGTCCGGCGTGCGTGGCGAAGTTCGTACTCGTAATGCCGAATGCCAGTTCGTGCATATTGGCCTTGCCGAGCACGATCGCGCCGGCGTCGATGAGCCGCTGCACGGAGGGCGCATTGGTGTCGGGCACGAAGCCTTCGAGCGCCGGTGTGCCGGCTGAGGTTTGCAAGCCGGCCGTGTTGATGTTGTCCTTCACGACCACGGCGAGGCCGGCGAGCGGCAAGCGTGCCTTCTCGGCAGCGGGCAAGGCGTCGATACGCCGCGCGGCGGCGAGCGCACCGTCGAGGTCGAGCGTGGTGAGCGCATTGAGGCTAGCGAGCGCCGCCGCGCGCGCGAGCAGGGTGGCCACATAGTCGGCGGCGCTCAGGCGGCCCGACTGGATCGCGGCGACGGCTTGTGTGGCCGTCAACGCGAGCTGTTCATCGACGGTCCATGTCATGGCCGGCGTCTCCTTTTTCTGGTGTCGTTTTCCGGCGCGAGGGTTTCATGAAGCGTAGTGCGAAACGTGCCAGCGCAGGCACCAGCCTGGGACGCAACAGTCTTGCATCGTAGCCGCTCATACGCCGCTCGTTTTCCGCGAGGCACAGTGCGAACAGGTCGCGCGTATTCATGGCTTCACTGATTACACCACTGCTAGCGGGCAAAAAGTTCGAATCGTGCGCGACGCCTTCGGTGTCGATCCCTTTCGCGATCGCGAGGCGCTGCCAGACCAGCACCACCCAGATCGCGGCGACGCGCAGCGCATGCCACGGTCTGCGCCAGATCGGCATGGTGCGGCGATACCACGCGACCCAGTTGATGAAAAACAGAATGTGGCGCGCTTCTTCCTGAATCACCGGCTCGAAAGTCTCGACCAGCGCCT
Source organism: Paraburkholderia sp. USG1 (assembly GCF_031570135.1). Lineage (NCBI taxonomy): Bacteria > Pseudomonadati > Pseudomonadota > Betaproteobacteria > Burkholderiales > Burkholderiaceae > Paraburkholderia > Paraburkholderia sp. USG1. The sequence continues at coordinate 136,191 of NZ_JAMWXW010000002.1, read as the reverse complement.
CGGGGAAAAAGCCCGACTGCTGCGCGGAGCGGAATAGCCCGAACGCAAAGAAACTGTCGATGCACTCGCTATAGCCCGTGCGCATCCATTCCCATTCGGCGTCGCGTGGCGCGGGATAGTCCGGCTCGGGCGCGATCTCGATACCGTATGCGGCGATCAGTTTGGAGAGCACGTGCTTGTGACGCGCTTCTTCGTCACCGTCCATGGTGATGGCTTCTCGCAACAGAGGATCGCTCAATTGCGCGGCATAGGTATGCACGGCGATCGACGCGCGGCCTTCGGTCTGCACGGCGATGTCCCAGATGGGCAGCGAACACAGCCGTTCGAGTGCATCTGGCGGCAACGCCGGCCATTCGATCACGGCCGGTTTATAGGGGTTGTGGGTTTCAAGCAGCATGCGGCAAAACATCTGCTTGTGCGCCTCGGAACCGATCTTCACGCGGGCGGGGCCGCGGAATGTCCAGTGGCGCAGGGTGCGGTCTTCGGCAACATCTGTCAGTGTGTCGGACATGGCAGCGTACAGAGGGCGAACTCGATGTGTCGCCTATTCTGGCACAACCGTTCAAATTCCGATGCCGGGCTGCACAAGTCCAGCGGCGCCGCGCGCTGGCGCGAATGGCGCGAATGGCGCGATTCAAGCGTATGACGCTTACTGCCGGTTACTGATGGTTATCGATCCACATGCGTCCCCAGCGGAATGCATAAGCCAGCGCGTGCTCTTCGTCGAAGAAGTAATCGAGCGCGTCGAATGAATAAGCCTGGCCGTGGTTCGCGGAAGTTTTCTCGATGGTCAGGTTGGCGGCGAACAGGCCGTTGGGCAACTGTTGTGCGGCCGGTGCAACTTCGTAACCCTTGTAGCGAATATGTGCGTTCATGATTTTTGGCAGTCAGTGTTCCCGCGTGCGGTGCAAAAGGCCGGCACGTCAGACGCAATCCGTAGCGTCACGCGGCCGGTAAATCAGCGGGCAGGGTCAAGCGTAGGCCGCGCTGCGCAGCGGGTGAACCAATCATTCGTCGAAAGCAAATCAGCGGGCAGGTGTACAGAAGCCCCGATCGGGTCATATGCGCTGTGTTCGAGCACACTATCCGGCGATGTGAATCACGGGTCTGTTATGTGCCGCACGGTTTGCACGAACGACACCACCGTGGGCCGCCCAGGCGGGTCCACGGTGGCGTAAGACGTATGGAGAGAGGGGAGTTAAACCGCGTGCAGCAGGCGAGCGGACGGCGAGTCCTTGAGCGCGCTGCCGAGCGGCGCCGCGTCCGGCGTGCGATGCGCGTTGAACGCCAGCGCGAATTGCGCGGCTTGCTGGCCGACCGTGGCGAGCTGATCGACCACCTTCGCGTCGGAACAGGTGTCGACGGTATCGAAGCGCGTTTCCAGCGTGTTGATTCCGGCACCGAAAGGCGTGGGCCAGCCGCGCAGCGCGTGAACGATCGAGCGCAACGAGGTCAGCACCGAGCCGGCGGCCTGCCAGCCATAGGCGGTGACGATACAGCCGACCGCGCGGCCGTCCAGATACGGGCGCTCGTCGGCGCGCAGTTCCTCGAGCGTGTCGAGCGCGTTCTTGACGAGACCGGATACGCCGCCGTGATAGCCGGGCGTGGCGATGATCAGGGCGTCCGCATGGCGCACGGCCTCGATCAGTTCGAGTTGCTCATCCGTGCGCTGCGGCTGTTCCGGGGCATAGTGAGGCAGGCTATGCAGGAAGGTGCCGCCGAACAGGCGGGTGTTCGCGCCCGCCGCTTGCGCGCCGCGCAGCGCGAAGCCGAGCGCGCGTTCGGTCGACGAAGCGGCGCGTGTCGTGCCGCCAATGCCGACGACGAGCGGCCGGCGAGGATGATCGAAACTGGTCAACGAAATGCTCCTTCGGTAGCGGCTCACGATGCGCCGGCGCGGGGCTGCGCGCAGCGGACCGGGGCGAACCGGACTTTGAAGTGTCATCTTAATGAGCGCCGGGCGCGGCACGAAGCGACTTTTTGTTCTAACGATATAACCGTGCAGGGTGTTGGCGACCGGCGGCGCCGAGTCGCATGGGCTGCAATGCACTTGAGACCGCGCCGGATAAGCATATGGCGAAGCATTGTTTGGGGGCGCGATAACCGGCGGCTATGATCGAATCGTCTCCTCCATGACATCTCCTTGACATGGGATTGGGCCTCGCCACGCTAGCGGCGAGGCCATTTTTTTGTCCGGCGAGCGAGCGTCGCAGGCGCGGGCCGCTTCACGATAAAGCCGTTTTTTGCATGCTACGATGGTCCGCGAAGCGAATCACGGCGAGGTCGAGCACGCAATGGCAACCCTTTATGACACCCTCGGCGTGCCCACGCACGCCACGGAAGAAGAGATCAAGCGCGCCTACCGGAAGGCCGCGATGAAGTGGCATCCCGACCGCAATGGCGGCGCCGAGGAAGTTGCGCGCGCCACCTTCCAGGAAATCAAGGACGCGTACGCGATTCTCTCCGACGCCGTGCAGCGCAAGGTGTACGACTCGGTCTATGCCGAGCAGATGCGCGGCTGGGAGGCGCAGCATGCGCGCCGGCAGCAGGCGCAAGCCGAGCGCGAAGCGGCCGCGCGTGCCACTGACGAGGCCGCGTATGCGGAGATGGTCTCGCTCGCCATGCGTTTCGCTGACGACGGCTACAACCGCGATGTGCTGTTCGGGGTGCTGCTTGGGCGTCGATGCGATGTGCGGCGAGCCGCGCAGATCGCCGATAGCGTGTCGGCGTTGCAGGCCGCGCGGCGTGAAGCCGCGAAGGCGGAAGCCGACGCAGCGAATGCTCACGATGCTTCCGATGCTCACGATGCTTCCGGTGTTCCAGATGCTTCGGCCGGGTCCGAAGCATCTTCAGTGAAACAGGACGCCGCCGTGCAGGACGTGCCGGCCAGACGCGCCAATCCGGAGAAGCAGGAGAAGCGTGCGGAACCCGCAGCCGCGACTCATCCGGCCGGCGCGCTCGAAGGTCTGTGGTTTCAGTTTCTCAACGGATTGCGGTTTTGACGTATCACACGCTGATTGGCCGGCGATTCACATCGGCCCGCAGGAGAGGCGACTCGCGAGTCGGCGGCGATCGTCGTGCTACAGACCGGATGCGCGATCACGGAATCTGCAGCCGTGTGAGGAATGGCGCCCTGGCCGGTAGACCATAGACGTAGACCGAATTGATATAGAGAGCGGACTTTAGCGCCGGAATCTACGCTTCTAGAATCAAACACATGGCCGTGACAAGCGTCGTTCGAACACGGCAAGCACGAGCGACGCCTGCTCAATGCCGCGCGAACCGCTTCGCTCGACTTCCACGCAATCGATTCCTGGAGGCTCGACGGCCATGTTCACTTTCATCGTAGTCGTTGCGGTGGCGGCGTTTATTCCCTACGTCGCGGCACCCGGCATTGCCAATGGCGTCAAGGCGATCAGCACACCGCCCGCGGCGATGCTGTTCGATACGCCCCCAGCGGCGGCGGCCGATAGAAGCGATGCGGCCAACCGGATCGTGTCAGGTCAACGCGAGACCGAAGCCTCTGTCTGAAGCTGAAACTGAAGCGCCGTCCCTGGCCGAATCTCTCTCTTGTGAAGGCTTAATGAAAGCTTTGCGCTTGCGCTGATACACTTCGGGGCGAGCGTGAATGCACGACCAGGCGTACGGCCAGGCGCACCAACGTACCGCGTTTGCGAGCGAGAAACCCTGGTACAAATTCTCGTGGCGCAACAAATTTGATCATCGTAGTGTCACGAGGGCGCAAGACTGAGCCGGCAGAATGGCACACAGAAGCATAAAAACACGTGTACGGGGTAAGCGTGACCAGAAAATATAAGGTGCTGTTTCTCTGCCGCGAGAATTCAGCACGCAGCATCATTGCTGAAGCTTTATTGCGGGAACTGGCGGGACACCGGTTTGACGCGTTCAGCGCGGGGCCGGAGCCGGCCGCGCGGGTTCATCCATTTGCCGTCGCGCAATTGCGGCCCGGCATTTCGGATCTTGGCGTACTGAGCCCGAAAAGCTGGCTGGAATTTACCGGCGAATGGGCACCGCGCATGGACCTCGTGATCGCACTGGACGAATCCGTCGACGCACGGCATGCGCCCGCGTTTCCGGGCGAACCACCGTCGTGCGTCTGGAGCTTTGCCGATCCGCTCGCGGGGCACATGGCCGAGCCGGAGCGCGCACGCCTGTTCGATAAGGTGTTCTGGCAGATCGTGCGGCAGGTCAGCGCGTTTATCGAACTACCGCAATACGCCACGCCGGCAAGCACCACGGCAAGCGCGGCCGTGGTCTCCGCAGCCATTGCTTCGCCGCACCGCGCCACGACGTGCGACGCATGATCGCAGTCCGCACTTGCATGAGCCGCAATAGTGCGGCGGTCTAGCGGTTGTTCGAGCGTGCGAGCGGACTGCCTGCGAACGGGTCGTTTTGCCAGTCCACACGTTTCTTCTGCTGCGGGGCGGGCGCCGGCGCCGGTGCGGCCGACAACTCAAAGTGATCGATAGACTGGCCTGCGCTGATTGCCTGTTTCAGCCATTGGGGCATCTCACCCTGGCCATCCCAGCTATCTCCAGTTGCGCTACGGTAGCGTTCAGCCTTTTGCGCTGCCGGCTCGGACGCCAGCACTGCGGCAAGGTCTTCTGGTTTGATACCAAACTCTTCCATGCGGTGGCGGAGATACGCAATCATGCTATCTCGCTTCCTTTCGTCCATAAGATATTCGTCCTTCTAAAACGTCCAGCGTTCTGTCAATTACAGATTGCAAGGGAAAACCGCGTGAGCATCGAGCCCATGCAAATGGGGACGGCCCGCGGTGTGGTTATCGATTGAAGGAAATTCCAAAGGCAGCGTCAGAAAACGTCGTTCCTATATCGCGGCGCAGCATATGGCCGATCCGGCCGCCTATCAAACCAGGTTATCAATCAATGAATATTCAAGCGCTCCGCCGCGCGGCAGACAAGACCGGATAAGCCTCATGCCGACAAGGGAAAAAACCGTATTGACGATGCATTGATTGCGGATGGCCGGTTTCATCTCCACGCTCCGTCTCTCGCCGGTGCCTCGCGCGGGGCCGATTATTTACGTTATGCCAGCATCATAACGCACTGTGTGGCCAAAGCACGCGCCGGTTCGGTTGATTTTGTTTCAAATGCCGTCTTTCGAACTTGCCGGCCGTGGTAAACCGGGCCGGGTGTTCAGCGATTGAATTCCTGAGTGGCCGAGCTATAAAGAAACAGCGGAGCCAAAATCCGCACCGCCAGCCTGTGGCGACTGATTCCGGCCAGTCGCGAGCACGCGTCCGACATCGGTTGCAGGTATGGCAAGTCTTTTGCCGTTTAGTTCGATGAATCGCCGCAGCAGTTCGCATCGACATCGACTCGTCCGTCAGCCCATCGCGCAGCCTGGCGTTTTTTCGCGGATCAATTGTTTGGAGGACGAGAACTGCTGCGCCGGATTCAAGGAGTCTGGACATGAAACTACGATTATTGATGGCGGTGGCCAGCGCCGTGCTCTTTCTCGCTCCGCGAACGGTGAGCGCGCAGGAGATCCAGGGCCAGCAGGGCGCCGGTGTGTCGGGCCACATGATGATGCAACAGAACGCGAACGAATCGGCGCAGGCCACGACCGATATGCCGTTCAGCGAATCGGGACAGGGCATGACGCCCGGCGCCCAGCCGGTACGGAGCGTGTCATATGGAGGCGTGGCAGCAGGGCAGTCGGACGCGGGAGGCCGGCAAAACCAGCCATGCACTTCTGCCGGCCCGTTATGCAGGATTTATTTCGGTCAGTGACAGATCTATCTTTGGGAGTGCGGCGCGCAATGCAGGCGCTGCATTCCCTTCACTTCCGCTGACTTTCCGCCGCGCCTTCCTTATGCCTGACTCATGCCAGCGCCATGCCGTGCTGTGAATGATCGGCGTGTTCGCCGAGATGCCCCATCATCGCGTCGAAATCGCGTCCTTGCACTGACGTGCGTTCAGTGAAACCACGGAATTCGTCCAGCAATGCGCGCCACGAGTCGTGCCAGCGCGTTTCCCGGATACACGTCCCCAACGGATCCGCAATGCGCAACACGCCGTTGTCCGGATAGAAGGTGACGGTGACCGGCATGCCGTCGATCACGCAAGTGGCGGTATAGGGGCGGGTGGTAAGCATGGGCGATGTCCTCGTTTTCGATAAGCGGTTGCCAGTGCGTTGAACGCTGAGGTGGGCTTTAGCAAACGCCGTGCCCAACTGACTCCTGCACTTGCCTGTGCCTTGCCGCGTCATTCTCACGCAGGGCTGCACGCGCGCGATCCGCATCGATAACCCTACCCCCGACCGCAATTTTTCGGACTCGTCAGCGGACGATCTATTACGATGTTATGGTGTAGTCCATTCGGGTTTTCACTCGCTAATTTCCAGACCGCACTCGCGTCGCTGCCGGCAAGCAGGCCAATATGGCCTGCTTTTTTAATCGTGCCTCGCGGTTTGCCAATGGATTAGCGCAGTGCGGCCGCTCCAATTCCATCTGTTGTTTAGAAACTCGCAAACAATACTATGTTGATCGAAGATAATCTCGCGGCGAGCAATGCCTCGCTGGACGACGGCACGCCGTCGTCCCTGCGGTCATGGCTCGCTGTTTTCGCGGTCGCCATCGGCGCTTTCGCTTTCGTGACGACGGAGTTTTTGCCGGTCGGACTCCTGCCGCGAGTCGCCGCGGATCTCGGCGTGTTGCCCGGCACGGCCGGATTGATGGTCACCGTGCCCGGCGTGATTGCGGCCATTTCCGCGCCGGGTCTGATGCTGGTGGCGGGGCGTATGGATCGGCGGCGGGTATTTCTTTTACTCACGGCTTTGCTGCTGGCTTCGAATCTGATTTCGGCCTTTGCGCCGAATTTTCTGGTTATGCTGCTCGGGCGCGCGCTGCTTGGCGCTGCATTGGGCGGCTTCTGGACGCTGGCTACGGCGGCGTCGGTGCGGCTCGTCAAGCCGAGAGATTCGGCGCGCGCGATGGCAACCATCCTCACCGGCGTGACGTGCGCCACGGTGATCGGCGTGCCGCTCGGCACGTTCATCGCCAGCTTCGCATCGTGGCGCCTGTCGTTCATGGCGACTGGCGTGCTGGTCGCTATCGCGCTGGTCGCGCAGTTTTTTTTCGTGCCGTCTTTGCCGTCGGACGCCGCGTTGCGCCTGCGCGATCTGGTGGCGTTGCTGCGCCGCCCGCATCCCCGCCGAAGCATGCTGATGGTCGGGCTCGTGTTCGGCGCGCATTTTTCGTCGTACACGTACATCACGCCTTTCCTGCTGCGCAATGCGAATCTGGACATGTCGACGATCACGTGGCTGCTGCTCGGATTCGGCGTAATCGGGTTCTTCTCGAACTTCGCCGTTTCGTCCACGGTGACGCGCAACCTGAAAGTCTCGGTAGCCGTCATGGTTTCGCTGCTGATGTTCGCGCTGGTTTCGCTGCCCCTGCTGCAGCATTCGACGGTCGGGGTCATGGCGCTGGTGCTCGCGTGGGGCATTTCGTTCGGCGCATTGCCGCTGTGCTTCAGCATCTGGATTCAGCGTGCTACGCCGGATTCGCCCGAAGCGGGTTCGGCCTTGTTCGTGAGCATCATTCAGGTGGCGATTGCGGTGGGGTCGCTGGTGGGCGGCGTGGTGGTCGACCATGTGGGTATTTCGGCCGACTTTCTGCTCGGCAGCGGTCTCGCGTTGCTGGGGCTCGCCGCGCTGGCGAGCTTCGGCCGCAGCGAGCAGCCTGTGGCGGCCGAGCCGTTGGCTTGCCCGGCATGCACGGATTAATGATCGGTTCAGAGGTTCAGCGACTCGGTGGTTCAGGTTCAGCCGGCGCTTCCGGCCATTCGATCAGAACCGTGAAGGACGATGCACCGACAACCCGATCACAGCGCGAACCTCGCTTGCAATGGGTGCTGTTTGCGAGTCTGGCCGGCCGCCGCCTTCGGGTTCGCGGCCTAACATAACACTCACGTCGCAGTCTCATAGGGTTACGGTGATATTCTTGCGCCGCTTACCAATCTGATCCAGGTCCCGATGCGCTCAACTTTCACCAAATGGCTGTTTATCGTCTACATGCTCGGTAGCGGGACGCTGTATTCCATCATCATTCTGCTTCTCTTTCCTTTTGTCGGACGGGCTGGACGATACTGGCTTGCGAAACAATGGTGCCGTGCGCTGGTTTTTGTCATGCGTTGGCTGCCCGGCGTGTCATGTTCGATAGACGGGCTTGAACACCTTCCTGACGGACCGGCGATCATTTTGTGCCGTCACGAATCGACCTGGGAAACGCTCGCTTTTCTAGCGCTTATTCCACGCCGAATCAGTTTTGTGTTCAAGGAAGATCTTCTGCGCATTCCGTTCTTTGGCTGGGTGCTGCGCGGACTCGATATGGTCAGCCTGAACCGCGGTTCCGCCCGGCAGGCTCACCAGGCTGTCACGAAGGAAAGCGCGGAGCGGCTGGCAAAGGGCGACGTCGTCGTCATTTTCCCGGAGGGAACCCGGGTGCGTCACGATGCCCCGTTGAGGATGACTTCGGGAGGCGTTCGGCTGGCGTGCGCGACCGGCGTGCCTGCCGTCCCGGTAGTCCTGAACGCGGGCAAGGTCTGGCCGACGAAAGGCTGGCCAGACCGCCCTGGGCATATTCGCGTGGTGGTCGGGCCGCCGTTTTCTCCTCGGGAGATGACACAGCAAGAGTTGAGTCATGCCGTTCACGAGTGGATGAAGAACGAACTGCAGCGGCTCTGACGCTTTTCGGGTTGACGCGCGACGAACCGGTACGCGCATGGTCGCGGTAGCATCCGGACGTTTCCCGCGACGTTATCCGGGGGCGGCCGCTGTTGTCGACGTTCGATTGAATTGGAGCCGAATTGAGCATAAGGTGTTTGCTCCCCAGTCCAATCGGAGTTCGGTATGCGACGTTTTGCAATGACTGCGGCCGCGTTGATGGCCGCCTGTTTCACCCTGTCCGCAACTGCCCAGGTCGTCGTCACCATCGGTCATTCGGCTCCGCTCACGGGCCCGCAGGCGCCCAACGGCAAGGACAACGAGAACGGGGCGCGGCTTGCCATCGACGAGCTGAACAAGGCGGGCGTTACCGTGGCGGGCCAAAAGGTCACGTTCAAACTGGACTCGGAAGACGACCAGGCCGATCCGAAGATCGGCGTGCAGGTTGCGCAGAAACTGGTCGATAGCGGCGTGGTCGCCGTTGTCGGACCATATAACTCTGGCGTGGCGATTCCCGCCTCGCGCGTCTACAACACCGGAAATGTGCCGATGCTGCCCGTCGCATCCAACCCGGCGCTGACCAAACAGGGCTTCAGGAACATCTTCCGTATTGGCGCGAGCGATGAACAGCTGGGCGGCACGATGGGACAATTCGCCGCGAAGACGTTGAAGGCCAAAACGGCCGCCGTTATCGACGATCGCACGGCATATGGTCAAGGCGTGGCGGAACAGTTCACGAAAGTCGCCAAGGCAAACGGCATTCAGATCATAGACCAGGAATTCACCAGCTCGTCGGCCACCGACTTCCTCGGCATTCTCACGAACATCAAGTCCAAAAATCCCGACGTGATCTTCTTTGGCGGCTACGCGGCGCAAGGCGCGCCGATGGCCAAACAGATGCGTCAGCGCGGGCTCAGAGCGAAACTGCTCGGCGGCGACGGCATCTGTTCGGCCGACATGGGCAAGGTTGCCGGCGACGCGGCATCGATCGTCTACTGCGCGCAGGGTGGTATTGCGCTCGAGAAAACAGCGGCCGGCCGCGAGTTCCTGGAAAAGTACAAGGCCGCGTACAACATCGATACCCAGGTCTACGCCGTGAGCTATTACGACGGTGTGAAGCTGCTCGCCGACGCAATGGTGAAAGCGGGCACGACAACGGACAAGGCAAAGCTGACCGCGCAACTCGCGAAGGAGAACTATAAGGGCGTTGCGGGCACCTATTCGTTCGACGAGTACGGCGACCTGAAGGGCGCCCCGACCACCGTGTACACCATCAAGAACGGCCTGCCGGTCCCCTACGGTCAGTAACTGTCACTAACGGCAGGCGACCCACCGACTTCACGAAGCAAACATGAAAATTTCACGCACTATCCAGACTGTCGAAGTCCACACCGGCGGAGAGGCATTCCGCATTGTCACCAGCGGTTTGCCGCGTCTGCCTGGCGACACGGTCGTCAAGCGGCGCGCGTGGCTGAAGGAAAACGCCGACGATATCCGCCGGGCTTTGATGTTCGAACCGCGCGGGCATGCCGATATGTACGGCGGGTATCTGACGGAACCGGTCACCCCCGGCGCCGATTTCGGCATCATCTTCCTTCACAACGAAGGTTATAGCGACCATTGCGGCCACGGCGTCATCGCGCTCGCGACGGCAGCGGTCGAACTGGGTTGGGTTCAGCGTGAGATACCCGAAACGCGCATCGGCATCGATGCGCCTTGCGGGTTCATCGAAGCATTCGTGAAGTGGGACGGCGAGCATGCCGGTAACGTTCGCTTCGTCAACGTGCCGTCGTTCATCTGGAAGCAGGACGTGACCGTGCAGACGCCGTCGTTCGGTTCGGTCACGGGCGATATCGCGTTCGGCGGCGCGTTCTACTTTTACACCGACGGAGCGCCGCACGGTCTCGAGGTGCGGGAATCGGCGGTGGAAGAACTCATCCGCTTCGGTGCCGAAGTGAAGGAGGCTGCAAACAGGGCGTTTCCTGTCGAGCATCCTTATATCCCCGAGATCAACCACATCTACGGCACCATCATTGCGAATGCACCGCGGCACGCGGAGTCGACGCAAGCCAACTGTTGCGTGTTTGCAGACCGCGAGGTGGACCGTTCACCGACCGGTTCCGGGACCGGCGGCCGGGTCGCGCAGCTTTATCTGCGCGGCAAGCTTGGCAAGGACGAGACCCTTGTGAACGAGTCCATTATCGGCACGGTGTTCAAAGGACGTGTCCTGAGCGAAACGACGGTGGGCGATTTCAAGGCCGTCATTCCGGAGGTCGAAGGCAACGCTTTTGTCTGCGGCTTCGCGACATGGCTAGTGGACGAGCGCGATCCGCTTACCTACGGGTTCCTTGTTCGATAGGGCCGACATTGTGCGGCCGGCGTGATTGGGCGAAGAAGTGAGCGGTCGAGGATCCGGCTGAATGCGAGGAACCGGACATTGCCGATAACGGTAGAGGTCTGTCCGGTCCGGACCGTTGCGCCGGTTCTCAATGTGCAGTTTCGATTACGCTCCAGATCCGTTCATCGGAGTCGCCCGTGAATTGTCTGGCGATAACCGCCCGGCATTTATCGCAGCGATAGTGTTCGAGGACGAGTGTGCCGTTGCATTCCGCCACACCGATCAGCGTGAGGTGTTCCTGCCGTTGAACATCGACAGGCCGGCCGTTGATGCCGGAGCATCCATCGCAGACTTCCATGGCGCCTCCCGACTTTTGCATCCATCGTTCAAAAGAAGCCCGCGCGGGGGCGGGCGAAGACTGATGCACCCGCTGAGGAGACAACGCGGGCCGGCTTAGTATCCGGCTCGACGGAGCATTTGTGCAAGTGCAAAAAATAACGTGCAGCGTGTTGGGGCCGGTGTAGCGGACCGGCCGCACTGCGCAACCGCTCTCGCGCGCGTGAAGGGGGCAGACCAACGCCATCTTCCGAAGCCCGGCGGAAGCGAACGCCCTGAAACGGGGAGGATGTCGCTCATTCTATTCACAAACAATATATAAAAAAATATAATGTTGATCTGTGATGACAGGATGGTGTGATGCGAAAGAAATCCGCTCCAATCGACCTTTCGGTGATGCAGTCCTCGGCAGAGAAAGCCTGCGCGCTGCTGAAGGTGCTGGCAAATCCCGACCGGTTGCTGCTGATGTGTCAACTGTCGCAAGGCGAGGCGTGTGTGAGCGACCTGGAAGAACAGTTGGGCATACGTCAGCCCACGCTCTCCCAGCAACTCGGTGTGCTTCGCGATAACGAACTGGTCGAGACTCGCCGGGAAGGTAAGAGCATCTTTTATTCCGTCGCGAGCAAGGAAGCGATTGCGGTCATGACCGTGCTGTACGACCAGTTTTGCACCCAATGAAGATAAGGAGATGCGATGTCGATTGATCTCGCGAGTTTCACGCCCGGCCTGTCATTGACTGGCGGCCTGGTGATCGGGGCCGCGGCTGCCGCGCTTGTTTTGTTCAACGGACGTATAGCCGGCATCAGCGGCATAGTCGGCGGCCTGGTCGGCACGCCGCAGAAAGACGCGGGATGGCGTGTCGCTTTCCTTGCCGGGCTCATCGGAGCACCTGTGCTGGCAGGCTTGCTGGGTAGCCGGATAGCGCCGGATATCCAGGCCGGGTGGGGCGAGATACTCGTCGCGGGCTTTCTGGTCGGCATCGGCACGCGTTACGCGGGCGGTTGCACGAGCGGCCACGGTGTTTGCGGCATTTCGCGAGGGTCCATCCGTTCGATTGTTGCAACCGCAACGTTCATGGCGAGCGGTTTTCTGACCGTGTTCATTTCCAGACATCTGCTGGGAGGCTGAGATGAGTTTGCTCACCGCGTTACTTTCCGGGCTGCTGTTCGGCGTCGGTCTGATGGTGTCCGGCATGGCCAATCCGGCGAAGGTGCTGGGATTTCTGGACATCGCAGGGCGATGGGATCCGTCGCTGGCATTCGTTATGGCTGGTGCAATAGCCATCGGCTCTATCGCATTCCTGCTGGCAAAACGCCGCAAGCAATCCCTGCTGGGGTTGCCCATGCAACTTCCCGCCAGCACCCACATCACGCTGCGGCTCGTGCTGGGAAGCGCGGTATTCGGCGTGGGCTGGGGACTTGCCGGATTTTGTCCGGGCCCTGCGCTGGTCGCATTAGGCGCCGGGTTTCCCAAGGCGTGGGGATTCGTGGCCGCAATGCTCGCTGGCATGAGCTTGTTCGAATTCTTCGAGCGCGCGAAGCTGAGTCGGCAGCAGGCCTGAGTTACGGCGAGTGTGCGAATTTACACATCAGACCTGTCGATGCCCCTTCGATCCACTTTTGTTATCACCCCCTCCAATACTCGAATTGTTAGCGCATCGCACCGCTCGTATATTGGCTGAACCAGCAGCACAGACAGCCGGATACAACACAAAGGCACGCCGCTCAGGCCTGCCACAGGAGCACAGCGATGAATCGGATCGATCTGGAGGGGCGCGTAGTCGCCATTACCGGCGGCGCGCGCGGCATCGGCTACGCGGTGGGGCAGCGGGCGTTGAACTCGGGCGCATCGGTCGCGCTATGGGACGTGGACGCCGAACGTCTCGCCCGCAGCCAGCGTGAGCTGAGCGAACTGGGCAAAGTCACGGCAGTCACCGTCGAGCTGACACAGGAAGCCGCCGTCGCGCAGGCCGTGGCGCAAACCGTCGCCGATCACGGTGCGATCGACGTGCTGATCAATTGCGCCGGCATCACCGGCGGCAACGGCACCACCTGGGAACTGGAACCCGATATCTGGCGTCGCGTGATCGACGTGAACCTGATCGGCCCCTATCTGACCTGCCGCGCGGTCGTGCCGCAAATGCTCAAGCAGGGCTATGGCCGGATCGTCAATATCGCGTCGGTGGCGGGCAAAGAGGGCAACCCGAACGCCTCGCACTACAGCGCCTCCAAGGCCGGCCTCATCGGCCTGACCAAATCGCTCGGAAAAGAACTCGCGACGAAGAACATTCTCGTCAATGCCGTCACACCCGCCGCGGCCAAAACCGAGATCTTCGATTCGATGTCGCAACAACACATCGACTACATGCTGTCGAAGATTCCCATGAACCGCTTCCTGTTACCCGAAGAAGCGGCATCGCTGATCCTGTGGCTCTCCTCTGAGGACTGCGCGTTCAGCACCGGTTCGGTTTTCGACCTGTCCGGCGGGCGCGCGACCTATTGAGTCGCCGCGCAATCACGCCGGCGTTACGTCTTTAGCGGTACATAAGACAGCAAAACGCAGAGCCGCCGCCCGCGCGCTTTGTGAAGGAGACGAGATGGACCCGCACGCGCCCGTTTCACTGGAGGCGATCAACAGCAAGGTAATGCGCCGGTTGCTGCCGTTTCTGCTGCTCATGTACGTGTTGGCGTTTCTCGATCGCGTCAACATCGGTTTCGCGCAAAAAGCCTTGCAGCACGATACGGGCTTGTCGAACGCGGCGTTTGCCTTCGGGGCGGGGGTGTTTTTCGTCGGCTATGCATTGTTCGAAGTCCCGAGCAATCTGCTGTTGCATCGGGTCGGTGCGCGCGCCTGGATGTGCCGGATCATGGTGACATGGGGGCTCGTCTCGGCCGCGATGTGCCTCGCGCATACGCCGACCGCGTTCTACACGTTGCGGTTTCTGCTCGGCGTCGCCGAGGCGGGTTTCTTTCCGGGCGTGATCTATTACCTTACGCGCTGGTTTCCGCAATCGGCCAGAGCGCGCGCGGTGGGCGTGTTTTATTTCGGCGCGCCGCTGGCGTTTATTTTCGGCAGTCCGTTGTCGGGTTCGCTGCTCGAATTGCACGGCGCGCTGGGTCTCGCCGGCTGGCAATGGCTCTTTCTGGTGGAAGGCGCGCTGGCTTCGGTGGTAGGCGTGTGGGCGTTCTGGTATCTCGACAATCGTCCCCAAGACGCGCGTTGGCTCGAACCGCAGGAGCGCGCGAGCTTGCGCAATGCGCTCGAAGACGACGCGCGTGCCGCGTCCGCGCACGGTCCGCATCGGATATTGGCCGCACTGGTGGATCGGCGCGTGCTGCTGCTGTCTGCGATCTATCTGCTGATCCAGATGAGCGTGTACGGCGTGATTTTCTATCTGCCGCAACAGGTGGCGGCTTTCCTTGGAACGACGGTCGGTTTGCGTGTGGGTCTGGTTGCCGCGCTGCCGTGGTTGTGCGCGCTCGCCGTGACCTGGTATGTGCCGCGCCGCGCGGATCGAACAGGCGGGCATCGGCGCTGGGCGGTGGCATTGCTGCTCGTCGCAGGCCTGGGCATCGGCTTGTCGGGACTCGTGAATAGCCCCGCGATCGGCTTGCTTGCGCTGTGTTGTGCAGCGAGCGGTTTCATTGCCGCACAGCCGCTTTTCTGGACCTTTCCCACACGCCACCTCACAGGCGCCGCCGCGGCGGGCGGCATCGCGTTGATCAATTCGCTCGGCGGACTCGGCGGCTTCATTGCGCCGAGCTTGCGCACCGCGGCGGAACGCGCGTTTTCTTCGACGTCGGCAGGACTGGTCGTGCTGGGCGTGTCGAGTCTGCTCGCCGCGCTCATGATCGGCACGCTATTGCGCCGCGATCCCGCCCAGCCGGCCGCCGCTTTCGAAGCCTTACTGCATCGCGCCCGCTAGGCGCACGCTCGACGCACTCATAACGGAGTCCCATTCATGGCCATGCCTACCATCCGGCACGTGCGTGCCTTCATCGTCCGCGGCGGCGGTGCGGACTATCACGACCAACCCGGCGGACACTGGATCGACGATCACATTTCCACGCCGATGGCGCGTTATCCGGAGTACCGGCAGAGCCGCCAGTCGTTCGGTATCAATGTATTGGGCACGCTCGTGGTGGAGATCGAAGCAAGCGACGGCACCGTCGGATTCGCGGTGACGACGGGCGGCGAGATCGGTGCGTTCATCGTGGAGAAACATCTCGCGCGTTTTCTCGAAGGCCAGCTTGTCACCGACATCGAGAAAATGTGGGATCAGATGTACTTTTCCACGTTGTACTACGGTCGCAAAGGCGTGGTGCTGAATACGATTTCGGGCGTCGATCTCGCGTTGTGGGATCTGCTCGCGAAAGTGCGCAAGGAGCCGGTGTACCAACTATTGGGCGGTCCGGTGCGCGACGAACTCGTGTTCTACGCTACCGGCGCGCGGCCTGATCTGGCGAAGGAGATGGGTTTCATCGGCGGCAAGTTGCCGTTGCAGCATGGCCCGGCCGAAGGCGACGCCGGTCTCAGGCAGAATCTGGACAAGCTCGCGGAGATGCGCAGCCGCGTCGGCGACGACTTCTGGCTGATGTACGACTGCTGGATGAGCCTCGATGTGCCGTATGCCACACGGCTCGCGCAAGCGGCGCACGAATACGGCCTGAAATGGATCGAGGAATGTTTGCCGCCCGACGACTACTGGGGTTACGCCGAACTGCGCCGCAACGTGCCACGCGGCATGATGGTGTCGACCGGCGAACACGAAGCGACGCGCTGGGGCTTTCGCATGCTGCTGGAGATGCAATGCTGCGATCTGATTCAACCGGATGTCGGCTGGTGCGGCGGCATTACCGAATTGATCAAGATATCCGCGCTTGCCGATGCCCACAATGTGATGGTGGTGCCGCACGGTTCGTCGGTGTATAGCTATCACTTCGTGGTGACGCGGCACAACTCGCCGTTCGCCGAGTTTCTGATGATGGCGCCCAAGGCCGACGAGGTCGTGCCGATGTTCACGCCACTGCTGCTCGACGAGCCGGTGCCGGTGAGCGGACGCATGAAAGTGCCGGACGCGCCGGGCTTCGGCGTGAGGCTGAATCCGGAATGCGCACTGGTGCGGCCTTACGCGCGTTGATCATGCGCTGCGGTTCAGGCGCTTCTGGCGCCCGAACCTCGCAGTGTCGAACCAGGCAGTGTCGAATCAGGAAAGGAGAATGACGTGCTGCTCAAGGACAAGGTCGTGATCGTCACCGGCGGTTCGCGTGGCATCGGCCGCGCGATAGCCGTTGCGTGCGCAACCGAAGGCGCGGACGTGGCGATCAACTACTGGGGCGATAACGACGCATCGTACGGACGCCGTTCCGCCGTCGCTGAAGTGGTCGGCGAAATCGAGGCGCTGGGGCGGCGCGTGATTGCAATCGAAGGCAACGTCGCAGCGCGCGAAACCGGCCAGCAGTTGGTGCGCCATACGGTGGAAGCTTTCGGCAAAGTCGACGTGCTCGCCAGCAACGCGGGCATCTGCCCGTTCCATGCTTTTCTCGACATGCCGCCCGAAGTTCTGGAGTCGACAGTGGCGGTCAATCTGAATGGCGCGTTCTACGTGACGCAAGCCGCCGCGCAACAGATGAAAGCGCAAGGCACGGGCGGCGCGATCGTGGCGACGAGTTCGATCAGCGCGCTGGTGGGCGGCGGCATGCAGACGCATTACACACCGACCAAAGCGGGCGTGCATTCGCTGATGCAATCCTGCGCGGTCGCGTTGGGACCGTACGGCATTCGCTGCAACTCGGTCATGCCGGGCACCATCGCCACGGATCTGAACGCGGAGGATCTCGCCGACGAAGCCAAAAAAGCCTACTTCGAAAAACGTATTCCGCTCGGCAGGTTGGGTCGTCCGGAAGATGTAGCCGATTGCGTGACGTTCCTCGCCTCCGACCGCGCGCGCTATGTGACCGGCGCAGCGTTGCTGGTGGACGGCGGCCTCTTCGTCAACCTGCAGTAACGTGCAATGCCGATTTCAGTTCACCGGAACCGAAGCCGCGATCAGCGGACTGGATGCGGTCGCGGCGGTGTCGTCGCGCTTGAGCTTGTGCGAGAAACCGCGCAACAGATCGATGAAACGCAGCGCGGGTTCAGCCAGCGGTTCTTCCTTGCGCGTGAGAATGCCGAAGCCCGAAAGGCTCTTGCCGATTTCGAGCGGCAACGCAACCAGCAGTTTGCCGCGCAAATGATCGCGCACCACGGATTCGGGCAGCATTGCCACCGCATCGTAATTCTCGAGCAATTGCAGCGTTGCGAAGATCGACGCGCATTCGGTCAGGTTCACCGGCGTGGCCAGTCCCGCACGCGCGAGTTCCTCTTCGAAAAGCACACGCGCCGGACTGGTGACAGGCTGCGCCACCCACGGCCAGTCGATCAGCTCACGCAGGGTAAGGCGCGCGCGCTGCGCGAGCGGATGCACCGAACGCACGACCAGCAGCAGCGTCTCGCGTGCGAGCGGCTCGAAACTGAAATCGTTGTGTTGCAGCGGACTGGTGAGGCGCCCGAGCGCCAGATCGACTTCGCGGCGATGCAGCAATTGCACGACCTGATCGCTCGTTTCGCCCAGAATGCGCACATTCAGCAGCGGGCTTTCGGTTTTCAGCGCGGCGACTGCCATAGCCAGCAGATCGGGCGCGGCGCCCATGATCGCGCCGACCGTCAGTTGCCCGTGACCGCCGCGGCGCTTGACTTCGAGGTCTTCAGCGAAACGGGTCAGCTCGGCCAGCGCGCGCCGCGCGTAGGCCAGCGTGACGACGCCGAGCGGCGTGGGCGTCATACCGCGTGCGTTGCGCTCGAACAGCAGGAAGCCGAACGCTTCCTCGATATCGCCGAGCATGCGGCTCGCGCTCGGCTGGGCCACGTTGACGGCCTCGGCGGCCTGATGGAGATTGCGTGCGTCGTCGAGCGCGACGAGCAGCGCGAGGTGCTTGAACTTGAGCCGATTGACCAGTGCGATAGTTGCTGAATGTTGGCTCATGGGGCGGGTGCGATTCGGTTTGTGGATCGCCCAATCCCAACAACGGATTGAGATGCTATCGACGCAGGAATTATAGTCGCATCAGACGCTTCTCTGAGAAAGCGCCCGATACGACGGGAGACAGGCCGCAATGGAAACAATTGCTTTCCGGATGGTGCTCAACCCCGGCATGCGCGAGGAATACGAACGACGTCACGCGCAAATCTGGCCCGAACTGGTTGATGCATTGCACAACGCCGGCGTGCGCGATTACCGGATTTTCTTCGACCCGGACTCGCACCATCTATTCGCCATGCTGACGCGAAATAACCACCACACCATGAACGAGTTGCCGCAACTCGACGTAATGCGCAAATGGTGGGATTACATGGCCGACATCATGCGGACGGCACCGGATCACACGCCGCTTCAGCAGCCGCTCGAACCGGTCTTTCATCTGAATTCGCTGAGCTGACCTTGAAACGATCTTCACCGGACGGAGGGTGTCGCATGCAGGTGGTCGATTCGCATATCCATCTTTGGGATCTGAAAACGCATCGCTATCCATGGCTTGAAAACCCCGGCGTGTCGTTCGTGGGCGACGCGCGCGATCTGAAGCACGACTACCTGCTCGACGATCTGCTGGGCGAGGCGGGCGACATCGAGGTGCTGAAACTGGTGCACGTCGAAGCGAATCACGATCCTGCCGATCCGGTGGAAGAAACGCGCTGGCTGCAATCCATTGCGGATCGCAAGGAATCGGGCGGCATGCCGAACGCGCTTGTCGCCGCGGTGGATCTGTCCGCGCCGAATGCGCCGGCCGTGCTCGAAGCCCATGCGTCGCTCGCGAATACGCGCGGCATCCGGCAGATTCTGAACGTGCACGAGAACAGGCTGTTCGATTACGTCGGCCGTCATTTCATGCGCGAGCCGCAATGGCGCGAGCACTTCGCGCTGCTGCGCCGTTACGACATGTCGTTCGATCTTCAACTGTATCCGTCACAGATGGAAGAAGCGGCGGCGTTGGCGCGCTCGCATGGCGACACGCAGTTCGTGATCAACCACGCGGGCATGTTCGTGGATCGCACCAGCGTGGCCGGTTATCGCGCATGGCGCGACGGCATGCGCCTGCTCGCGGGTTGCCCCAATGTCGCCGTGAAGATCAGCGGGCTCGCGATGTTCGATCACCGGTGGACCGTTGAAAGCCTGCGGCCGTACGTACTCGAAACGATCGATACGTTCGGTGTCGAGCGCGCGATGTTCGCCTCGAACTTTCCGGTCGACCGGCTGTTCGGCTCTTACGCGGATTTGTGGCATGCGTATGGATCGATCGTCGATGGCGCGAGCGTCGCCGAGAAAGAGGCGCTGTTTTGCCGGAATGCTGAACGTTGCTACCGCATCTGAAGTGCCCTGGAACGCGAAATAGAAGGAGACACGCAGTGCAGCAACCCACATCCCCGGTGCCGAGACTCGAATTGCGGCACGCGAGTAAATCATTCGGCCGGGTTCGCGCGCTATCCGACGGCGATCTCGCGCTATGGCCGGGCGAAGTGCATGCACTGCTCGGCGAAAACGGCGCGGGCAAATCGACGCTCGTGAAAATTCTCGCGGGCGTACATCAGCCGGACACCGGCGAGTTGCTGGTGGACGGCGTGGCGCGCCGCTTCGCGACACCCGCCGAGGCACGCGACGCCGGCCTCGCGGTTATCTATCAGGAACCGACGCTGTTCTTCGATCTGTCGATCGCGGAGAACATCTTCATGGGACGGCAGCCGGTCGACCGCATCGGCCGCATTCAGTACGACGTGATGCGCAGCGAGGTGGACGGCCTGCTGGCGTCGCTCGGCGTCGATCTGCGCGCCGATCAGCTGGTGCGCGGTTTGTCGATTGCCGATCAGCAGGTGATCGAAATTGCCAAGGCGCTGTCGCTGAATGCCAACGTACTCATCATGGACGAGCCCACCGCTGCATTGTCGCTACCCGAAGTGGAACGGCTCTTTGCGATCGTGCGCAAGCTGCGCGAGCGCGACGTGGCGATCCTGTTCATCACGCACCGGCTCGACGAAGTATTCGCGCTGACACAGCGCGTCACGATCATGCGCGACGGCGCAAAAGTTTTCGACGGTCTCACTGCCGATCTCAACACCGAATCGATCGTTGCAAAAATGGTTGGGCGCGATCTGGAAACCTTCTATCCCAAGGCCGAGAGGCCGCCGGGCGAAGTGCGCCTGTCGGTGCGCGGCCTCACGCGCATCGGCGTGTTCAAGGACATTTCCTTCGACGTGCGCGCGGGCGAGATCGTGGCGCTGGCAGGACTGGTCGGCGCGGGGCGCAGCGAAGTCGCGCGGGCGATCTTCGGCATCGATCCGCTCGACTCGGGCGAGATCTGGATTGCCGGCGAGCGTCTGACGGCGGGCCGGCCCGCCGCCGCAGTGCGTGCCGGACTGGCGCTGGTGCCGGAGGATCGCCGGCAGCAAGGGCTCGCACTGGAGTTGAGCATCGCGCGCAATGCGTCGATGACGGTGCTCGGGCGGCTGGTCAAACATGGCCTCATCTCGACGCGCAGCGAGACGCAGCTCGCCAGACAATGGGGCACGCGCCTGCACCTCAAGGCGGGCGATCCGAATGCACCGGTCGGCACGTTGTCGGGCGGCAATCAGCAGAAGGTCGTACTCGGCAAATGGCTGGCAACCGGGCCGAAAGTGCTGATCATCGACGAACCCACGCGTGGTATCGACGTGGGCGCCAAAGCGGAGGTGTATAGCGCGCTCGCGGAACTGGTGCGCGACGGCATGGCCGTGCTGATGATATCGAGCGAATTGCCGGAAGTGCTCGGCATGGCCGACCGCGTGCTGGTGATGCACGAGGGGCGTATCAGCGCGGATATAGCGCGTGCCGACGCCGACGAGGAACGCATCATGGCCGCCGCACTCGGCCAATCCGTCGGCTATCCAGGCCAACCTGGCCAACCCGGCCAAACGGTTCCACCATTGGGGCACGCCGCATGATGCGCCATTCTTCCACCCATCCCGCGCCGGTTCATGCACCGGTCGCGAAGCGCGCGGCGAGCTCGCCAGGCGGATTTGCCGCGAGCATCGCGAAGAGCCGCGAGACGACGCTCTTTGTCGTGCTGATTCTGCTGATCGTGGGTACAGGGCTCGCGAAACCCCAGTTTTTGAATCTGCAGAATCTGCGCGACGTGCTGCTGAACGTGTCGATCATCAGTCTGCTGACAGCCGGCATGACCGTGGTGATCCTGATGCGGCATATCGATCTCTCGGTCGGATCCACGGTCGGCGTCAGCTCGTATGCGGTCGGCGGTCTGTATGTCGCGTTTCCGCAGATGCCGGTGATCGTCGCATTGGCGGCGGGGCTCGCCATCGGGCTCGTGGCGGGCAGCATCAACGCGCTGCTCGTCGCGGTGGGGCGCGTACCGTCGCTCGTGGCGACGTTGTCCACGCTGTACATTTTTCGCGGCGCCGACTATGCATGGGTGCACGGCGGGCAGATCAATGCCACAAGTCTGCCCGATGCATTTTCACGCCTTGCCACCGGCACGCTGCTCGGCATTCCGACACTCGCGGTGATCGCCATCGTCGTGCTGGTCGGTCTCGCCGTCTATCTGAAGCAGTTTCGCGGTGGCCGTGAACACTACGCGATCGGCTCGAATCCAGAGGCCGCACGACTGGCCGGCGTGAACGTCGAGCGTCGCGTGATGTCGGGTTTTCTGCTGTCCGGCGCAATTGCCGGTTTTGCGGGTGCGTTGTGGCTGGCGCGCTTCGGCACCGTGGATGCCAGCACGGCGAAGGGCATCGAGTTGCAGGTGGTGGCTGCCGCCGTGGTGGGCAGTGTCGCGATCACAGGCGGCGTCGGCACCATTCTCGGCGCTACGCTCGGCGCGCTCGTGCTCGGCGTGATCAGCATTGCGCTGGTGGTGCTGCACGTGTCGCCCTTCTGGGAGCAGGCGATCGAAGGCGCGTTGATCGTCGCCGCGATTACCGCCGATACCTTGCTGGCCCGCTCCGTCGCCAAACGCATGATGAGGAAACGCGATCATGGCTAAACCCGATTCCGCGCTGCTCACGCGCAAACGCGAAACGCCGCTGCAATGGGAAGTGTTGCTGGTGATCGTACTGATTCTCTCGCTCGCGCTCGGCAGGTTGTTGTCGCCCGTGTTTCTCACCGGCGCGAATCTGAGCAACGTGCTGGCGGATCTGACCGAGATCGCCTTGATGGCGCTGCCGATGACGCTGATCATCGTTGCCGCCGAAATCGATCTGTCGGTGGCCTCGGTGCTCGGCGCATCCAGCGCGTTGATGGGCGTGCTGTGGCATATGGGCCTGCCGATTCCGGTCGTGATCGTGCTCGTGCTGATTGCCGGCGCGCTGGCCGGCCTGCTGAACGGCCTCGTGATCGTGAAGCTCAATCTGCCTTCGCTCGCGGTGACGATCGGCACGCTGGCGCTGTTTCGCGGTCTCGCCTATGTGCTGCTCGGCGACCAGGCGGTGGCGGATTTTCCGGCGGCTTATACGGCGTTTGGCATGAACACGCTAGGCGGGAGTTTCATCCCGTTGCCGTTTGTCATCGTGATTGTCGGCGCGGTGACATTCACTGTGCTGCTGCAATCCACGGCGTTCGGCCGCAGTCTCTACGCGATCGGCGCGAATCCGACCGCAGCGGCATTCTCGGGCATCGAAGTGGCGAAAATCCGCTTGCGTCTGTTCGTGCTGTCCGGCGCCATGAGCGCGCTGGCGGGCGTGGTCTATACGCTGCGCTTCACCAGCGCGCGCGGCGACAACGGCGAAGGTTTCGAGTTGTCGGTGATCGCGGCGGTGCTGTTCGGCGGCGTGAGTATTTTCGGCGGACGCGGTTCGATGATCGGTGTGCTGCTGTCGCTGCTGATTATCGGCGTGCTGAAAAACGCGCTGACGCTCGACGACGTGTCCAGCGAAACGCTCACCATCGTCACCGGCGTGCTGCTGCTGGCGTCGGTGCTGATACCGAATCTGGTTGCCCGCTGGCGCGCGGCGCGCGACCGGCGTTTCATCGCGAAGTCCACTGTTTCCCTGTAACGTTCTGGCAATGCCTGCGTCTCTCGAAGAGAAAGTCCAATAACCGATAACCCCGGATAACCCGGACAACACCACGTCCAACAACAAGGCAGGAGACACTTCATGTTTAAACCTCTACGTCACACCGGCACCGCTGCGCTGTGCGTCGCGTTGATAGCGATCAGTTGCGCCGCGTCCGCCGCAGGCCTGAAAAGCGGTCTGAAAATCGCCTTCGTGCCGAAGCAGATCAACAACCCCTATGAAGTGATCGCCGACGACGGCGGCATGGCCGCGATCAAGGAATTCGGCGGCGTGGGCAAAGCGGTGGGGCCGTCGGATGCAGGGGCTTCGTCGCAGGTGCAGTACATCAACACGCTGATCACGCAGCGGCAGGACGCTATCGTGATCGCCGCCAACGACGCCAATGCAGTGGTGCCATATCTGAAGAAAGCGATGTCGCAGGGCATCAAGGTTGTGACCTTCGACTCCGACACTGCGCCCGAGGGCCGTCAACTGTTCGTTAACCAGGCGAACGCGGAAGGGATCGGCCGTGGCCAGGTTCAACTGGTCGCGAAGCTGATGGGCGGCGAGGGCGAGTTCGCCGTGCTATCGGCCACGCCCAACGCGACTAATCAGAATACGTGGATCAAGTGGATGCAGGAGGAATTGAAGAAGCCCGAGTACTCGAAGATCAAGCTCGTGAAAATCGCCTACGGTAACGACGACGATCAGAAGTCGTTCACCGAAACGCAAGGCCTGTTGCAGGCATATCCGAACCTGAAGGCGATTGTCGCGCCGACCACGGTCGGCATTGCCGCAGCCGCGCGTTATATCTCGACTTCGTCGAGCAAGGGCAAAGTGGCGGTGACCGGTCTGGGCACGCCGAACCAGATGCGCGCGTTCGTGAAGAACGGCACTGTCAAGGCGTTCCAGTTGTGGGATCCGGGTCAACTCGGCTACCTGGCTGCTTATGCCGCGGCGGCGCTGGCGTCGGGCACGATCAGTGGTAAGGAAGGCGAGTCGTTCGATGCGGGCAAACTCGGCAAGCGCACCGTCGGACCGCAAGGCGAAATCATTCTCGGACCGCCGACTACGTTCGACTCGAGCAATATCGACAACTTCAATTTCTGAGCGGCAATGCAACGCCGCGCGACGTTGCGCGGCTGAGGCGTTCGGCAGTGCACGAAACGCGAGGCGCGTAATGGTCTTGGCTGTACCCTTGTATTTGCAGACGAGATACGGGTCAATCTTATCGGTGTCCCAGCGATCCACACGGCCGGCGGATACGGATGCAAGACCCACCATCCGGTCAGGCGGTCCGTCGTACAAAGCAGCGTTGTTCAAGAAGCGAGTCCGCCTCGTCGCCGAGCGACTCGCCGCGCAAAAAGCTTCAGAACCGATGCTGGATACCCGCCGTGACACCCGCTTGCGTATCCGCCGCGCCGGTCAGATCGCGTGACAGACTGACCGCATTGTCATGTTTGGCCATCGCATAACCGCCCGCCATATACAGCACCGTGCGCTTGGACAGTGCGTATTGCGCGCGCAGTGAGAACAGCGTCGGATCGGCGTCGCTCGCATCCTTGATGTCCTGATGGTAGACGGCCGCGAACAACGAGAAGAACGGCGTCACATCGTATTGGCCGCCGAGCCAGTACATGTCGCTGCGCTGCGTCGGCGCGGTGGTGTGGAACGTGCGCCGGTAGTTCCGATAACCGGCCATTGCCTTCACGGCGCCGAAGTCGTAGCTCACGCCGGCGTGAATGCCCTGAATATAGTTGGTGGTATCGGCGGGCGTGACGCTGTCGTTCGCGCCGTTCTGCCGGTCGAAGGTCGCGACCGCGGCGAACGGCCCGTTCTCGTAGCCGAAACCGAAGTCGTACTTGGAACTCGACTTCATGCTGCCGGGCACATTGCCGAAGCCATACATTGCGCCGAACTTGAAGCCGGAGAAGGTGCCGTCATAACGTACCGCGTTGGACGAGCGCGAGAACAGCCCGTCCTTGCGGCCGCCCGTCGCCGTGGATGACGTGGCCCACGAGTAGTTCGGCGCGTAACCCATCGGGTCGAACTGCAACATGTAGTCGTACGTGGTCGTGAAATTGCGGCCGAGCGTGATTTGCCCGAAGCGGTTTTTCAGGCCAATGGTCGCACGGCGGTCGAAAATCGCGCCGGAGCTGTCGTCGAACTGGCCGTTGGCGATGTTGATGCCGCTTTCCAACTGGAACACCGCCTTCAGGCCGCCGCCGAGATCCTCCACGCCGCGCAAACCCCAGCGCGAGGTGTTCTTGCCGCCGGACACGAGGCGCGCGGCGCCGCCGTCCTTGCTTGCATGGTTCACGTATTCGACGCCCGCATCGACGATGCCGTACAAGGTCACGCTCGATTGCGCGTGCGCGCCCGCTGCAAAACCGGCGAGCCCGGCGCAAGTCACGCCGACGGTCGCCTTCTTCATGCTCAACTTCATCAACAGTCTCCTGTGGTTGGTCTTGTTACTTCGGTTGGGGATTGGGTGCGGTTCCTAGCTGGCCTGAGCGAAGGCCCAGCAGTCGTTGGCGGGGAATTCGATCCAGTGGCGGCCAGCCGCGCGCGGCACGTGGCCGAAGGCACGCAGGCGCAGTTCGCCGCAATGGAACAGGTATTCCCAGCGGTCGCCGAGATACATCGACGTGATGAGGTCGGCTTCGAGCCGGTTCGCGCCGGGACCGTCCGCGACCTGCACGCGCTCAAGCCGGATCACGGCTTGCGCGTGCTGTCCGGCGGTAAGCGCTTCGCGCGCTTGCGCCTGCAGTTGCCAGCCGTCACCGGCTAGCGTCACGCGTTCACCGTCGACCGCGGCAACGCGTGCGTCGATGCGGTTGTTGCTGCCCATGAATTCGGCGGTATAGAGCGAGCGCGGCGCGCCGTACAGCTCAGCGGGCGTGCCTTCCTGTTCGATGCGGCCGTTGCGCAGCAGCAGGATGCGGTCGGACATCGCCATCGCTTCGGTCTGGTCGTGCGTGACGCACAACGCGGAGAGGCCGAGTGACACGATCAGCTCGCGCAGCCAGGCGCGGGCTTCTTCGCGCAGCTTGGCGTCGAGATTCGAGAGCGGTTCGTCGAGCAGAATCACGGGCGGGTTATAGACCAGCGCCCGCGCAATCGCGACACGCTGTTGCTGGCCGCCGGAAAGCTGATACGGATAACGCGCGGCAAGGTGGCCGAGGCCGAGCTGATCGAGCGCGGCCTGTACCCTTTTTTTCAGCTCGGCGGGCGAGACGCGCCGCAGCTTCAATCCATAGCCGACGTTATCGGCCACCGTGCGATGCGGCCACAGCGCATACGACTGGAACACGAGCCCAAGCGAGCGCTGCTCGACCGGCAGATCGACCTGCGCGGCGCCGTCGAAAAACGTCTTGCCGTCCAGTTCGATGCGGCCCGACGACGGTTGTTCGAGACCGGCCACCGCGCGCAGCAGCGTGGTCTTGCCGCTGCCCGACGCGCCCAGCAGGCAGACTACTTCGCCGGGGTTCAGTTGGAACGACACGCCCTTGAGAATCGGGTTGTCGCCATAGCTGAGAAAGAGGTTGTCGACCGAAAGCTTATCCATGCAATTTCACTCCGAAGCGCAGCGCGACGCCGAGCCCGGCACCGACCATCGCGATGTTGATGACAGAAAGCGCCGCGACCTGATCGACCGCGCCGGTCGCCCACAGCGATACCAGCAGCGCGCCGATCACTTCCGTGCCGGGCGAAAGCAGATAGACGGCGGTCGAATACTCGCGCTCGAAAATCATGAAAATCAGCAGCCACGCCGCGAGCAAACCGAAGCGCACGAGCGGCAGCGTCACGTCGAGACTGACGCGCGAACGCGTGGCGCCGACGCTGCGTCCGGCTTCTTCGAGTTCGGGGCCGACCTGGAGCAGCGCGCTCTGAATCAGGCGCATGCCGTACGCGAGCCACACGACCGTGTAGGCGATCCAGATGCTCCACATGGAGTTCTTCAGTTCCTTCAGGCCGGGCACGAAGAGGAAGATCCACAGGAACGCGAGACCGGCGAGCAGCCCCGGCACCGCGCGCGGCAGCAACACGAGGTAATCGAGCAGACGCGTGGCCCAGTCGTTGCGGCGATGGCCGGCGAACGCCACCAGCGAATAGAAGCCCACCGCCAGCGCGCCGCCCAACACGCCGATACCGAGCGTGTTCAGAATCGCGCGCACCAGGTTGTCCTGCTCGAAGAGTTCGGTGAAGTTGGCGAGTGTGAGGACTTCGGCGAGATGCACGCCTTGCCCCCAGTTGGTGACGAACGCGCGCAGCGTGATGCCCGAAAGCGGCACGAATACCGTCAGCAGCAACCACAGCGCGACGATGCCGAGCGCGACCCAGCGCCACACGCCGAGCGGCAGCACGGTCTGACGTCCCGCCTTGCCCTTGACGGTGACGAAGCGGTTCGCGCTCTTCAGCAGCCCGCGTTGCAGCAGCACGAGCGGAAACGTAATCGCGACGATGCACATCGCGACCGCGGCCATCAGGTGATACGAGGGCACGCCGAGCTTGTTGGTGAGCTTGTAGAGATACGTGGCCAGTACCAGGTGTCCCTCGGGATCGCCGAGCACGAGCGGCAGGCCGAATACTTCGAAGCCGAGGAAGAACACCAGCACGCCGGCGAACAGCAACGCGGGCAGCGTCATCGGCAGGCTCACGTCGAGGGCGACGCGAAACGGCCGCGCGCCGGCCACACGCGCCGCTTCTTCGACGTCCGAGCCGAGATTGCGCAGCGCCGCCGACGAATACAGGTACACGTGCGGCACATGCGTGAGGCCGACGATCACCGTGATGGCGAACACCGAATAAACGGTCCACGGGGCTTCGGCGGTGCCGAACAGTTCCATCCACCAGACCGAGTAGAAACCCACCGGGCCGGCCGCGACTACATAGCCGAAGGCGAGTACCATCGGCGAAACGAACACGGGGGTGAGCAGCAGCGGTTCGAGCCAGCGGCGGCCGGGCAGATCGGTGCGCACCATCAGGAACGCGAGAATGCCGCCGAGCGGAATCGAGATGAACAGCATCCCCGCTGCGATGACGAACGAATTCTTTAGCGCGGACCAGAAGTCCGGGTCGCTGAAAATGAATTCGAAGCCGGCGAGGCCGAACGTGCGCTTCGCGTCGAAGAACGGCGCGTTCAGAACGCTCTGCAACAGGATGAAGCCGAGCGGCAGCGCGACCGCCACGGTCAGCACCGCGACGACGAGCCAGCGCAGCAGTCCCATGAACGGCTGCAGTCCGCCGCGCGGCAGCGCGCCGATCGAGCCGCCGTCTGCCGCGTGCGGCGATGCCGCGCGGCGTCCGGTTGCGCTAGTGGAAAGCATGAGTGTCCCCCTGCGGCATAAAAGCCGCATATCGACAGGTGTGGAAGGAAGGGCTGGCGGCCGCGTTTGTTAGTGCGGCCACCGGTGTGTCAAGCGCGAATGGCTAGCGCTTGATCGACTGTTGCCATTGCTTGAGGAATTCGAGGCGTTTGGACTGGTCCAGATAGACCAGCAGGCCTGCGCCGATCGGGATCGGTTTGAGCGAGTCGCCGAGCTGCTTCGTCAGACCTGCCATCGACGTTTCACCTTCCACGTCGCCGCGAATCGAGAACAGGCTCGCCTGATTGGCCAGCAAGGTCTGGCCGCGTTGCGAAAGCAGATAGTCGACCCACAGCCTGGCGGCGTTCGGGCTTTGTGCCTTCTTCGAAATCGTCACGAGCCGGCTTACCACCAATGTGTAGTCTTTTGGATAGACGTAGCCGATCGACGGATCTTTCTTCGCCTTGGTTAGCGCGTACGAGCCGAGAATGTTGTAGCCGATCAGGTTCTCGCCCGAGGAAATGCGCTCCATCATGGCGCCCGTACTCGATTGCAGCTTCGGTCCGGTGGCGCCCATCGCTTTCACCAGATCCCACGTGACCTGCGGGTTGACGCGCGCGTCCTGAGTCAGATAGTTGAAGCCGACGCCGGACTTTTCGATGTCGTAGGTCGTGACTTTGCCTTTGAACTGGTCGGGCTTGCCTTGCAGCAGTTTGATCAGATCGGCGCGCGTTTGCGGCACGTCGCCGGCCGGCACGAGGCGTTTGTTGTAGACGATCGCGAGCGGCTCATACGTGGTGCCGTAAGCCTGCTTCTGGTATTGCGCCCATTGCGGCAAGTGCCTCGCTTCCGGCGATTCGTAAGAGGCCATCAGGCCGTCGTTGACTAGCTTGACCTGCAGATCCATCGCCGAGCTCCACAGCACGTCGGCACTGGTGCTGCTCGCCGCGTTTTCGCTGATGTAGCGGTTGTACAGCTCGGTGCTGTTCATGTCGTTGTACTCGACCTTGACGCCGTACAGGCTTTCGAAGTCCTTGATGAGCGGGCGCACCAGCGCGGTGTCCGTGACCGAGTAGACAATCAGCTTGCCTTCCTTTCTAGCCCCGTCGACCGTGGCCTGGTAATCACCGGGATAACCGGCGGGAATGGCCGCCCATGCTGAATTTACGGCGAATGCGGCAGCTACTGCGAGTACCTTCAAAGCGTTTTGCACGTCTTCCTCCAGAAAACTTCGTGTTGGTTTTGTGTAGGCGAATGGTAAGAGGTCGACGCTTTCTGAATGCTTTCAATTTTCGAAGGAAATGCGTCACAATGGTCGAATTCGCCTCATGGATTTCCCTGGGATTCTGCTTATGCGCGTGCTGCTCGTCGAAGACAATCCAATCCTTTCCCGTTCGCTTACCGACGCGCTGACCAGCGCAAAACTCACGGTGGACTGCATGCACGACGGCGAGTCCGCCGACCACGTCTTACGCACTCAGGACTACGCACTGGTGATTCTCGATATCGGCTTGCCGAAGCTCGACGGCCTCGAAGTGCTGCGCCGTTTGCGCGCGCGCCGCAACGCCGTGCCGGTGCTGATGCTGACCGCGCACGGTTCGGTGGAGGAGCGCGTGCGCGGTCTCGATCTCGGCGCCGACGACTATCTCGCCAAGCCTTTCGCGCTCACCGAACTCGAAGCACGCGCGCGTGCGCTGTTACGCCGCAGTCACGGCCAGGAACCGCTCCATGCACAATGCGGCACGTTGCTTTACGACAGCGTGGATCGTGGCTTCACGCTCGACGGAGAAGCGCTCGCGCTGACGCCGCGCGAGCGTTCGGTGCTCGAAGTGCTGATTCTGCGTAACGGCCGCGCGATCAACAAAGACACGCTGTCGGAGAAAATCTTCGGGCTCGACGAATCGGTGAACGCGGACGCCATCGAAATCTATGTACACCGCTTGCGCAGGAAACTCGAACGCAGTTCGGTCGGCATCGTGACGCTGCGCGGGCTCGGCTATCTGCTGGAAGCAAAAAGCGCATGACGCAGCCGAACCTGCGCGTGCGGGTTGCGCTGTGGCTGCTAGTGCCGCTGCTTCTGCTGCTCGGGCTCGACGCGTGGCTCACGTATCAGCGCGCCATGAACGCGGCGCATGCGGCTTTTGACCGCACGCTCGAATTTTCGCTGCGCTCGATTCGCGACGGCATCCGCTTGCGCGACGGCGAGATCGAAGTCGATCTTCCCTATCTCGCGCTGGAGATGTTCGAATCGAACGGCGGCGGCAACATCTACTATCAGATTCGCGAGGAAGGCGGCCGTGTGGTGACCGGCTATCCTGACTTGCCGGACCCCGGAAAAATGCCGGGCGAGCCCTACAGCGTGCGTTTCTACGACGACGTGTTTCGCGGCCGTCCGCTGCGTATCGCCATGCTCAGGCTGCCCGTGCACGACGTGCCGAGCGCGCAGACGCGGGTGGTGCTGGTGAGGGTCGGCGAAACGATCGAGCAGCGTCAGGCGTTGGCGCGCGAGATTCTCACCGGCTCGCTGCAACAGGAAGGCCTGCTGGTGGTGCTCGCGCTCGGCATCGTGTGGCTGGGCGTGGCGCGCGGCTTGCGGCCGTTGAACCGTCTGTCGGCGAAAGTGGCGGCGCGCGCCGAGGACGATCCGACGCCGCTCGACACGGTCGGGCTGCCGAGCGAAGTGACGCCGCTGGTCGATTCGATCAATCAGTACATCGGCCGCACGCAACTGATGCAGTCATCGCGCAGGCGCTTTTTCAACGACGCCGCGCATCAGTTGAAAACACCGCTGGCGGTGATTCAGGCGGAGTCCGAACTGGCGCTGCGCGATATCGACGGTGTGGAGGAGAATTCGGGCGGGCATCGTCGGCAAGGGGTGCATTTGCGGCGGTTGAATCGCGCGGTGCAACACGCGGTGCATATTGTTCAGCAGTTGCTGTCGCTCTCGCGGCTCGATGCGCACAGTGGCTACACCGTCAAACATGCGGCACTGTCGTTGCATAAGGTGACGCGCAGCGTGACGCTCGACTGGTCGCCGGTGGCGCGCGCACGCGGCATCGATCTCGGCTTCGAACAGGACGCGCGTATCGACGTGATGGGGCAGGGCGATCTGCTCGCGGAGCTGGTCGGCAATCTGATCGACAACGCGATCCGTTATTCCGGCGACGGTGCGGTGATTACCGTGCGAGTTGCGCGCGAAGGGGCGCAGGCATTGCTGCAGGTGATCGACAATGGACCGGGCATTGCCGCGGGCGAACGCGAGGCGGTGTTCGAACGCTTCTATCGCAGCGAGGCGACGCAGGCGGTCGAGGGCAGTGGGCTGGGTTTGTCGATCGTGAGGGAAATCGCGCGCGTGCACGGTGCACTGGTTGCGCTCACCGATGCACACGGCGGCGGCTTAGTCGTCAGCGTGCTGTTTCCGCCGTTGAATACGGCGTGACCCGCGCGCGGCCGGGATCTAGCGGCGAATCGGAAAGCGCCGTGCATAACCGGTGGGCGACGTGCCGCTGCCCCATGTTTCGCCGTCGATCAATACCTGTGAAGCGCTTTCTTCCGGCACGGCCACGTTCATAGCGGCGGCTGCCTCGCGATACAACTGCGTCTGGTTGATCCGCGCGGCGATGTCCGCATAATCCGCGCGCGCGTCGATCATGCCCCAGCGCTCGAACTGCGTGAGAAACCATGCGCCTTCGAACGCCCGCGGATAATTCACCGCGCCGTTGTCGAAGAACCGCACGGGCAGGCCGCCCGGCGCGGAAGCCGCGATCGCGTTGCCGAGGCGCGCAGCAATCAACGTTGCATCGATGCCCACATAGTCTGGCCGCGCAAGCCAGCGCGCGATTTCCTCGCGATGTCCCGCGCCGTCGAGCCAGCGGCACGCTTCGAGCATGGTTTGCACCAGCGCGCGCGCGGCATTCGGATTCGCGCTGACAAAATCGCGCCGGCACGCCAGCACTTTCTCGGGATGATCGGGCCACACGTCGCTCGTATAAGCGATCGTTCTGCCCACGCCCTGCGCTTCGGCCTGCGTATTCCAGGGCTCGCCGACGCACAGGCCGTCGAGTTTGTCTTCGGCGAGCGCCGCGACCATTTGCGGCGGAGGGATCACCACGCTCTCGATATCGCGCAACGGATCCACACCTTGCGACGCCAGCCAGTAGTACAGCCACATGGCGTGCGTGCCGGTCGGGAAGGTCTGCGCGAAGACCGGCTTGCGGCCGAGCGTCGCGAGCGCCTTGGGCAGTGTGCCGTGCTTGGGGAGCGCATCGGCGAGACGGTTCGACAGCGTGATGGCCTGGCCGTTGCGGTTGAGTACCATCAGCACGGCCATATCCGTTTGTGGTCCGCCGAGACCCAACTGCACGCCGTAGACGAGTCCATAAAGGGCGTGCGCCGCGTCCAGATCGCCCGACAGCAGTTTGTCACGCACGGCGGCCCATGACGGCTGACGGCACAACTCCAGCGTCAGGCCGTGCGCGTGGCCGAATTCGAGCAGCTTGGCCGCGACGAGCGGCGCGGCATCCGAGAGCGCCACGAAACCGAGCCGCAAATGGGTCTTCTCGAGCTTTTCCAATGCGGACGACGCGGCGAGTGCGGTGGTGGTAGGAGAGTTCATGGACGGCGCTTCATTTGAGCGAGTCGGCCGACGCGAGAATGGCGCGCGCGACTTCGGCGAGTTTGACGCCCTGGTTCATCGCGCGTTTGCGCAGGTTGGCGTAGGCGGCGTGTTCGGTGATCTTTTGCTGATCCATCAGCAGACGTTTGGCGCGATCGATCAGCTTGCGCTCGGCGAGTTCGTTTTCGACTTGCGCGAGGCGTTCGCGCAATTGCGATTCCTGCGCAAAACGCGCGAGCGCGACTTCGAGAATCGGCGCGAGACGCTCGGTCGCCAGACCCTCGACGAGATAGGCCGTGACGCCCGCGCCGACGGCGTCGCGGATCAACTGCTGGTTGGCGTCGTGGCTGAACATTAGCACCGGGCGCGGCGCGGTGGCGTTCATCACGGCAAGCTGTTCGAGCGTATCGCGCGACGGCGATTCCGTATCGATGATGATGACATCGGGCCGTTCGCTCTGTACCACGCGATGTAATGCTTGCGGCGTGGCGGTGCCCGCCAGCATCTCGTAGCCGAGTCGGGCAAGGGCGTCGCGGAGATCGCCGATGGGCTTATCGGTGTCGGTTACGAGGAGAACACGCAGCATGGAGTGGGGCTTTATCGACGGCTGTGAGGAATAAAGCAACGGCTATGCCAGTCGATCCGTGCCGGCTTGAAACTAACGCAATCACGGACTTGCCGTTTGCGTGGGCCGCCGCCACTGCACCTGCGAGGGGCATGCGAGGTTCATGCACCGAAGCGGCGCATGACGGGCCGCTCAATCCTTCAGCGCCATTGGCCGCAACTGCGAGGCGAGAACAGAAAACTCAGCGCCATCATGGCTACGACGCAGCCGGCCAGCATGGTCCACGCGGCGTCGAAGCCGCCGCTCCAGCCGCGCACGAGGCCGGTGACGACCGGCGCGACGGCCGCTACGATGAAGCCCACGCCTTGGGTGAAGGCGACGAGTTCGCCGGCCACGCGGTGATCGGTTGAATGATCCAGGGCGGTGACGAGTGTCAGCGAGAAAGTCCCGCCCAGTCCTGCGCCTGCTACGGCGACCCACAGCAAGGGCGCGGCATCGGGCCAGGCAATCAAGCCAAGCAGTCCGAACAATTGCGCCGAGAGGCCGAGCATCAGCCACGGCCGGCGATCCCGGAACGACGCTGCGGCGAGCGGCAGCAGCAAGGCTGCCGTGGCCTGAAACACCGTCATGCCGGCCAGCAGCGAACCGCTCGCCGCCACGCTCGCGCCGCGCTGCTGGTAGAACGCCGGCAACCACGCGACAAGACTCGTATAGCCGCCGTTGACGATGCCGAAGTAAAGCCCGAGCGTCCACGCGCGGCGCGTGCGCCATAGGGAAAGAGTGGAGGCATGCGCCGGTGCAGGCTTTGCCGCGGCGCCGGTCCCGCAAGAGCGCCGCTGCAATGCCAACCAGCAGACCAGTGCGGCACAAGCCGGAATCGTCCATACCGCGAGCCCCGCTTGCCATGACTGCATCGCGTGGCTTACCCACGGGCTCAAACTGGCGCCCAGCCCGCCACCACCCATGATGGACGCGGAGAATACACCCATTGCGAGTGGCACGCGTGCATGGAAACGCTGCTTCATCACGGCGGGCAGCAATGCCTGGATCGCGGCGACGCCCGCGCCTGCCAGCAATGCCGTAGCCCATAGCGCCGCACCGCTCGATGCCGTCCACCGTGCCGCGCAGGCGAGCGCGATAGCCAGCAGGCCGAGCGCGACGCCGCGTGTCTCGCCGATTGTCCGCGCCAACGCGCCCGCACCGAATGCGCCGATGCCCATCGCGACGACCGGCAGACTGGTCAGCAACGACACGCCGTAGAAACTGAGGCCGGTTGCGTCGCGGATCGTCGTCATCAACGGGCTAATCGAGGTCAGCAGCGGGCGCAGGTTGATGCCGATCGCGATGATAGCGCCCAGCCACACGACGTCTTGCCACTTTAGCGCCACAGCGGCGTGGCGAGCGGAAGTGCGGGTCGGACTGGCGGTGGAGTGTGAATTCACAATGATCCTGGTCGCGAGAGGAAGGGGCGGTGAGTTGTAGGCGAACGCTGCTATGGGACGGGAGCGTGGCGACGGCATGGAAGGCGCGCGGTGTTTTGTATGGTCAACCATAATAACAAAAAATGGTTAACCATATCGGTAATGCCCGGTATAGCTCAGTGCCTGCAGAGAAAGACGTTCGTTCCTCCGGCAGACAGTTCAGCGAAAATCAACAAGAAAGCAAAATGTAATTTTAAAAAAGCCCTGCAAATGTGTCAGATTGACGAAAATTTGAATAAATGCAAACGGTAACGATTCGTATTACCATGCGCACTTTAAAAAACAACAGGCCGACACCCGGTGCCTCACCTTGATGGGTGAGAGGAGCGGTGTCCGCCTGATCGGGGGGTATATGTTTCGCCGCAGGAACGCGAGCAAGGTCGCTTTGCTCGACACAAGAAGTTTGCTGGTTAGCGCGCTGCTGGCCGCAGGGATCATCGGTGGCTCGCCACCTTTTGCCGAGACCGCGGAAACGGGCGATACCGCCACCGACGCCTCCGCGGCATCCGATCCGCAGCAGCTCGCCCCGGTCCGCGTGACAGGCACGAAGGCGCAGGGCTTTGCTCCCACGACCGTGGAGACCGGCCCTTATCGCGGACTCGACGCACTCGATGTGCCGGCAACGGTGAACGTCGTCACGCGAGGCGTGATGGATGCGCAGGGCGACACCGGGCTTTACGACGCGCTGCGCAACGTTGCCGGTGTGACGCGTCAGCAGTTGAGCGGCCTCGCGTACGACAACATCTCGATCCGCGGCATTCCGCTCGATAACCGCTCGAGCTTCTACTTCAACGGCGTGCTTCCGATCGACAACAACATCTGGATGCCGATGGAGGACAAGGAGCGCGTCGAAGTATTGAAGGGTGCATCCGCGCTGTACTACGGCTTCACGGTTCCCGCCGGCATCGTCAACATGGTGACCAAACGGGCGGGCCCCGACCCCGTGACCAGCATTTCGCTTCTCGGCGATTCGCATGGATCGTATGGCGCTCACGCCGACATTGCGCGACGCTTCGGCCCGGACGACCAGTTCGGCATTCGCGTGAACGCAATGGACGAACACGTCGAGACGCCCATCGACGGTGACCACGGCTATCGCAAGTTCATCAGCGCGGCGTTCGACTGGCGCGTGAACAGCAAGCTCAAGTTCCAGTACGACTTCGAACATATCGAAACGAGCATCGTCGAGCAGGCGGGTATCGTTCCGCTGGCGCCGAAAAACGGCGTCATTTCGCTTCCGGCCCTGCCTGATCCGACAAAGCTCCTCGTCAGCGGCAGTCAGCCCACACTCGCGAGTGCCAATACGCAGCTGCTCCGCGCCGACTACGCGTTCTCCGATCACTGGAGCGCGACGTTTTCTCTCGGCCAGTCGATCACACGTCGCGACCGTTGGGCATGGGTCTTCCAGAAGTACAACGTCGCCACGGGGGCCGGCACTTTGCAGGCGAGCCAGCAGAATGGCCAGATGTACGAGAACAAGAATGTTCGGCTGGACGTCAACGGCGACTTCAAAACAGGATCGATCGGCCACACCCTGACAGTCGGCGTCACGCAGAACTGGCTGTTCCAGCCGGACTTCACGACGAATTTCTTCACGGCAAGCCAGAACCTCTACGATCCCGTTCCCGTAACGAAGCTCACGCCGAGCGGGACACCCAAGCAGTTTTTCGCGCAACATATCCGCAATAGCGGAGTGTACGCATTCGATCAGATCGACCTCACGTCGCGACTCCAGGTGGTGGCCGGCGTGCGTCGCTCGGAATACATCACGTCGCAGGCCGGTACGCCGAACTCGGACATCAGCCGGACTTCCCCTTCGGGCAGTGTGAGCTTCCGCCTGACGCCGAATACGAGCGTCTACGCGAGCTATGTCGAGGCGCTGGAATCGGCCGGCAGTGCGCCCGCCACGGCGAACAACGCCAACCAGATACTGCCGGCGGTCGTCAGCCGGCAGGAAGAGGTGGGCGTGCGCACGCGTCTTCCTGGCAATACGCTCGTATCTCTCGCGTTGTTCAATCTTCGGCAGCCCTCGGCGGAGGTCAACAGCGACAACGTCTATGTGATGGACGGTAACGCCCGCTATCGCGGTGTCGAGTTTTCTGTCCAGGGCGATGTGACACGGGACGTTTCATTGACTGCGTCCGCAGTGTATCTCGACGCCAAACAGGTCGATTCGTCCGACCCTACGCTGCTCGGCAAGACGCCAGAGAACACGCCGCACGTGACCGCCAGTCTCTTTGCCGAATACCGCGTTCCCGTGCTGGCCGGGCTGTCGGTCAACGCCGGTGTGTATTACATCGGTCCGCGACCGGTCAACAGTGCGGATCAGGCGAGCATTGGCGGCTACACGCTGTTGACGGCAGGCGCGCGCTATTCCACGCGCGTCTACGGCAAGCGTATCTCATTCCAGGCCAATCTCGAGAACGCCACGAACAAGCGGTACTGGAGCGCGGCCGGATCCAACCAGCTCGGTGTGGGACTCGGACGCACACTCGAATTGACGTCCACGCTCGATTTCTAGACTCCACCCATACAACGGCAACCCGACCATGAATAATCAGTTAACCGAAACAAACGAGGCACGCGCCTCAGCTACTGAGCCGCGCTCGCAACGCGGCAAGTCAGCGGGCCGTCGCGGTATCTTTCTCAAATGGTTGCGGCGGATTCACGGTTGGATAGGGCTGTGGGGTGCCGTTCTGGGCTTGCTCTTCGGCGTGACGGGTTTTCTGCAGAATCATCGCGCGACCATGAAGATTCGCGTTGGCGACGCGCCTGTCGTGTCGAAGATACACTTGCAGGTGCCCGATCCGGCTCCCCAGTCTCCTCGTGAGATGGCGAACTGGCTGCGCTCGGAACTCAAACTGGACCGTCCCGCGGAACGGGCGAATCGCGAACCCGCGCACGCCGTAACCTGGGGAGACCGGTCCGTGATGCAACCCGAGCGTTGGCAGATCCGGTTCATCGCGCCGAGCTACCTGCTCAGCGCCGAATACTGGAAGGGCGGCAACACAATCGACGTGGAACGCCGCGATCAAGGCATCATCAACACGCTGGAAGGTCTGCACCGGGCGGAAGGCGCGCGAGCAGGCTGGATACTGCTGGCGGATTCGATGGCGGGAAGCCTCGTGCTGCTTTCGCTCACGGGCGTGGTGCTCTGGACCGGGCTCAATCGTCGACGGACAAGCGGCGCGGCAATCTTTCTTATTGCGTTGGGTGCGGGCATCGTGCTCGCCTTGCAATCGCTTTGAGCAGGATAGGCGACCGCACTGGGTCGGGCGGGCGGCTTGTCGTGGAATGCTCTGCGCCGCCTTCTCCGTCGGTTTTCGACACGCTCGATCACGCGGGAGATGTCGCCGCTCGCGATCGGTCCGTATTACCAGCGTCATTTGCCGAAGACGCCGGTGCCTTAGCCGTATATGTCGACCGGCCGATCGACGTGCCGCTTCTCGACCATCGTTATCGAATCGCAGCCAGAAACCGCGCGCGCAGGGGCTTGAGCACGAGCAGCGCGAGTACGGCGGTAAGGATGTCGCACGCGATCGCTGCGCCGAACACCGGCGTCCAGCTGCCCGCGCGTTGATGCATGAGCGCGGCGAGCGGCCCGCCGAAGATCGACCCGATTCCTTGCGAGATATACAGCCAGCCGTAGTTCTCGGTGGCGTGGCGGGTGCCGAAAGTGTCGGTCAGTGTCGACGGAAACAGCGAGAAAATCTCGCCCCAGCCGAAGAACACGACGCCCGAGAGCAGCACGAACAGCACGGCGTTGTCGCGCGTGAGCAGCCATAGCGCCATCGCCACGCCTTCGAGCGCGAACGCGATGCACATCGTATTCTCGCGGCCGAACCGGTCCGACACCCAGCCGAACAGCGGACGCGTGACGCCGTTCGTGAAGCGGTCGATGGTCAGTGCGAGGGGCAGCGCCGCCATGCCGAACACGAGTATTTTCGTCACCCCGAAGTCGGCGGCGAAAGTCGCCATCTGCGAGGTCACCATGAGACCCGAGGTGGACATCATCGTCATCATCGCGAACATCAGCCAGAAGATCGGCGTCTTCAGAATCTGCGACGGGCGCAGGTTCGGCACGTGCGCGCGGCTCGATTCGCTCGACGCGGGCGCAACATTGCCCGGCGTGCGCAATCCTTGCGACGCGATGAAACCAACCACCGCAAAGGCGATGCCGAATATCCACAATGTGCCGTCGATGCCGCGCGTTGCGAGAGAAATCGAAATGGGGAACGTGGTCACGATCGCGCCCATGCCGTAGCCCGCCGCCACCGCGCCTGCCGCGAAGCCGCGCCGGTCGGGGAACCAGCGCACCATCAGACCGACCACGCCGACATAGACGATGCCCGTTCCCAGTCCGCCGACGAGGCCGTAGGTGAGATAGAGCATCGACGCGCTCGTCGCCATCGACGCAAGCACCCAGCTCAGGCCCGACATCACCGTTCCGAGCGAGATCAGCAGACGCGGACCGAAGCGGTCGATCAGCTTGCCCTGAAACGGCGAGAAGAACGTCTGCAGGATGATGAGCAGCGAGAACGTTATCTGCAATTCCGGCAGCGCAACGCCGAGCTTCGCCGCTAGCGGCCTGGTCAGGAGTGTCCACACGTATTGCGGGCTGGAGATCGCCATCATGCAGACGAGGCCGAGCACGAGCTGCAGCCAGCGGTTGTGCGCCGCGACGCTCGGGGCGCCTACGGTGGTCTCGTCGTGCAGCGTCTGTGTGCGTGTGTTCATGATCGGTCTCTCGAGTTTGAAAGGGGAACGCGTCACCAGCCCGCCGCTCCGCCGTCGCTGCGCGGGTCGCATCCGGCTTCGAGCAGGCCGTCGGCATGGCGGACGATCGCGCCGGCGTGACCCATCGCTTCGTCGTAGGCAGCGAGCACTTCGACGTCGTGGCCGAGCGCGCGCAATGCATCGATGGTCTGCGCGGAAAAGCGCGCTTCGAGCTTCAGCGAATCGGTCGACTGGCCCCAGGTGCGGCCGAGCAGCCAGCGCGGCGCGTCGATCGCGGCCTGCGGATTCCAGCCGAAGCGCGCGATGCGCGAGAACACCGCGCTCTGCGATTGCGGCTGACCGTCGCCGCCCATGTTTCCGTAGACCATCGTGCGGCCGTCGGCGAACTGGGCGAGCGCCGGGTTGAGCGTGTGGAACGGACGACGGCCCGGCATCAGCGGATTCGTCGCGGACGGATTCAGCGCGAAGCTGCATCCACGGTTCTGCCAGTTGACGCCCGATTCGCGCAGCACGATCCCGCTGCCGAACTCGTGATAGATGCTCTGAATGAAGCTGACCGCGACGCCATCCTTATCGATGACGCCCATCCACACGGTGTCGCCGGGGCCGCGTCCGTTGCCCCACGGCGCGGCTTGCGTCATCGAGATGCGTTGCGCCATTGCGTCGAGCGCCGCAGGTTCGAGCGTCGCTTGAGGATCGATGAGCATGTAGTCGGGATCGGTCACGTGCTCGTCGCGGATTCTGAACGCGAGCTTGGTCGACTCGACGCACGCATGCACGAACGCGGCGCCGAGCGGGTCCATGTCGCCGGTAAGCACACGGTCGAGTACGCCGAGAATCAGCAGCGATACCAGGCCCTGCGTCGGCGGCGGCATGTTGTAGACGGTGCCGAGCGAATGTTCGAGCGCGAGCGGCATGCGTTGGCGTGCACGATGACGTTCCAGGTCATCGAGCGTGAGCAGTGTTTCGAGCGACGCGAGATCGCTTGCGATACTGCGTGCGAGATCACCGCGATAGAAGTCGTCGAAGCCCGCGTCGGCGAGGCGTTGCAGCGTCGCGGCGAGGCGCGCGTTGACGAAGCGTTCGCCGGTTTGCGGCGAACGCTCGCCGGGAATGAATGTTTCCGCGAAACCCGGCACGTGCTCCAGCTCGCCGCGTTTTGCAGCGATGCATGCGGACTGGCTGCGCGTCACCGGAATGCCGTGCTTCGCGTAGTGAATGGCGTCTTCGAGTAGACGCGATACGGGTATGCGTCCACCGAGCGCGTCGTTGGAAAAGCGTCGCGCGAATTCCCAACCGGAGACGGTTCCCGCGACCGTGTTCGCCGCGAGCGGTCCGCGCGGCGGAATCGCGTCGTAGCCACGCGCGCGATAGGCGTCGATGCTCGCGCGCTGAGCCGCCGCGCCGCATGCCTCGATGCCGACCGGTGCATGGCCGGGCCGCGAGATCAGCCAGAAGCCGTCGCCGCCGATGCTGTTCATGTGCGGATAAACCGCCGCGATGGTCGCGGCGGCGGCGATCATCGCCTCGACTGCGTTGCCGCCTTCGCGCAGCACGGCGAGCGCGCTTTGCGACGCGAGCGAATGAGGCGCCACGGCCATGCCGCGCGTCCCGCGTGAAGGGTTCAGCGGGTTGGCTACGGCGGAGAATTCAGATGGCATCGAACGGGTTCCAGGAATACGTGGAGGCGTTCAATGCGATATTCGTGCCAGTGTCCTTACGCCCGTTTCAAGCCGACCTCCGTGTCATACGGTGGTGCAATGCGTTCGATCTGGTGCGCCTGAAACCATC
The DNA here is from genome assembly GCF_031570135.1 of Paraburkholderia sp. USG1. Classification (NCBI taxonomy): domain Bacteria; kingdom Pseudomonadati; phylum Pseudomonadota; class Betaproteobacteria; order Burkholderiales; family Burkholderiaceae; genus Paraburkholderia; species Paraburkholderia sp. USG1. Next base: position 94,232 of record NZ_JAMWXW010000002.1, on the reverse strand, counting down.
GATGGTGCACCATCTAAATTGGTTAGGCATCCGCAGCGAGGCGCCGATCTCAGGTTACATCGACCGAACTTTCGTCCTGCGCGAGCAACTGGCTGTCCGGCAGACGGAAGGGCACGAGGTTATCCGAGTTGTTCGCCTCGACGAGGCGGATCATTTGCAGCATGAACACATCGCGCTCGACGGGCGATAGATGCTCGATGGTGCGATCGTGCGCGCGCTGCACGGCCTGCGCCATTTTCTTCACGAGGCGCTTTCCTGCCGGCGTGAGCTTGACGAGCCTCAGTCGCTTGTCGTGCTCGGCCTGCGTACGGCTTACGAGACCGCGCGCTGTCAGGCGCGGAATCACTTCCGCGACGCTGGATCGCTCCAGCCCGACTTCGATCGCGAGTGTGTTCTGGTCCATCTCGCCCAACGAATCGAGCGCGGTGAGCAGGCTGTACTGCACGGGTGTGATGTTGAACTCGCTCGTTTCCTGCGCGAACAGAAAGGTGTGGATCTGATGCATGCGGCGAATGAGAAAACCCGGCCGCGAAAACAGAGGCGAGCGTGCCTGCCGTTCGGCGAGCTCTGCGCGGATACTTTGAATGTCGATATGTTCGGTAGTGGTGGTTCGCATATGAACGATCTCGGGTCAGAAAATAAACGAGCATGGGCGCGTGCGCGCATAACAATCGCGGCGCACTTTCTCTGCGCCATTCTAGGCCGAATCGATGACCCGTCGCAAATTAAGAGGTACACCAACAAATCACCATAACAAGGCATGATGGGTGTTCGAGGTGCGCGGCCTGGCGCCCGCTCTCCGAATTGGTGCGCATGCCTTTCTGGATTTGCGTGGTACGGCACGCATCGAGACGAATCGAATTTGTAAATGGTTGTTCTAAAAAGGAAATTGTCTATTTGACCGGCTCGCCAAAAAACCGGCACACAATTTGCGGTACACCACGCATCTCCAACCGGACATTTATCGTACCGTATATGTCACAAGTTCTGCTCAAAGGGGGCCGCGTGATCGACCCCGCCCAGAAAATCGACGCAGCCCTCGACGTTCTCGTGGACAACGGCGTCATCGCCGCGATCGGCGCCGATCTCGCGAGCCTGGCGCCGCACGCCGAACAGATCGATTGCAGCGGCAAGCTGGTGCTGCCAGGCCTCATCGATACACATGGCCATGTGTATCAGTACGTCACCGGACGCTTTGGCCTGAACGCGGACCAGTGCGGCGTGCAGTCCGGCGTGACGACCATTGTCGATCAGGGCGGTCCAAGCTGCATCACGATTCCCGGGTTCCGGCACTACGTGGTGGAGCGCTCGGCCACGCGCGTGCTTGCTTATATCTCCGCTTATCTCGTCGGCGGTCTGGAAGGCCATTATTACCCGGACCTGTATCGTCCAGATTGCCTCGACGCCGACGCGACCATCAAGTCGATCCGCGCGAATCCCGATCTCGTGAAGGGCATCAAGGCGCATGCGGAAATCGGCGGCTTTGCGCGCTGGGGTCTCGACGTGATGAAGATCGCTGCGAAGATCGGCCGTGCGGCGGAATTGCCCTTGTATATCCACTTCGGCCAGTTGTGGCCAAAGCCCGAAAGCGGCGGCCTGCCTGTGCAAGCCGATTCGATCTTCAATCAGGTCGTGGAGACGCTCAAGCCCGGCGATATTCTCGCGCATCCGTTCAGCCGCCATCCGGGCGGTTTCGTCGAGGAGAACGGGAAACTGCATCCGCTGGTGCATGAAGCGGTTGCGCACGGTCTGAAGATCGACGTCGGTCACGGCTCGCACTTCAGCTTCAAAACGGCGCGCGTCGTGCTCGAAGAGGGCGTCGTGCCCGACACGCTCGGCGCCGACATGCACGGCTACAACACGCACGTTCCGGCACCCGCCGGCACGCCCGATAGCCATCCCGACGAGGAACATTCATTCCTCGGCCGCACCCAGTTCAGTCTCGTCAGCGCGATGACGAGCATGCTCGCGCTCGGCCTGCCGCTGAATCACGTCGTCGCGATGGCGACCTGTCATGCCGCGCAGATGGTCGGCATGGAGGACACCATCGGCACATTGCAGGTGGGACGCGGCGCCGACATCAGCGTGCTCGACGACCGGCGCGGCCGCTGGGTGCTGGAGGACAACGAAGGCACGCAAGTCATCACCGACCGCATGCTGTCGCCCCTGTTCTGCTTGCGAGACGGCGTGCGTCACGACGCCGTCTCGCCGACGCTGCCGCTCGCGCGCGCCGCGTGAATGACGCGAGGCCCAACACGATGATCAAACGTCCGCAGAAACGCAGCGACGTCAACAGGCCGCAAGGCATCGGCGCCTCGCTGGCGCGCAAGGAAGACGAGCGCTTCATGCACGGACGCGGCGAATACGTGCCCAACATCCGCATGGTCGGTATGGTCGATGTGGCGTTCGTGCGCAGCCCGATCGCGCATGGGCATATCGTCGGCATCGAGAAGCCGCAAGCGTTCGCAAACGCGATCTATACGCTCGCCGATCTCGAAGGCGTGCGGCCCATCGTCGCGAATTCGGGTCTGCCTGGCTTCAAGAGTTCGCAGCAGCCCGTGCTCGCGAGCGGCAAGGTGCGTCAGGTCGGCGAGCCGATCGCGATGTGCGTGGCCGCGACGCGCGCCGAAGCGGAAGACATCGCCGCGCAGGTGTTCGTCGATTTCGAGGAACTGCCCGCGGTGGTCGACATGCTCGATGCGCGCGGCAAAGGCTCCCCGCTGGTGCATGAACACTGGGGCGACAACGTCTTCCTGGAAACGTTCGTCGACGCGAAACCCGAGGTCGACCTCGAAGCGATTCGCCGCGATGCGCCGATCCGCGTGCATCGCAAGCTGCGCACCGCGCGTCAGAGCATGGCGCCGATGGAAGGGCGCGGCGTGGTCGCGCACTGGGATCGCAGGCTCTCGCAACTGATCGTGCACACGTCCGCGCAGATGCCGCACATTACGCGCACGGGTCTCGCGGAGTGTCTGGGCCTCGACGAAGGCCAGGTGCGCGTGATCGCGCCGGACGTCGGCGGCGGCTTCGGCTACAAGGGCATCCTGCTGCCCGAGGAAGTGTGCTGCGGCTGGCTCGCTATGCAACTGGAAAGGCCCGTGCGCTGGATCGAGGATCGGCGCGAGCAACTGACGGCGAACGCCAACTGCCGGGAACACGATTACGACATTGCCGGCTACGCGGATCGCGACGGCCGCCTGCTGGCGATCGATTGCGAGGCGCATGTGGATTCGGGCGCGTATTCGTCGTATCCGTTCTCCGCCTGTCTGGAGGCCGCGCAGGTCGGCAGCATTCTGCCGGGGCCGTACAAGATGGAGCGGTTTCGTTGCCGCACGTGGTCGGTCGCGACCAACAAGCCGCCGATCCTGCCGTATCGCGGCGTTGCGCGAACGGGCGTGTGCTATGCGATCGAAACCATCATGGACGCGATCGCGGTGGAAGCGGGCATCGAGCCATACGAAGTGCGCTTGCGCAGTCTCGTGGGGCCGCACGAAATGCCCTACGACAACATTACGAACAAGCACTTCGACAGCGGCGACTATCCCGAAGCGGTGCGCCGCGCAATGGCCGCGATCGATCTTCCCGCGGTGCGCGCGCGCCAGCGTCGCGGCGAGCCGGACGGACGGCGTGTCGGCTTCGGCATGTCGATTTTTTGCGAGCAGGGCGCGCACGGCACGTCGGTGTATCACGGCTGGGGCATTCCGATGGTGCCGGGCCATGAGCCCGCCGTGATTCGCCTCACGCCCGACGGCGTGCTCGAAGTACGTGCGGGCGTGCATTCGCACGGCCAGAGCATGGAGACGACGCTCGCGCAGATCGCGCACGAAGTGCTGGGCATCGATACGGACCGCGTGCGCATCGTGCTCGGCGATACGGGCATCACGCCGTATTCCACCGGCACGTGGGGCTCGCGTTCCATCGTGATGGCGGGCGGCGCGGTGGGCCGCGCGTCGAAAGAGCTGAAAGAGCGCCTGATGAAGATCGGCGCGCATCTGCTCGACGAGCCGTTGAACGAGGTGCGCTGGGAAAACGGCGCGGTCGTCGGCAAGGACGCGCGCCGCACGCTGAAGGAAATCGCGCGCACGTGGTATCTCGCGCCGCAACTGTTGCCGCACGATGTCGATCCGCGCGGGCTCGAAGTGTCGACGTCGTATCAGGCGAAACGCGATTCGGGCACCTTCAGCTACGCGTGTCACGCAGTGGTCGTCGCGGTCGATCCCGCGCTCGGTCAGACCGAGATTCTCGACTACGCGATCGTCGAGGACGGCGGCGTGCTGATCAATCCGATGGTTGTCGACGGTCAGGTGTATGGCGGCGCGGCGCAGGGCATCGGCACGGCGCTCTACGAGGCGATGCCGTATAGCGAGGACGGTCAGCCGCTCGCCTCGACGCTCGCGGACTACATTCTGCCCGGCGCGACCGAGGTGCCGGCAATCCGCATCGACCACATGGAAACGCCCGCGCCTTATACGGAGTTTGGGCAGAAGGGGATCGGCGAAAGCGGCGCGATCGGACCGCCCGCTGCGATCGCCAATGCCGTGAACGACGCGCTGCGTGGACTCGGCGTGCGCATCGATCAGTTGCCGATCACGCCGCGCCTGATTGTCGAAGCGCTCGCGAAGCAGCGTGAAACGCAAGCGAGCGCGCTCAAAGGAATGACCGCATGAAGGCCGCCACCTACGACTACGCAAAGCCGCTCGCCTGTGACGAAGCGATCGCGCTCGTCACGCCCAACGAGGGCATGGCCAAGTTCGTGTCCGGCAGCCAGTCGCTCGGGCCGATGATGAACCTGCGTCTCGCGCAGCCGGAGATGCTCGTGGATCTGCGCGGCATCGCGGCATTGCGCGCATGTGGGATCGAAGGCGATGTCGTCACGCTCGGCGCGTGCATCACGCACGCGGAAATCGAGGACGGCAGGATCGAAACCGGCACGCGCGGACTGATGCCATACGTCGCGCGCGGCATCGCGTATCGCGCGGTGCGCAATCGCGGCACGCTCGGCGGCAGTCTCGCGCATGCCGATCCCGCCGCCGACTGGATCAACACGATGCGCGCGCTCGATGCGGAGTTTCTTGTGGCGGGTGCGAACGGCGCGCGCGTCGTCGCCAGTCGCGATTGGATGTCGGGGGCGTTCACGACGTCGCTCGAACCCGACGAGATTCTCACCGGCGTGCGCTTCAAGCGTCTTTCGGCCAATGCGCGCTGGAGCTACTACAAGTTCAATCGCAAGCCGGGCGAGTTCGCGGAAGCGATCGCCGTGTTCGTCGACGACACGGCGCGAGGCGCGTGCCGCGCCGTGATCGGCGCAGTCGACGGGCCGCCGTATGCGATCGACGACGCCCGCGCGCTCATCGACGACGCCGATCCGGACACGCACGCCTACGACGCGCATCTCGAAGCAGCGGGCGTCGAAGCGGGGACTTACGAACATCAGGTGCATCGCGTCGCGCTCGTGCGCGCGGCGGCGATCATTCGCAATCAGGGCGGGAACGCATCATGAGCGACACATTCATCAAGACGATCGAATTGATCGTCAATCAATCGAAGGTCGTGGATCGCGTGGAGCCGCGCACGAGTCTCGCGGATTTTCTGCGCGAACAACGCATGCTGTGCGGGACCAACATTGGCTGCGAGCAGGGCGTGTGCGGCGCGTGCACGATCGACGTGGACGGCGTGCCGACGCGCTCGTGCATCACGTCCGCAATCAGTTGCGCGGGCAGCACGGTGCGCTCCATCGAAGGCTTCGACGACGACGCCACCATGAACGAGCTGCGCGCGGCCTTCACGGCGGAACACGCGCTGCAATGCGGCTACTGTACGCCGGGCATGCTGATGACGGCGCGCGACATCGTCACCCGCTTGCCCGATGCCGACGACGCGCGCGTGCGTCTCGAACTGTCCGGCAATCTGTGCCGTTGCACGGGCTATGTGGGCATCGTGCGCGCGATTCGACGCGTGCTCGATGCGCGACGCGCCCGTGCAACGGCGCCGCTCGCATCGGTTGCGGTGGCGGCCTGAACCATCGAATACGGACCTATACGCAATGGAAATCGAACAAAGTTTCACCGTGCCGTATCCGCGCGACGCCGTGTGGGCGCGCTTTCACGATACGCCGGAGGTTGTCGCGTGCCTGCCGGGCGCGTCGCTCACGGCGCCGGTCGAGAACGGCCTGCTCAAGCTCGCCATGACGGTCAAGCTCGGGCCGATCGTCGCGTCCTTCGCGGGCGACGGCGAGATGAAGCTCGACGATGAGCAGTATCGCGGCAGCATTACGGGGACCGGTGTGGATCGCAAGAGTTCGTCGCGCGTGAAGGGCGTGGCATCGTTTTCGCTCGAAGCGGTGACGGCGAGCGAGACGCGCGTCGACGTGAAGGTGGATTACACGATTGGCGGCAGCCTCGCGCAATTCTCGCGCGGCGGCATCGTCAAGGAACTGGCGACGCGCATGACGGAAGCGTTCGCGGGGAATCTGCGGGCGAAGCTCGATGAAGCGTGGCCGGTGAGCGTCGCCGATACGGAACCGGCCGGGGCCGAGCCGACGCTTGAGCCTGCTGTCGCGACGCCGCCTGTCGTCGAAGTTGCGGCGGAATCCTTCGTGAGTAAGCAGCCTGTCGTCGAACCAGTGCCGACGCTCACGCCGCAGCCGCGCGTCGAACCGCGACCCGCGCTGCGTCCTCAACCGAAGAACGCACCGCTCGACGTGGGCAATCTGGTCTGGAAGATGCTGTGGTCGCGCTTGCGCGGCGTCTTCAGCTTCGGGAGCCGTTGAGCCATGCGCACGGATGCCAATGCGCGTGCGCTGAGCCGGATGCACGCGGTGCGTCCGCGATGGAGCGGCGTCGTCGCGGCGCGCGAAGCAGTGAAGCTGCCCGAATTCACGCTGCTTCATGCAGGACCGCCGTTCGACGATGCACGCGAGCCATCGGCGCCGGTGCTCTCGTCGGCGGTCTTGTGCTGCCTGTACGAAGGCTGGGCGAAAGATGAAGCGCACGCCGAACGTTTGATCGCGCAAGGCGAAGTGCGGCTCGAAAGCGCGCAATCGTACGGCGTGGTGACGCCGCTCGCCGCGGTGATCTCGCCGCGCACGATGCTGGTTGAAGTATCGGATGCGAGCGATCAAACGTCGCGCGCATGGTCGCTGCTCGGCAGCGGCGCGGGTCCGCAGATCCGCTTTGGCGGCCGCGATGGGCGCATCATCGAACGATTGAAGTGGCGTGACGAAGTGCTCGCGCCTGCTTTGAGCGGCGCGCTGGCGCAAGGCCCGATCGGACTCTTTCCACTGGCGCAAGCCGGCATCGAAGGCGGCGACGATTTGCATGCGCGCACGACGAGCGCAACCGCCGTGTTGCGCTCGTTGCTCGCGCCGCGAGTCGATCAGGCGGATATCGACGGGATGCTCGCGCAAACGCCGCTGTTCTTTCTTACGCTGTGGATGGCCGCTTGCAAGCTGATGCTTTCGGCGGCATCGGCATCGGCATCGGCATCGGCATCGGCATCGACGCTCGTGGTGGCGTTGGCGGGCAACGGCGAGCGCGTGGGCATCCGGCTTGCAGGTTCGCCTTCGCATTGGTTCACCGCTGAAGCAGACGCGCCACAAGGTCCGCGCCTCGATCCGCAACAGCATGCCATCGCAGCGCGGCTCACCGGCGACAGCGGTGTGATCGATGCGGCTGGCTTCGGCGCACAAGCGCTCGCATTCGCAGCGGAACCCGCGCAAGCCTTCGAAGCATATCTGCCCGCTGGCTGGCGCGAAAAGCAGTCGCGCATCCACACGGAACCGCATCCCTCATTTCAACGCTTGCCCGGTGTGCTCGATGCCGCGCGCGTCGTCGAGGAAGGCATTGCGCCGCTCGCCGCCATCGCGATGATCGGCGCCGACGGACGCACGGGCTTGCTCGGGCGCGGCCTTTACACTGCGCCGCGCGAACTGTTCGAGCGCGCGGTGAAGAATTTACCGGCCGACCCATCATGACTTCCGAAACGATCAACGATCCGGCGACGCTCGCTGCCGTCGAGGCCGGCTTCGACGAATACGAGCAGGCGCTCACGACCAACGACGTGCCCGTGCTCGACACGCTCTTCTGGAATAGCCCGCACACGCTGCGCTACGGCGCGACGGAAAATCTGCAAGGCTACGACGCGATCCGCGAGTTTCGCGCAATGCGTCCGGGCAAGGGCCTGATGCGCACGGTCATCGACCGCTCGGTGACGACGTTCGGCACGGACTTCGCCGTCGCCAACATCACATTCTCGCGCAAGGGTGAGGCGCGCGTCGGGCGTCAGTCGCAGACATGGGTGCGCCTCGACGGTCAATGGCGAGTCGTGGCCGCGCATGTGAGCTGGATGGACCCGTCATGACGAGAAACGGGTTGCTTCAACCGGGCCTGCACGGAGCATTCGTCGCCGATGGATTCGATGCGCTGCCCGCCGCCGCGTTGCCGCCGCGCACGGGCACAAAGCTCGTGGGCCGCAGCCTCGCCGTGAAGGATGTGTTCGATATCGCAGGGCTTCGCACAGGCAGCGGGAACCTCGCCTGGCGCGCCGCGCAGCCGGTTGCCGCGCGCACCGCGCTGGTGGTTCGGGCGTTGCTCGAAGAAGGCGTGCAATGGATCGGCAAGACGCTCACCGATGAACTGACCTACAGCCTCGCAGGCGTGAACGCGCATTACGGCACGCCCGTGAATCCCGCGGACGCGGCGCGCATTCCCGGAGGCTCGTCTTCTGGCTCGGCGGTGGCGGTCGCGGCGCAACACGCGGATATCGCGATGGGTACCGATTGCGGCGGCTCCGTGCGTTTGCCCGCGAGCTACTGCGGCATCTGGGGCATGCGCGCGACGCACGGCCGCATTGCGGGGGACGGCTGTCTCACGCTGGCGCACAGCTTCGATACGGTGGGCTGGTTTGCGCGCGATGCGCGCACGCTCGCAGACGTGTTCGAAGTTCTGGCGCGCAGTATCGTTACCTGGGATGGCGAACCGTTCACGCTGCGCGTTCCGCGCAACCTGCTCGCGTGCGCTGATGCGGAAGTCGCGACGCGTTTCGAAGCATCGCTGCAAGCGCTCGGCGACAACGTGTCGTTCGTTTCGCCGGATGCGTCGCTCGCGCAATGGGCGCAAGCGTTTCGCGTGCTTCAGGCGGCGGAAATCGCGCAACGTTACGGACACTGGGCACGCGAGCATGCATCGAGCTTCGGCGCCGATGTGGGCGCGCGCTTCGCGGCGAGCCTGACCGTCACGCGCGAGCAGATCGCCGATGCGCAGCGCGTGCGGGTCGAAGCGAACCGCGCGATGGCCGAAGCGCTCGCGCCGGGTACCTACTGGCTCGTGCCGACGGTGCCCGGCGTCGCGCCGCGCGCCGATGCTTCGGCGCAAGCGGTCGATCACACGCGCGCCCGTTCGCAGCAGATGTTGTGTGTCGCGGGCCTCGCGGGTCTGCCGCAGGTGAGCATGCCGTGGACGACGTTCGACGGCGCGCCCGTCGGCATGTCGGTGATCGGCGGGCGCGGCACCGACGAAGGCGTGTTGCGCGTCGCGCGCATAGTGCATGAAGCGACGCGCAAGTCGCTTCGATGACGCGTTCGACGCGGCCTCATCAGGCGAATTGTTAGGAAACCACTCTCCGATCGAACCACTCCGAAGGAACGTTCATGACGAAGCACTTGACCGAAGACCAGGTAGCGCATTTCAAACAGCACGGCTACGTCTACCCGATGCGCGCGATCGACGCGGAGCAGGCGGCGGAGTATCGCCGCGTCATCGAGCACTATGAGGCGACCTCCGGCGAGGACGTCAACAGGACGCTGAAAATAAAGGGTCATCTCGCGTTGCCCGCGATCGTCGACCTTGGGCGCCATCCGGCCATTCTCGATGCGGTCGAGGATCTGATCGGACCGGACATCATGCTGTTCGGCGCGTCGATCTTCGCGAAGAACGGGCGCGATCCGCGCTATGTGTCGTGGCATCAGGACTCGACGTACTTCGGCCTCACGCCGCACGAGGAGGTGACCGTTTGGGTCGCGCTTACTCCCGCGAATTCGGTGAACGGCGTGCTGCGCGTGCTGCCCGGCTCGCACAGCGGCCCGGATCTCAAGCACGTGGAAACGTATGCGGCGGACAACATGCTCGCGAAGGGGCAGACGCTCGTGGGCATCGATGAGAACCTCGCGGTGGAAATGCCGCTGCAGCCCGGCGAATTCTCGATGCATCACGAACGCACCGCGCACAGTTCGCTGCCGAACCGTTCGGACGACCGGCGCATCGGCTTCGCGTTCTTCTATGTGCCGGCGCACGTCAAGTCGACCACGGGCCGCCGCCGCGCGACGCTGGTGCGCGGCGTCGACCGCTTCAATCACTGGGATCCGGACACGCTACCCGAATACGATTGCGATCCGTGCTCGATGAGCGAACTGGCGGCGACGTGGGGTAAGTATAAGGATGGCGAAGTAAAGCAGGCGGCGGACATGGTCGCGCCGCAATGAGAGACTATGCATGCGTCGGTTGCAGTGGCATGACGCATGAATCCTCCGAAAATCAGCCTGCATTGACGACGCCAGGAGGACGCTCATCAATGCGATGAGCGTCTTTGCCTCACGCGTCAATCGTGCAGCTTCGAAGCCTGATTCCACTCGTCGCCCGGCAGATGCGGTGCACGGAAGCGCGCGAGGAACTGCCGCGCGCGCGGAGTCTGCGGCGCGCTGAAGAACTGCTCGGGAGGTGCGGTCTCGATCACCTGGCCCGCATCCATGAATACGATGCGACTCGCCACCTGCCGCGCGAACTCCATTTCGTGCGTGACGATCACCATCGTCGCGCCTTCCTGGGCGAGCAGGCGCATCACGTTCAGCACTTCGCCGACGAGCATCGGATCGAGCGCGCTGGTCGGTTCGTCGAAGAGCAGGATATCCGGATTCATCGCGAGCGCGCGCGCAATGCCCACGCGCTGCTTCTGCCCGCCCGAGAGACGGGACGGAAACGCATCCATCTTGCCCGCCAGTCCGACGCGTTCGAGCAGACGCTCGGCTTGCGCGCGCACTTCGTCGCGCGGACGCTTCAGCACATACAACGGCGCTTCCATTACGTTCTGCAGCACGGTCAGATGCGGCCACAGCGCAAAGTGCTGAAACACCATGCCGATGCGCGCACGCGAACGGGCGAGCTCGGCATCGCGCAGCTTGATTGCCGAGCCTTCGCGCACGCCCATACGCTGATTCGACACGTAGACCGTGCCCGCATCGGGAATCTCGAGCCAGTTCACGCAGCGCAGGAGCGTGGACTTGCCGCAACCCGACGGCCCGAGCAGGCACACCGTTTCGCCCTTGTGCACCGTGAGCGACACATCGCGCAGCACGCAGTTCTCGCCGAACGACTTCGATATGCCGTTGAGTTGCAGGACGGTGTCCGCCGCGGAGCGCACCGCATTGCCGGCGACGCCGGCCGAAGGTGCGGCGGCATCGGCTGCGAGCCTGATGGCGGGCGGGACGTCATTCGAAAGATTCATGCTCTGCGTTCCTCGGCAAATCGCGACAGGAGTCCGCTTCCGCCTTCGATCACGAGGCAGATGGCCCAGTACAGCAGCACGGCCGTGGCGAACGCGGCGAACGGAATGAAATAGGTGGCCTGAATGCCGTTCATCTGATGCGTCAGTTCGCCGACCGCGATCACCGTGAGGAACGCGCTGTCCTTCACGATCTGCACGAGCTGGTTGCCGATCATCGGCAAGGCGACGGTAAAGACCTGCGGCAGGATGATGCGGCGAACCAGGCTGAAGCCGTGAAAGCCGTAAGCGGACGCCGCTTCGATCATCGGCGTCGGCAAGCCGGCCCATGCGCCGCGTAACAACTCGGCCATGTAGGCGGTGTTGTAGAGAACCAGCGCGATTGCGCCGGCCCACCAGTTGGACAGGCGAATGCCAGCCGTGGGCAGGCCGAAGTAGATCAGATAAACGAACAGCAGAAACGGCGCACAGCGCATCGCATCGACATAAAGCGTTGCGATCCGCGCGATGGCGGGTCGCTTCGACATAAGCGCAGGCGCGAGCAATGCACCGAAGACGAGCGATGCGACGGCGGCGACCGCAAGCAGCCCGAGCGTGTCGAGCAGACCGGAAAGCACGTCCGCGCGTTGCTGCCAGACGATCGTAAAAGAGTCGATCATGGGCGTGCCTCCAGCGGCTGACGCCGTTCGATGATGCGCTGCGCCCGGATCAGCACGAACACGATCAGCCCATACAGTACGAGTGCGAAGATAAAAGGCGGCAGCGGATCATAGGTGCGCGCGCCGACGCGCAGCGCGGCACGCGTGATCTCGACAATGCCGATCACCGCGACGGCGGGCGTCGATTTGATCTGCAAGGTCATTTCGTTGACGAGCCCCGGCAGGCTCGCGCGCCAGATCTGCGGCAGCGCGATGCGGCGAAAGCGCAGCGCGCGCGGCATCGCGAAGGCGAGGGCGGCGTCGTATTGGTCGCGCGGAAAATTCATCAGCGCGGCACGCCAGATTTCGCAATTGAAGGCGGCGGTGCTGATGGTGAGCGCGAGAATCGCAGCGGGCGTCGGGTCCAGCGAGATGCCGAACTGCGGCAGTGCGAAGAAAATCAGCAAGGTGAGCGTCACCGCGGGACACGAGCGGATGAGGCTCACGTACGCGATCACGACACGGTTCAGAAACGGCACGCGCGCCCAGCGGATCAGCGCGAGGCCGAGGCCCAGCGGCACGCCGAGCACGATGCTGGAGACCGACAGAACCACGGTCGCCAGCGCGCCCTGAGTGATGCTCCAGTAATCGAAGGCGTTCATCGATGAGCGATCAGAAAGACATCAGTTGACCGACGGCGGCATGTCTTTATAGGTCGCGCCCAGCCACTTCTGCTGGAGCTGGTACATCTCGCCGCTCTTACGCAGTTCGAGTAGCGCGGCATCGACCATTTTCAGCACGTCGCTGTTGCCCTTCTTTACCGCCCACGCGATATAGGTCGGTTTGCCGATTGCCTGGCCGACAACAAAGGTATCCGGCCTCGTCTTCACGAGCGAGTTCAGGCTGATCTGCGTGTTGGCCACGGCATCGACGCGTCCGAGACCCAGATCCTGATACGCCTCCGGATAAGACTGATACTCGACAATCTGCTTGAGGCCGTTGCCGCCATGCTTCTTCTTCAGTTCCTCGTTGAAGAGCTTGAGGTCCGCGAGCATCGCACTGCCGGTTTCCGCGCCGACCACCTTGCCGACGAGGTCGTCCGGACTCTTGATTGTCGAGCCCTTCTTCACCGCGTAGAACGTGACGGCTTCGCACGTCGGCGATGCGAAATCGAAAGTCTTCTTGCGTTCGTCCGTGACGAGCACGGCGGTCAGCGCCATGTCGTACTTGCCCGTCGTCACGCCGGGAAGAATGCCGGACCAGGGCATGACCTGCTGCTTCACGTCGACGCCGATTTTCTTGCGCACGAGCGCGAGCAGGTCGTTGTCGTAGCCGGTGTTCTTGCCGTCGGCGACGAATTCGAACGGGGTGTAGTCGTCCTCGGTCGCGACGCTCAGATAGCCGCGTGCCTTGATTTCCTCGGCGCTCGCCGCATGCGCGGCATGGCTTACGCTGACGGCGGCAACGAGCGCGAATGCGCACGTGCGCAGGAACGTGACGACGCCGCGCTGCTTCGACTGGCCCAAATCGCTGCGGTTGAGACGGACTGACATGAAAAGCCCCCCCTTCGTGGTGGTTACGTCGGCGCACAACGCTTCGAATGCGCGCGATCGATGGATGACGGTTGTCGAATCGAAAATTCGTTTGGGTACTGACGAATTCGTCTTTCGAATACGCAAGGGGTATGCCAACGACCTGCGTGGTCGCAGGTCGTTGATTGATGGGAAGAGCAGAGCGCGGAATATCGGCGATAAAAAAGCGGGGTGCACCACATATGTTTTAAAAGCGATTGAATCGTGCATTGACGCACCGACTTGCGGCATACCTCGGAATTGTGCGCCGTGGCGATTGCCGGGTGCGTGGCCAGCGGGCCCGACCTTATTTCGGCGACGCTTCTAAGCGTCCGCATGAATACGCTGTATGCTGATGATCGTCGCGCGTGAGGCGTGAATCACCCGTATCTATCGCAAGAGGAACCCTTTGTTCATGGACGCGCCAACGACTCGCACAAGCGCAGACCAACCCGAACTCGTACCGGACCCGGTGCTCGCATGGCGCAACACAGCGCTCAATGAGCGGCCGGGTTTCCTCATACGGCGGTTGCATCAGATTCACGTTGCGCTGTTCATGGAGGAATGCGCACCCGAAGGCATCACGCCGGTGCAGTACAGCATTCTCACGGCGCTCGAACAACTGGGGCCTTCGGAGCAGGTTGTTCTTTCGCGGGCGGTGGGACTCGATCGCGCGAATACGGCCGACGTGATTACCCGTCTTGGGCAGCGGCGTTTTGTGCAGAGCCGCGTATCGCGCGCGGATCGGCGCAAGAAGGTCGCGGAATTGACGGAAGTCGGGCATGCGCTGCTGGGCCGTCTCGAATCGCGCGTGGCCCGTGCGCACGAACGAACCATTGCCGCGTTGCCGCCCGATGAGCGCGCGACATTCCTCCGGCATTTGCTGCTGCTGGTAGATACGAACAACGAACTCAGTCGCACTCCCGTAACGCGCACACTCAACGGTTCTGATGGAACGGTCAAGGACGGGGTGATTGAAGCGTAGGGTGGCCATCATCGCGAGCGCGTCATCGAAGGGTTCGATCATTGCGGCCATAGCGCGAAGCGGGTGGTAGGCCGGCCGCGCTGCCATGAGCGGCGTTGCAATGGCTTCAATGGATCGCGTGGGACCGTGCGCCGAAACAGAGTCGCCGTCCGTTGCCAGTTTGGCAGCCCGTCACATGCCATCAAAGAATATGGCGTAAGCTGAGCGCCTGACCGGTGGGTAGCGTGGGCGGCAAATCTGCGAACCGGGTTCGATCGACTCGCGTTCGTCTCTTTCACGGAGGAGCAAAGCAATGCGAACGATGAAGGCAGTGCAGGTGGCGCAGGCTGGCGGACCCCTGGAACTCGTCGAACGGGACGTGCCGGAACCGGGTGCCGGACAGGTGCTCATCAAGATCCAGGCGTGCGGTATTTGCCACAGTGACGTGTTGACAAAAGAAGGGCAGTGGCCGGGCCTGGAATATCCGCGGGTGCCCGGGCACGAAATTGCGGGCGTAATCGATACGGTCGGCGCGGGCGTCGAAGGATGGCAGGCGGGACAGCGCGTCGGCGTCGGCTGGCACGGCGGACATTGCGGGCACTGCGAGCATTGCCGCCGCGGCGATTTTGTTCTGTGCCAGCGCGCGCTCGTGCCCGGCATCAGCTACGACGGCGGCTATGCCGAGTTCATGCTGGCGCCCGTCGAAGCACTGGCGCGCATTCCCGACGATCTCGCCGATGTCGATGCCGCTCCGCTTCTATGCGCAGGCATCACGACATTCAACGCGCTGCGCAATAGCGGCGCGCGGGCCGGCGATGTGGTCGCCATTCTGGGCATTGGCGGGCTCGGCCATCTCGGCGTGCAGTTCGCGCGAAAGATGGGTTTCGTCACCGTAGCGATAGCGCGCGGGCAGGACAAGGCAAGTCTTGCGAAACAACTCGGCGCCCATCACTACATCGACAGCACGGCGGCGAACGTGGCGCAAGCGTTGCAGGCGCTCGGCGGCGCTCGCGTCATTCTCGCCACCGTCACCAGCGGCAAAGCGATGAGCGCCGTAGTGGGCGGCCTGGGGCTGAACGGCAAGCTGATCATGGTGGGACTCTCGGACGAGCCCGTCGAAGTGCCGATCGCGCAGTTCATCATGGGACGAAATTCGGTGCAGGGCTGGCCGTCGGGCACGTCGGCGGATTCTCAGGACACGCTCGCGTTCAGCGCGCTCTCGGGAATCAAACCGATGATCGAAGAATTCCCACTGACGAAAGCGGCCGAAGCCTACGACCGGATGATGAGCGGCGCCGCGCGGTTCAGGGTCGTGCTCAACACGGGGCGGTAAGAGTACGGCGGGCGACCGGACGGACCGAGGCCTTCACGTCGGCGCGCTCGACGCGCCGACTGTCCCGCGTCGTGTTGGAAAACCCGTGAGAAAGTCTGCGGCGAAGCGGGAAACATGCGGCTAGAATGCCTGCCGATACCGCTCCATTCCCGATTACCGAATCCATGTCCCCACGTCCCCGGCGTTCCTCGTCCCCTGCCTCCGAAACACCCATTCAACCCGCAAGCGAAGGCGATTCGATCAGCGTCGAAGAGCGTGTCTATACGTCGATCACCACGGCGTTATTGCAGGGGCGGCTGCGGCCCGGCGCGCAACTGGTCGAGCGGGATCTCGCCGCCGCCTTCGGTTGCACGCGCGGCGCGCTGCGCAAGGTGCTGGCGCGGCTTGGCTTCGAAGGCAAGCTCGTGCTGGCGGCGAATCGCGGTGCGTTCGTGCCGTCGCCGTCGGAGGAGGACATTCGCCAGGTGTATCGCGCGCGGCAGATCGTCGAGGCGGGTATCGTCGCCGCCTTGTGCGGGGCGTTGAGCGCGCAGCACAAGCGGCGCCTGCGCGCGCACGTGCGCAGCGAAGAGAAGGCGTTAAGCGCGGGGGCGGTCGAAGATTCCGTGCGTCTTGCCGGCCAGTTTCATGTGCTGCTGACAGAGTTGGCGGGCGGCACGGAGTTGCTCGGGCTAGTCGGGCAACTGGTCGCCAAAACCGAGCTGTATAAAGCGTTGTTCGACCCGTCGAAGGGTTCCTCCTGCTCCGCGGACGAACACACGCATATCATCGACGCGCTGGACGCGGGCAACCTGGACGCGGCGTTGACGGCCATGCGTGAACATCTGGCGGAACTGGAGGAGCGGGTGGTCGAGCAGGTGCGCAAGAGCGCCGCCACAGAAGATCTCGGGGCGGTGTTCGGCCTTCATGCGCGTATGTAGAGGAAAACGAGAACGGCTGTGAAACGCCCGCCGGCAGCAGAAAGCGCCAGAGGCTGAAGAAAATGGGCAAAAACAGGCTGCAACGAAGCGACGCCGCAGCGCGCCGCTCAGGCTCGAGTCGACGAATCAAGCCGGAGAAGGCGCGCGAATGGCTTCGCGTACAACTCAATCGCAATGGAGCACGCCTCAACCGTGCGGAGCGCGGTCAGCGTGCCGCCGGCCTTAACGGCGGCGGAATTGCGAATTGCGAGCACCGCCGCCACCGGTGGCGCGCTCGTCTTTATGACGGAAATTGATCCGGCCTTTGGTCAGGTCGTAGACCGACAGTTCCAGCGTCACGCGGTCGCCCGCGAGAATACGGATATGGTTCTTGCGCATGCGCCCGGACGCGTAAGCGCCAACCACGACGCCGTTGTCGAGCGTCACGCGGTAACGGCTATCCGGAAGTACTTCGTCGACGATACCGTCAAGTTCAAGCAGTTCTTCTTTCGCCATGCATAACTCCTGGTCGATGGGATAAGGGGTGTTGGTCGCCCACGCCGGGCAGCACAACATCAGATTGGGGCGATAGCGGGTTTTTCGAGCCCACTGTCCTGCGGCATCAGCCTATGCGCTGATAGTACCGCTCAAAGATCGGCGACGGACTGGCCGTCTACACGGCCGTCGATCAATTGCTCGGCGTGGGCCATGCACGCAATGCGCGCCTTGCCCGTGCCGTCGAACGGAAACAGATACTGCAGGCGGAACACACGGCCGTCGGCGGCCGGATTGGCGCCCACGCGGCAGATGCGCACCGACGCGTCGTAGCCGGCGTCCGGATTGCGGCTCGTCTGACCGTCCGCCGGGCGGCGCGGATAGACGAGCGGGTGAATTTCGTAACCCTTGTACGTCTTGACAGCTGAATTCATGAAGCACGTGTCCTGTATTACGTGGCCGCCGTGTCACGCGTGTTACGCGCGGCAAGACGGGCCGGGCAGCGCAGCACCTTGGGGCGCGCCGCCATGGAAAAAGGTTGGCACAGGCCCGATGACAAGGACTTGAGCGCGGCCGCGTAAAATCGCGGATTCGATGGAGAGAAAACACGCTGACGTCGCGCGGACATCGGGCGGTAAATGAACCCTCAGCTGCACAACTCGCGACGGCGAATGCATGCGGCGCATTGCCGGAGTGACGGGACCGCCAACAGACGGCGGTCGAACAGCCGGGGGTGGTGCGAAGATGCCGGTTTGAGCCTGCCCGGTGTTACTTGCGGTTCTATCCGCAATGTTGCCTGATTGTTGCCCGGTAACGCCGGAACTACGAATGCGGGATACAGCTATTCCAATATGATGCACTAAATAGGGCTAATTGGATAGCAAAAAGTTCCGCGCAGGGCCGAACCGCCCAGCCGGCGGGGTTTCGCGCGCGACGCAGCGGTCGCGGACGGCGTGCCTCGCCACGAGCGGCACGCCGGGTGAGGGAGGGCGCCGTCGCGGCGCGGGCGCTGGACGATCAACCGGCTCGTGCTTCAGCGGGGCGTTTCGGCGACGCGCTTCTGCAACTCGCGCGATGCCGCGAGCGGAATGCGGGCGTCATCCCAGCCGGCCAGCCATTCGACTTCTTTCGACGTGAAAATCTGCCCGTGATTGCGCAGCGTGTACTGCAGCGAATCGATGATGTGATTGCGGATGATTTCGGGCGTGCCTTCGTCATCGAGCACGGCGCGAAACGCTTCGAGCGTAGCCATCTGTTGCTCCGTGAAATAGATGCTTCTTTTATCGCACGAAAAAAAATCTCTCGCCAAGCGGACAAAATTCGCCATGCGATAAAGCGCCGGCGTGCGCCTATGGTTTTTTTGAGGGCGTGATCGGCGCCGTGATCGCCGCGGCCGGGCCGGGTGGCTACAATGGCGAGTTGCCGCGTCCTTCGATCACTGCGATTTCCCCATGCGCAACCCAAACGTGTCTCCCGTGAAAGACCTGCTGCTCGAGCGCTACGCTCCCATCGCCGACGGCATCGCGGCGCTGTTCTATCCGTGCGCCGAGGTGGTGATTCACGACCTGCGCGATCAAACCATCGCGTACCTCGTGAACAACCTGTCGAAGCTCGAAGTCGGCGGGCCGTCCGTGCTGGACGAAGTCCATTACGCGGCGCGCGGCCAGACCATCGGCCCGTACGAAAAGCTCAACTGGGACGGCCGGCGCATGCGTTGCGTGAGCAACATCCTGTTCGACGACGACGGCAAGCCGGCCGGCATGCTGTGCATCAACTTCAATATCGCGGTGTTCGAAGATGTGCGCTCCACACTCGATCTGTTCATCAAAGGCGGCAATCTGACGGACGCTCCCGCGGAGGATCTGTTCCGCGACGACTGGCAGGACCGCATCAATACGTATTTGCACACATGGCTGCGCGAACGGCAGATCGGCATCAATGCGCTCACGCGCGAACACAAGCGGGAGATCGTCGAGGCGCTGCACGCACAAGGCGCGTTTCGCGGCCGCAGTTCCGCGAACTACGTGGCCGCCGTGCTGACAATGGGACGCGCCACCGTCTACAAGATTTTGAAGCAGATGAAAGAGGGCGGTTGACGCTTCGACCGTTGCCGCGCGAAGGCACTGCGTTTTTCAATTCAGGGGATGCGAATGGTGCGCTACAGGCACTACAAAGGCGGGATTTACGAACTGGTTTGCGAGGCCACGCTCGAATCGGATCCGACCGTCACGATGATCGTGTACAAAGCCGGCAATGGTACGATCTGGACGCGTCCGGCTTCGGTGTTTTTCGAGCTGATCGAGGTGGACGGCGCCAAAGTGCCGCGCTTCGCACCGATCAACCAGGCACTACCAACAACAGGAATCTGAATGCGTCTACTGCTTGCCATCATTCTGCCGTGGTTTCAGTTTTTCACGATTGGCCGTCCGTTTGCCGGCATCATCTGCCTGATTCTGCAGATCACGCTGATCGGCTGGATTCCGGCCGCGATCTGGTCGGTGTACGCGCTGAGCCAGTACAACACCGACAGGAAAATCGCCCGGGCAATGGGTAACGGGCGTTAAGGCTCGCGATGAGCTGCGTGCGTGCGCCGTACGTGTGCCCCTGAGCCACGAGGGCGCCGCACTTCACATGGGCGGCGGCAGTTCGACCGCATCCGGTACTTCGATCACCACGTCGGATTCCGCGATCGCCACGCACGGCAGAATATAGCCTTCCTGTTTTTCTTCGCGGCTGAGCCCCGGCCACTCGATCGAGTAGCGCACGCGTCCCGCAGTCATTTTGCAGATACACGTGCGACACGTTCCATTACGGCACGAGCGCGGCAAGCGCAGATTCGCAAAGTCGGCGGCTTCGAGAATCGTGAGCGAATCGGGCGCTTCAAAGCTCCGGCCGAGTGGTTCGACGCGAACGAGAGGCGGGCGGATAGAGTCGGACATCGTGCAAGTCTGTGACGGGTTGCGCCACACTTTACACGTTGCCGCTTCAATGCGTCGTGCCGCCGCGTCGCAAGTACCGGTACACCGTGTTGCGCGCCAATCCCAACTCGCGCGCCGCCGCCGACACATTGCCGTCGAGTCGTTCGAGCGTTTGCGCAATCAACGTGGCCTGCCACGCCTCCATCTTGCCGGACGGCGGTTGCCCTTGCGGTTGCCTTGGAGTTTGCCCTTGCGTTTGGGCCGCGGCGCGGGTCTCGTCGTCCACTCCTGAACCTGCACGTGCCGACGGCGATTGCACGCTTTGCTCCGCCGCCGCGTCGACGCAATCCTGCAGGAAGTCGTCGGGTAAATCGTCGAGTTCGATCTGCTGCGCACCTTCGGCCATGATGCTCGCGGTGCGCAACACGTTGGCCAGCTGCCGCAGATTGCCCGGCCAGCGGCATTGCGCAAATCGTTCGAGCACCTCGGCCGATACGCGGCGCGGCAGTCGCTCGCCGTCGGGCTGCAATGCCAGCATGCGCGTGACGAGCGCGTGCAGATCGGTGCGCTCGCGCAGCGCCGGCAAGGTCACGACGAGTCCATTGATCCGGTAATACAGATCTTCGCGGAAGGTGCCGTCTTCGATCATCGCGCGCAGGTTGCGGTGGGTCGCGCAGACAATGCGCAGATCCACCGGGATCGCCCGGGTTGCGCCGAGCGGCACGACGGTGCGCTCCTGCAGAACGCGCATCAAACGCACCTGCTGGGCGAGCGGCATGTCGCCGATTTCGTCGAGGAACAGCGTGCCGCCGTCGGCTTGCACGATCTTGCCGACGCTGCCGCGTTTTTTTGCGCCGGTGAATGCGCCGTCTTCGTAACCGAACAACTCCGCTTCGATCAGCGTATCGGGCAACGAGGCGCAATTCAGCGCGATGAAAGGCGCGGCCCGTCGCGGCGAATCGTGATGGATGGCGCGCGCGAGCCACTCCTTGCCGGTGCCTGTCTTGCCGAGCACGAGAATCGGAATATCGCGGCCGCGCAGTTTGGCGACACGCCGCAGGATCGCGGCGACCTGCGCGTCGCCGGTGTCGAGCGTTTCAAGCGTGGCGAGCGGCGCAGGCTCGGCGGTGCGCGGCGTATGACGCGCGCCGCCCGACAGCGGCGCGCGCGACGTGTCGAGGCTTTCGGCCGGACCGACATATCGCGGCGCGGTGTATTCGCCGCGCGCCACCACGCGCACGCCGCTCGGCAGCGTCAGCAGAATGGTCTCGCCGGGCGCGCGCGCGATCTGCTGCAACACCTTGGCGAAGGCGATCCCGAACAGCGCATCGAAGGGTTGCCGTTGCAGTTCGGCCAGCGGCTGCCCGAATTGAAACAGCGCGCTGCGGTTGGCCGATAAAAACGTGCCGTCCGGCGCGAACGCCGCGAGCCCTTCGAACAGCGTGCCGATGAATTCGGAGCGCGCGTGAAAATGAACGCGAATCGCGTCGACGAATTGATTGGAGAACAGATGATTTTCGATCATCTGCGCCGACATCCTGACGAGCGCGAGCGTGTGCTTATGAAAGCCGCGCGTATCGCCGCTTACGTCGAGTGCGCCGACAGTGCGCCCGAACGGATCCGCAATTGGCGCGCACGAGCAGGTGAGAATACGGTTGGCGTGCAGGAAGTGTTCTCCCGCGTGCACGACGGTTGGCTGCCCGTCCACGAGCGCGGTGCCGATCGCGTTGGTGCCGCGATCCGCCTCGGCCCACGAAACGCCCGTACACAGCGCGACGCGATTGGCTTTTTCGACGAAGTCGCTGTCGCCGAGACTGTGCAGGATCACGCCGTGATTGTCGGTGAGCAGCACCATGCTTTGCGTATCGACGATCTGCGCATGCAGCGTTTCCATGACGGGAAGCGCATGCGTATAAAGCGACTGATTGCGATCGACGAGCTCACGCAGCGCGGGCCGGCGCAGCGGATGGAAGTCCGGCGTTTCCGACGCGCGCAGACCGAGCTCGAGCGAGCGGGCGTGAGCCTGCGCGATGACATCGGGCCGACCGACGGCGGGTGGCGTGGCAGAACGTTGGGTCAAGGCATGTCTCCGGTGAAACGGACACGGCGGGTACGTTGCCCTCCGCTCGATGCCGCAGCGCAACATGCGCGTACACGGCCAACACTGATATTACAGGACGAAACGCGCAGCGCACGGCAGGGAAAAAACGGAGGCGGCGCGCGGTGTGCCTCAAAAAACCGCGCAGGGCACCAAAATCAGGCAAACCAGAAGGAAAACTTGCGCCGCGCCCGAACTCGTCTAAAGTGAATCAAATCACCTCCGCGGGCTGCGAACTACAGCGTTGCCGCCGCGAGGTGACGAGCCCGCGTCGTCAGCATTGGACAAGGAGGTTGGCGCTAGAGACGCGACCAGACGCAACCGGCGTGCGCATTACCAGGCTACACCATGCGCAGCACCTACCTTCCAGGTGAACTCCCATGCAGATCCTTTTCCCGAATGAAACCCCTGAATATTCAGGTCGCGAACTTACCTTGGCGTTCCCGGCGATGGTCGATGGGCAGAGGGTGGAGTGCATGATCACCGCGGAGGCGCTGGAAGACCACTTCGGCGCCGCATCGCCGCGTCTGGAGGACATGGTGGGCGCATTCGATACCCACCGCGCCCGGATCGAAGCCGCCACGCGGCGTTTGCTATCGGAAACGCGGGCGCAATGTCTCGTGCTCAGAAGCGGCTATGTGCGCTTCTACGAGGCGAACTGGCGCAATTGACCGTGGGCGGGTCCGGCGCTAGCCAACGCCGGAGCAGGAAGCAGCAGGACTGCCGCGCAAGAATCAGAAACTGAGGAAACCCACGCGCGGCATCAATCGATCATTCAGACTGTCCGCGGCCATGCGTGCCGCAGGCGCAGAAACGCAAAACGCAAAGCGCGCGTATGCAGGCGCGCTCAAATCATCCGCTGCAGCGTCCGGTCCTTGAAGACCACGTGATGCGCGAGCGCCGCCAGCGCGTGCAGGCCGATCACCCAATAGAACGCATTGCCGAGCCATTCATGCGCGCTCTTGAGCAATGGCCGCGCGACTGGATCGGCGCCGACCAGCGTGTAATTGATGTTGGCCCACGCGAGCGTGACCGGATGGCCGCCGGTGTTGATCGTCAGGATGCCGAGCAACGGCTGCGCGAAGATGAAAACGTATAGGGCGAGATGCGCGGCGCGCGCGAGAAATGCGAGCAGCCGGTTGCCTTCGACTTCGGCGGGGGCGCCCGCCCACAATCGCCACAGCAGACGCAAACAGGCCAGCCCCAGCACCAGCGTGCCGCACCAGAAATGCACGCTACTCCAGAGCGCGCGGCTGTCGCTGCCTTTGGGCCCGCGAATCTCGATCGCCAGATAAGCGAGCGCGATCAGCAGAAAAATGGCCCAGTGGAAGAAAATGGCGGGCGGCGTGTAGCGCTCCGAGGCGCGGCTGTAAGGCATGTAGGGGGCTCCCGTGACCTGGTCGATCGTTTTTATCAATCGTCAGATGATAAACGGTGCCCGACCCGAATGGGCACCGTCAATAAATCGGGATTGATCCAGGGCCAGGCGCGTCCCATGAGCACCCGGCGCGGTGCCTCGCTGTGCCCTATTCGCTGCCGAGATAGAAATAGCGGAACAGGAAAATCGCCGCGATGATCCACACCACCAGCTTCACCTGGCGCGCCTGGCCGGTGAGCAGTTTCAGGCCCGCATATGAGATGAAGCCGAACGCGACGCCATTGGCAATCGAATAGGTAAAGGGCATCAGAAGCGCCGTAAGCGCGGCCGGCACCACTTCGGTGGCGTCGTCCCACGGCAGGTCGAGCATTTCGCGCAGCATCAGGCACGACACATACAGCAGCGCCGGTGCCGTCGCGTAGCCGGGCACCACGCCCGCCAGCGGCGCGAAAAAGAGCGCCGCGAGGAACAGCACGGCCACGGTGATGGCGGTCACGCCCGTGCGTCCGCCTGCCTGCACGCCCGACGCGCTTTCGATGTACGCGGTAGTCGACGAGGTTCCCAGCATCGAGCCGGCCAGAATGGCCGTGCTGTCGGCGAGCAGCGCGCGGTTCAGCCGGTGCATCTTGCCTTCCACCAGCAGTCCGGCGCGATTGGCCACGCCCATCAGCGTGCCGGTCGCGTCGAACAGTTCGACGAGGAAGAACACGAGGATCACGTTCAGCACACCGCCCGACAACGCGCCGCGAATGTCGAGCTGGAACAGCGTCGGCGCGATGGACGGCGGCGCGGAGACGATGCCGTGGAACTGATTGCCGCCGAAGAAAAAGCTCAGCACCGTTACGCCGACAATGCCGATCAGGATCGCGCCTCGCACCCGCAAATGGTCCAGCGTGACGATCGCGAAAAAGCCGATCACCGCGAGAACCACATGCGGGTTGTGCAGGTCGCCGAGCGTTACGAGCGTGGCCGGATTGCCGACCACCACGCCAGCCGACTTCAGCGAAATGATCGCGAGAAAAAGGCCGATACCGCCGGTGATGGCAATGCGTATCGAATGCGGAATGCCGTTGACGATCACTTCGCGCACGCGGAACAGCGTGACGATCAAAAACAGGCAGCCGGAGATGAACACCGCGCCGAGCGCGGCCTGCCAGGTGAAGCCCATGCCCTTGACGACGGTGTACGCGAAGTACGCGTTCAGGCCCATGCCCGGCGCGAGCGCGATCGGATAGTTCGCGTACAGGCCCATGATCAGCGAGGCCAGCGCGGCCACGATGCAGGTCGCGACGAACACCGCGTCCTTCGGCATGCCGGCGTCGCCCAGAATCGCCGGGTTGACGAAGATGATGTAAGCCATCGTCAGGAAGGTGGTCACCCCGGCGAGCACTTCGGTGCGCAGGTTGGTGCCGGCGGCTTCGAAGCCGAAGTAGCGTTTTATGGAGTCCATGAGGCGGGTCTCTCGTCGTTCAGAAAGCGTTCTTGTGGTTGGAGCGGTGCATGCGCCGCGTCGCCGGCGCTACGGCCGGATTGTAGTCAGGATTGGCGGTGGCGTGCCGCATTGTGTGGGCGAGCCGCTGCGTAAAGCTCATGCGACGGGCGGTTCGCCTGGGAGACTGTGGCGCCGGCGCATCAAACGGTGGCCATTGCCGCGCCGGCATGTCCTCGATCACGACCGGTCACGCGTCGGCGTCGAGCCGGGTTGGCGTGGTTCGGACGCCGGCTGCAGGGTTCATCGAATGAGCGGGACGATACCTTGCCAGCGCACGCGGTGGCGCAGCAAGCGAATTTACGAAGTTGGGGGGCAAAGCGCGAAAGGCATGCGGGGCCAACCTCGCCCACGACCGTTGCAGTCGCGGGCGGCGCCGCATGCCGCGCGTCGGCTCGCGCTTACTGTGTCAGCGTGGCGCCCGACTGCTGCGCCCGCCGTGCCGCGACGATGCGGCCCGCATGCTGCGCATTGAACGGATAGTTGATCCAGTCGAGCGGATCGTAGCCGGCGGCACGCCATTCGGCCAGATCGGCCCTCACTTCGGCACGCGTTTTCGGCGCCGACGGGTCGTAAGGCCGCGCCGAAGTCTGCGCAAACGCGGTGCTCATGCTCACGGCGGCCAACAGCGCGCCAAGTCCAACTCTGGAAACGATTTTCATGACTGGCTCCTATGGAGCGGTTAAAAACGACCCCGGCATTCTAGTTTTCATATCTATTTCGAGTAAGGCTATTGAAGGCAATGCACCGTTTCGTCCGGTGAACCAAACTGAACCGGACGCCCTTCGGCTCAGGGCGCCGACGGCTTGCTGAAGCGGTCCAGCACGGCGCTCAGCAGGTCGATCGGTAGCGGGAAGACGATCGTCGAGTTCTTGTCGGCGGCAATCGTCGTGAGAGTTTGCAGGTAGCGCAACTGCATGGCCTGCGGCTGGCGCGACAACGTCTGCGCCGCTTCCAGCAAATGCTGCGAGGCCTGCAGTTCGCCCTCGGCGTGGATCACCTTGGCGCGCCGTTCGCGCTCGGCTTCGGCCTGACGGGCAATCGCGCGGATCATCGTTTCGTTGATATCCACATGCTTGATTTCCACGATCGACACCTTGATGCCCCACGCGTCGGTTTGCGCGTCCAGCACTTTCTGGATATCGGCGTTCAGTTGCTCGCGATCCGCCAGCAGTTCGTCGAGCTCGTGTTTGCCGAGCACCGCGCGCAAGGTCGTCTGCGAGAGCTGGCTGGTCGCCTCGAAGTAACGCGCCACCTGAATCACCGCTTTCTCCGGATCGACCACGCGGAAATACACCACGGCGTTGACCTTCACCGAGACGTTGTCGCGCGTGATCACGTCCTGCGGCGGCACGTCGAACACGACGGTGCGCAGATCCATGCGCACGGCCTGCTGCACGATCGGAATGATCAGCACGAGCCCCGGCCCCTTGACCTTCCAGAAGCGGCCGAGCATGAAGACGACGCCGCGTTCGTATTCCCGAAAAATCCGTATCGACGAAGCAACCAGCGCGGCCACCAGCAGAATCAGAATGCTGCTGAAGCCGAATGTGAAACCGATCATGAGCTTTCTCCTTGTTGTCGTGCTTCCGCGGGCACCACGGTCAACGTCAGGCCGCGCCGCGCGGTGACGCGCACCGCATGGCCGGCCGCGACCGGGGCCATGCTGGACACCCGCCAGCGTTCGCCGTGCACGCGCGCCCAGCCGGCCAGCGCGCCGTCTGCCGTGGCGTCAGAGGTGGCGTTCTCGGGCAGCAGGCCGCCGTCGAGCACCACGCCGACACTGCCGATCAGCGCTTCCGAGCCCGTTACCACCGGCTGGCGCCGCGCGCGCAGCGCGAGTCTCGACACGCCGAGCACGAACAGCACGCTGAAGACGGCCACGGCGGCGATCATCGGCAGGGGGATGCCGTAGCCGGGCACGTCGGTGTCGATCAGCATCAGCGCGCCGATCACGAACGCGACCACGCCGCCGAAGCCGAGCGAGCCGAAGGTCGGCAGAAACGCCTCGCCGATCAGAAACGCAATGCCGAGAAAGATCAGGCCGAGGCCGACGTAGTTGATGGGCATCATCTGCATGGCGAAGAGTCCGAGCAGCAGGCTGATCGCGCCGACCACGCCGGGCAGCACGAAGCCCGGATTGGCGAATTCGAAGAACAGGCCGTACATGCCGATCATCAGTAAAATCAGCGCGACGTTGGGATCGGTGATCACCGCGAGGAAATGGCTGCGCCAGTCGGCTTCGAGCGTGACGACGGGCACGTTGGCGGTGTTGAGGGTGACGTTGCCGGCGCTCGTGACGACCGTGCGGCCGTCCAGCTGGCGCAGCAGATCGGGCACGTCGCGCGCATTCAGATCGACGACGTGCTGCGCGAGCGCGTCCGCCGCCGACAGGCTCACGGCTTCGCGCACCGCGCGCTCGGCCCAGTCGGCATTGCGCCCGCGCATCTGCGCGAGGCCGCGGATATAGGCGGCCGCGTCGTGGACCTGCTTGCGCATTTCGGTCGATTGAGTGTCGAGCGGCAACGCGCTGGCGGAACCGGTAGACGCCGAGGCGGCTGAGGCCGAGGGCTTGGCCGGGCCGGCGCTGCCACCGCCACCACCGCCACCAATACCCGGCAAGCCCGGCGCGCCGCCGCCCGCCGGCGGCTCGGCGCCGCCGATGCCCATCTGGATCGGCGTTGCCGCGCCGAGATTGGTGCCCGGCGCCATCGCCGCGATGTGGCTCGCATAAACGATATAAGTGCCGGCGCTTGCCGCGCGCGCGCCGCTCGGGGCGATGAAGGTGGCGACCGGCACGGGCGAGGCGAGAATCGCCTTGATGATCTGCCGCATCGACGTATCGAGTCCGCCCGGCGTGTCGAGTTGCAGCACGGCGAGTTGGGCACGCTCGTCGGCGGCACGCTGAAGACTGCGCACGATGAAGTCGGCACTCGCCGGACTGATTGCGCCATTCACCGGAATGACCACCACGCTGCTGGGCGCGACGGCGGCGCGAAGCGGGACATCGAGCCCAGTCGATTCGCACGACGCGAAGCCGAACGCCAAAAGCACGCCGAGCACGGTGATGCCGCGCATCAACCGGCCCACGACATCGCCACGGATAAGCGACATGCGCGAGCCAGACTGCCGGAACGGGAGACGCGGATACGTGCTCATCGCTGACGGCTGCCGCGCCGGCCGACGCGTATCGACCGGCGCGGGCCGATACCTCACAAGAAGGCTGGCCTGCTCCTTACAGCTTAGTCCGATTCCGCCCGGCGCGTGAAATCCGCGCGCGCCGGCCGGTAGTCGGTCGGCCGCATGCCGGTCCATTTGCGAAACGCGCGATGAAACGCACTCGGTTCGGCAAACCCCACTGAGGTGGCGATGTCGGCAATGGTGCGGTCGGTGTCCTGCAGTTCGCCGATCGCGATGTCGCGCCGCAGGTCGTCCTTGATCGACTGGTACGTATAGCCTTCCTGTTTCAAACGCCGCCGCATGGTTGCCTCGGCCACGTGCAGCCGTTCGGCCATCTGATCGGCGGCGGGCCAGCCGGCCATCGGCAGGGCGCGCAGCATCTTGCGTACACGCGCGGCGAGCGAGCCGGGATTGCGGTACTTGACGATGAAGCTGCCGGGCGCGTCGCGCAGGAAGGGCTTGACCGACTTCGTGGTCTGGACCACGGGGAGGTCGAGAAACACCGGTGCGAGATCGACGTACGACTCGGCCTGGTCGAAGCTCATGTGATCGCAGAACATCAGGCGGTATTCGTGCGCGGCGGGCGGCTCGGCGCAGCGAAAGCACGCTTCGAGCAACGGAATGCGCCGCCCGACCAGCCAGCACAACAGCCCGTACACGAGGATGAAGTAGGTTGCATACGCAAACATGGCCGGCGGCGGCGCGTTGGGGTTTTCCTCGAAGCGCAGCCTTACGTGCTGCGTGTCCGTTTCGATCTGCACGCCGAGATCGTCCAGCACGAGCCGCATGAAACCGACCGCGCGCGCCAGCGCCTGCGCGCCGTTGCGCGCGGTCAGCGCGGTTTGCGTCATGGCGATGAAGCTGCCGCTTTTCATGCGATGCGAATCCTGGCCGAAGAACTCGTCGTCCAGCGCGCGCGCAATCGCGGCCCACAGCGCGCCGTATTGCGCCGACGACACCCGGCTTTTCGGCGACGCCAGCATTGGCGCCGCGATGCCGGCGGCTTCGGCGAGCGGCAGCGCGTCGAGGCCGCGCGAGCGCGCCAGTGCGAGCGCTTCCTCGACCATGCTGACGGAAATCGTGCCTTTATCGTTCTTCATGCGTGTCCGGCTGATTGGCTCAAGCTGGCAAAAGCGCTCAGCATTTTGCCTGTGTCGATTCGCCAAGTCCTTGAGATTGCGGATGGAGTTGGCCTCGCATCGTACCAGTATGGCAAATGCGCTCAGTCAGAATGATCGGGCTGAGCATCGAACCTGTCCAGTGGCTTCCCTACACTGGGTCCGAACCGATCGCGCGCAGCTTGCCTTGGGAGACCCACTGCAAGGCGGCAAATCAGCCGCGATCAGACGTACAGGACAGGACCGCGCACTATGGACAGCTTCTACACCGACGAACAACGGATGATCCGCGACGCCGCGCGCGAATTTGCCACCGAGCGGCTTGCGCCCTACGCGGGTCAGTGGGACCGCGACGCGCAACTGCCCGCCGAGGTCGTCACGCAAATGGGCGAACTCGGTTTTCTCGGCATGATCGTGCCGGCGGAGTGGGGCGGCTCCTATACGGACTACGTGGCCTATGCGCTCGCGCTCGAAGAGATCGCCGCGGGCTGCGCCTCCTGCGCCACGCTGATGAGCGTGCATAACTCGGTCGGCTGCGGGCCGATCCTCAACTTCGGCAGCGACGCGCAAAAAGACCGCTATCTGCACGACCTCGCAACCGGCCGCCGCATCGGCGCGTTCTGCCTGACCGAGCCGCAGGCAGGCTCCGAGGCGAACAATCTGCGCACCCGTGCCGTGCTGCGCGACGGCAAGTGGATTCTCAACGGCAGCAAGCAGTTCGTGACCAACGGCGCTCGCGCCAATGTCGCGATCGTGTTCGCCGTCACCGATCCCGATCGCGGCAAGCGCGGTCTGTCGGCCTTCATCGTGCCTACCGATACGCCGGGCTTCAACGTCGGCAAGCCGGAACACAAGCTCGGCATTCGCGCGTCCGACACCTGCCCGATCTCGCTCGACGACTGCGCCGTGCCCGAAGCCAACCTGCTCGGCGAGCCGGGCGAGGGCTTGCGCATCGCGCTGTCGAATCTCGAAGGCGGCCGCATCGGCATTGCCGCGCAGGCGCTCGGCATTGCGCGGGCCGCGTTCGATGCCGCGCGGCTCTATGCGAACGAACGCATCCAGTTCGGCAAGGCGTTGAAGGAGCATCAGACCATCGCCAACATGCTCGCCGACATGGCCACGCGCCTGAACGCCGCGCGCCTGCTCGTGCATCACGCGGCGCGGCTGCGCACGGAAGGCAAGCCGTGTTTGTCGGAGGCTTCGCAGGCGAAGCTGTTCGCCTCGGAGCTGGCCGAGGAAATCTGCTCGAACGCGATTCAGATTCACGGCGGCTATGGCTACCTGGAAGACTACGCGGTGGAGCGCCACTACCGCGATGCGCGCATCACGCAGATTTACGAAGGAACCAGCGAGGTGCAACGCATGGTGATCGCGCGCCATGTGTAAATGCGAGCGAGGCTGCATTTGAGCGCAGAATAGCTTGCCCGGCGAGCAGAAAAGCAGTGCCGCAACGGACAAAAAGAGCGGAGAGCATACCGCGCTATAAGGAGACGACGATGACAGCAGCAAAAGCTTTTTTCGAAGCGCGCGACCTGCTATTGCGCCATCGAACCGACTACGACCGCGCGTACCGCGAATTCGCGTGGCCGGCACTGGGCGAGTTCAACTGGGCGCTCGACTACTTCGACGTGATCGCGCGTAATAACGACAATCCCGCGCTGTGGATCGTCGACGACCCCGCCGGCGACGGCCTGCGCCTGTCGTACGCGCAGATGTCGGAGCGTTCGGCGCGCATGGCGAATTTCCTGCGCGGTGTGGGCGTGGGCCGCGGCGACCGTCTGCTGCTGATGTTGCCGAACCGCGTCGAACTCTGGGACGTAATGCTCGCGGCCATGAAGCTCGGCGCGATCGTGCTGCCCGCCACCACCCAGCTTTCCGCCGACGACGTGCGCGACCGCGTGCAGATCGGCGGCGCGAAGTTCGTCGTGGTGGATAGCGCGGAGCTGGCTAAATTCGATACGCTCGAGACGCCGCTCACGCGTCTGTCGGTCGGCTCACCGCGCGAGGGCTGGATCGATCTGGCGGCGGCCTACGACGCGCCGCCGCAATTCACGCCGCAAGGCGTCACGCACGCCACCGACCCGATGCTGCTGTACTTCACGTCGGGTACGACCTCGAAGCCCAAACTCGTCGAACACACGCATCAAAGCTACCCGGTCGGCCATCTGTCGACGATGTACTGGATCGGCCTGCAACCGAACGACATTCATTGGAATATCAGCTCGCCGGGTTGGGCCAAGCACGCGTGGAGCTGTTTTTTCGCGCCGTGGAATGCACAGGCCTGCGTGTTCGTCTTCAACTTCCCGCGCTTCGTGGCGAAAGACACGCTGAACGTGCTGGTGCGTTGCAACGTCACCACGCTGTGCGCGCCGCCCACGGTGTGGCGCATGCTCGTGCAGGAGCATCTCACCGACTACCCGGTCAAGCTGCGCGAGATCGTCGGCGCTGGCGAGCCGTTGAATCCCGAGATCATCGAGCGGGTGAAACACGCGTGGGGCATTACGATTCGCGACGGCTTCGGTCAGACCGAGACCACCTGCCAGATCGGCAACTCGCCGGGGCAGCCTGTCGTGCCCGGTTCGATGGGACGTCCGCTGCCGGGCTACAGAATCGAGTTGCTCGATGCCGACGATCAGCCCGTTACCGAAGGCGAAATCGCGCTGCCGCTGGCCGAGCGGCCGCTCGGCCTGATGACCGGCTATGCGAACAATGCCAACGCCACCGCGCAGGCCATGCGCAACGGTTTCTACCGCACGTCCGACGTGGCGCTGCGCCGTGACGATGGCTATTACGTCTATGTGGGCCGCGCCGACGACGTGTTCAAGTCGTCTGATTACCGTCTGAGTCCGTTTGAACTCGAAAGCGTGCTGATCGAACACGAGGCGATCGGCGAAGCCGCCGTGGTGCCGAGCGCCGACGCGCTGCGTCTGTCGGTGCCCAAAGCGTTCGTCACCGTGCGCCAGGGCTACGAAGCCGGGCCCGAACTCGCGCGCGCCGTGTTCGCGTTTTCGCGCGAAAAACTCGCACCGTACAAGCGGATTCGCCGCCTGCAATTCAGCGAGCTGCCCAAGACCATCTCCGGCAAGATCCGCCGCGTCGAATTGCGGCGCCGCGAAATGGAGCGCGCGGCCGAACCCGCTCGCTTGCCCGGCGAGTATTGGGAAGAGGATTTCCCGGATCTGCGTTGATTCTTTTTATTACCCGTCACTGCCCGGCCGCCTCGCGGCCACTGCACAGGAGTTTCAGCATGAGCGCAACTGCGGCCATTGCCACTGTCAAACTGTTGATCAACGGCGAATTCGTCGAATCGAAGACTACCGAATGGCGCGATATCGTCAACCCCGCCACGCAGGAGGTCCTGGCGCGCGTACCGTTCGCCACCGCCGATGAGGTAAACGAAGCGATCCGTTCCGCGCACACCGCCTTCAAGACCTGGAAGGACACACCGATCGGCGCGCGCATGCGCATCATGCTGAAGTACCAGGCGTTGATTCGCGAGCATATGCCGCGGATCGCGAAGACCTTGAGTGCCGAGCAGGGCAAGACGATTCCCGACGCCGAAGGCGATATCTTCCGCGGCCTCGAAGTGGTCGAACATGCGTGTTCGATCGGCACGCTGCAGCAGGGCGAATTCGCCGAGAACGTGGCGGGCGGCGTGGACACGTACACGTTGCGTCAGCCGATCGGCGTGTGCGCCGGCATCACGCCGTTCAATTTCCCGGCGATGATCCCGCTGTGGATGTTCCCGATGGCGATCGTGTGCGGCAATACGTTCGTGCTCAAGCCTTCCGAGCAGGATCCGCTTTCGACCATGCAACTGGTCGAACTCGCGCTCGAAGCCGGTGTGCCCAAGGGCGTGCTGAACGTGGTGCACGGCGGCAAGGACGTGGTGGACGCGCTGTGCACGCACGAACTCGTCAAGGCCATTTCGTTCGTCGGCTCGACGGCGGTCGGCACGCATGTGTATCGCCTCGGCAGCGAACACGGCAAGCGCGTGCAATCGATGATGGGCGCGAAGAATCACGCGGTCGTGCTGCCCGATGCGAATCGTGAGCAGACGCTGAACGCTTTGGCCGGCGCGGGATTCGGTGCGGCCGGACAGCGCTGCATGGCGACTTCGGTGGTCGTGCTGGTGGGCGCCGCGCAGCAATGGTTGCCGGAGCTGGTGGTGAAGGCGAAGACGCTCAAGGTCAACGCGGGCAACGAACCGGGCACGGACATCGGCCCGGTCGTGTCGCGCGCGGCGAAGCAGCGCATTCTCGGTTTGATCGAAACGGGTGTGAAAGAAGGCGCCACGCTGGCGCTGGACGGCCGCGACGTGAAAGTGCCGGGCTACGAGCAAGGCAACTTCATCGGCCCGACGGTCTTTACCGACGTCACCACCGAAATGGAAATCTATCGCCAGGAAATCTTCGGCCCCGTGCTGCTGGTGTTGAGCGTCGCCACGCTCGACGACGCGATCGAACTCGTCAACCGCAATCCGTTCGGCAATGGCGTGGGCCTTTTCACGCAGAGCGGCGCGGCGGCGCGCAAGTTCCAGAGCGAGATCGATATCGGCCAGGTCGGCATCAACATTCCGATTCCGGTGCCGGTGCCGTTCTTCAGCTTCACCGGTTCGCGCGGCTCGAAGCTCGGCGACCTCGGCCCGTACGGTAAACAGGTCGTGCAGTTCTACACGCAGACCAAGACCGTCACCGCCCGCTGGTTCGACGACGACACCGTGAACGACGGTGTGAACACGACCATCAGCCTGCGCTGAGCGCGTGCCTGGCAAGCGGACACATGGAGACGACATCATGAAAATAGGCTTTATCGGACTCGGCAACATGGGTGCGCCAATGGCGCACAACCTGCTCAAGGCGGGTCACGCGGTCAACGTGTTCGACCTCAACGCGCAAGCCGTGCAGGCGCTCGTCGATGCCGGCGCGAAAGCCGCCGCTTCGCTGAAAGCGGCGGCGACCGACGTGGAATGCGTGATCACCATGCTGCCCGCCGCGGCGCATGTGCGCAGCGTGCTGACGGCAGACGACGGCATTTTTGCCGGCATCGCCAAAGGCGTGACCATCATCGATTCGAGCACGATCGATCCCGTGAGCGTCAAGGCGTTCGCCGAACTCGCGCAGCAGCACGGCAACAGTTTTGTCGATGCACCCGTCTCGGGCGGCACCGGCGGCGCTGCTGCGGGCACGCTGACCTTCATGGTCGGCGGCAGTGCGAGCGCGTATGAGCAGGTCAAGCCGGTGCTCTCCGCAATGGGCAAGAACATCGTGCATTGCGGTGATACCGGCACGGGCCAGGTCGCGAAGATCTGCAACAACCTCGTACTCGGTATCACGATGGCGGGCGTGGCGGAGGCGATGTCGCTCGGCGAGGCGCTCGGCATCGACGCAAAAGTGCTGGGCGGGATCATCAATACATCGACCGGGCGCTGCTGGAGTTCGGATACCTACAACCCGATGCCAGGCGTGATCGAGACGGCGCCCTCCACGCGCGGCTACACGGGCGGCTTCGGCACGGACCTGATGCTCAAGGATCTGGGCCTCGCCACCGACGCCGCGAAAGCCGCGCGTCAGCCGGTGTATCTCGGCGCGCTGGCGCAACAGCTTTACCAGACGATGAGCACGAAAGGTGCGGGACGTCTCGACTTTTCGGCGGTCATCAAGCTTTATCGGCAGGACGGCAAGGAAGGCGGCGCGTCATGATCGAACTCGACTATGCGCACGACGGCGCCGTTGCGCAACTCACGCTCAAGCGGCCGCCGGCCAACGCATTTACGCCGGAGGGCTTGTTGCAGTTGCAGCAGACCGTCGAGCGCCTGAACGGCGAAGCGCGCGTGCGGGCGATCGTGATTACCGGCGACGGCCCCAAGTTCTTCAGCGCGGGCGCCGACCTGAACACGTTCGCCGACGGCAACCGCGAAGTTGCGCGCACGGCGGCGGCGCGCTTCGGCGCGGCGTTCGAAACCTTGCAGAACGCGCGGCCCGTGGTGATCGCGGCGATCAACGGGTATGCGATGGGCGGCGGACTCGAATGCGCGCTGGCGTGCGATATCCGTATCGCGGAACAGCACGCATTGCTGGCGTTGCCCGA
Source organism: Paraburkholderia sp. USG1 (assembly GCF_031570135.1). NCBI lineage: Bacteria > Pseudomonadati > Pseudomonadota > Betaproteobacteria > Burkholderiales > Burkholderiaceae > Paraburkholderia > Paraburkholderia sp. USG1. The sequence goes on along the minus strand of NZ_JAMWXW010000002.1, from coordinate 58,568 downwards.
GACGGCGGTCGGCCTGCTGCCCTGCGGTTGCGGCACACAGACGCTGCCGTGGCTGGTCGGCGAAGGCTGGGCCAAGCGGATGATCCTCACCGGCGAGCGCGTCGACGCGGCGACGGCGCTGCGCATTGGTCTCGCCGAAGAAGTGGTGGAGAAGGGCGCGGCGCGCGAGGCCGCGCTGGCGATGGCCGCGCGTGTCGCTACGTTGAGCCCGCAGGCGGTCGGCTTCAGCAAGACGCTGATCCATCAGGCCCGCAACGGCGTGCCGCGCGCGGCGGCACTGGCGCTGGAACGCGAGCGCTTCGTCGATCTGTTCGACGGCGTCGATCAGCGTGAAGGCGTCAACGCGTTCCTCGAGAAACGCGCGCCGCGCTGGCAGGTGACACAGGCCGCGCCTGCCGACGAGGAGACGCATTGATGAGCGCCTTGCAAAGCGCCGTACCCGACACGAGTGTCGAAGCGGAACGCGAGATTCTGTTTCGCGTCGTCAACCGTGTGGCGATCATCACGCTGAACCGGCCGGCCGCGCTCAATGCGCTCTCGCACGCCATGGTGCGCGAGCTGGCCGTGCTGGTCGAACATTGCCGCACCAACGACGGTATCGTCGCGCTCGTGCTGAAAGGCGCGGGCACCAAGGGTTTCTGCGCCGGCGGCGACGTGCGCGAAGTGCAGCGGCTTGCAAAGAACGGCGACAGCCGGTGGCTCGCGTTCTTCGCCGACGAATACCGGCTCGACTACGCGCTGCATACGTTTCCGAAACCGGTGGTCGCGTTGCTCGACGGCATTGCGATGGGCGGCGGCATGGGGCTCGGGCAGGCGGCGCGGCTGCGCATCGTCACCGAGCGCAGCAAGATTGCCATGCCGGAGACGCGTATCGGCTTTCTGCCGGACGTCGGCGCGACGCGCTTTCTGAGCGTGATGCCGGCGGAGGTCGCGCTGTACGTCGGGCTGACCGGTGCAACCTTGTCCGGCGCCGATGCGTTGCGCCTGCAACTGGCGGACCTGTGCGTGCCGGCCGAATGGCTCGCCAGTTTCGAAGAGCGTTTGCAGCGCATGTCGTTCGAAGGCGATTTGATGGCCGCGTTGCGCGGGGTGTTCGAGCCGCCGTGCAATATCGTGCCGCACGCGGCGCTGGGGCCGTTTACGCAACTGATCTTGCGGCACTTCGACCGGCGCTCCAGTATCGAACGGATGGTCGCGACCGTGCGGCACGATCTGGAGCGCGAGCCGCCGCGTGAAGTGAAGCAATGGCTGCAGTCCACTTACGACGCGCTGACTGGGCATTCGCCCACCATGCTTTACGTCACGCGCGAGGCGCTTTTGCGCGGCCGGCAGATGAGCCTCGCGGAATGCTTCCGCATGGAGCTGGGCATCGTCAAACGTGTGATTGAAGAGGGCGACTTCTGTGAAGGCGTGCGGGCCCAGTTGATCGACAAGGATCGCAAAGCCAGGTGGGCGCCCGCCACGCTGGCCGAGGTGCGGCCCGAACGCGTCAGGCATTTCCTCGCTTCGCCGTGGAAGCGGGAGGCGCATCCGCTGGCCGCGTTGGGCGCGGGGCAGGAGTGATGAGGCGGAGGCAGTGAAGCAGCGGCGGTAAAGCAGCGACGGTGAAGCAGCGACGGTGAAGCAGCGACGGTGAAGCAGCGGCCGTGAAGCAGAAGCCGTGAAGCGCGGCACTGAAGCACCGCGAGCGTTCGCTCGCAAAACCGGCTGACGCGTGTGTCCGCACGGCGCCGCCATGCAAGCCAGCGCCGTGCGCGACACGCCATCAACTTTCGCCGATCGCCTCACCATGCAGCATTTCTGCCGAAGTCGTGTCGCCTTGCGCGCCGCATACCCGGGAAACCCAGAACACGCCGGCCAGCCCGACAGCAACCGAAACCCAGCCGACAGTCCCGTACCCCAGGATCTGCCCGTCAGGCGACGTGCTGAGCATCAAGCCACCGATCCACGCGCCGCATCCCGTGCCCAACGCCTGCAGCGCACTGTTCGCGCTGAGAAAAGCGCCGCGTCGGGCAGGTTCAGGGACTGTGGTTAGCAACGCCTGCATGGGCACCATGCGCGCGGACATCAGGACCATGAAGAACGGGAAAAACATCACCAGCGCGTAGAACGGCAGATTCGGCAGATGCGTGACGAACAGCACGGGCAGAAATGCGAGCACCGCCGCGATCCGGAATACGCGTCGCGTGCCGAACCGGTCCGCGAGCGCGCCCACGCGGCGCGACGTGAAGAACGTGGCCGCGCCGCCCGCCATATAGAGCCAGGATAGCTGCTCGGGCGCCACGCCGTGATTGGCGACCAGCACGGGCGAGATGAACGGAATCACCACCATGTGCGCGACCATCATCATGAAGGTCAGCGCAAACGCGTTCAGATGCCGCGGGTTGCGAAGGAGCCGCCACAAATCCGGCAGCACTTCCGCGAGCGGCGGCTGATGGCGGCTCAAATGTTCGGTCAGCGACGGCACCAGTTGCCAGCCCGCCGACCACACGAGCAACGACAGCGCCACCAGCAGGAAGAACGGTGCCGCCCAGCCGAAGTGCGCACCCAGCATCACCCCGGCCGGCACGCCCGCAATCGCCGCGAGGGAAAAGGCGGTCATGATCGTGCCCGTGGCGGCGCCGCGGCGTTGAACGGGGATCACGTCGCCGACGATCGCCATGATCACCGAGCCCAACACGCCGCCCGTGATGCCCGCGAAGGCACGCGCGGCCAGCAGCAGTGCGAAGCTGCCCGCCAGCGCGCACGCGAGGTTCGAGAGCGCGAACAGCGCATACATGGTCAGCAACAGACGGCGCCGGTCGAAGCGGTCGATATAGGTCGCTGCAAAGAGTCCCGACAGTCCCGAGCACCACGAGTACGCCGACACCGCCGTGGCAAACGCCGCCGGCGTGATGGCGAACGCGTGCATGATCTGCGGGCCGAGCGGCATCATCACCATGAAGTCCATGATGAGGGTGAACTGCGTCAGCGCGAGCAGCCACAGCAGGCGGCGTTCGTGCTTTTCGCTGATTGAGTACATCGATCGGTTCCTGGTGTTTGTTGTTGTTATTGGCGGCACGCCGCGGGTGCCGCTAAATTTGCCTGCGCCGGAGTATCGCGCGATGCCGCGGACGGCGCACGCTCAATCGTCGAGCGATTCGTGCACCGCCTCGGCCCCCTGTTTCCAATAGCTGGCCGCGCGAATGCGCGATTTGTCGACGCCGCGCTCCGTGCACAGGTGATAGCGCACCGCGCGCATGGTTGCGGATTCGCCGGCCGCCCACACGTAGCCTTCGCCGTCTTCTGGCAGGTAGAGATCGCGGACCGCTTGCAGCAAGGCTTCGCCGCGCATCCCACCGTCGTTGCGATAGCGCCAGACAAGGTGCAGTTCGGCCTGCGTCGCGAATTCGATCTGCGCCGACGGCTCGGCGACTTCGATCACCGCCGCGACGCGCGTGCCGGCCGGCAGTTCTTCCAGGCGGCGGGCGATGGCGGGCAGCGCGGTATCGTCGCCGATCAGCAGATGCCAGTCGAAGCCCCTGGGTATCACGAGCGAACCGCGCGGGCCGCCGATACCGAGGTACTGACCCACTTTGGCTTGCGCCGCCCATGTCGCCGCAGGGCCCGCTTCGTGCATGGCAAATTCGATGTCGAGCTCGCGCGCTTCGCGATCGAAGCGGCGCGGCGTGAAATCGCGGGCGACCGGGCGCGGCTGGCCGGCGGGAAACACCGGGCCGTCCGGGCCGGCTTGCGGCAGCGCCGGTCTGTCCGCGCCGGGTTCGGGGAAGAACACCTTGATGTGGTCGTCGAACGAAGCGGAGACGAAGTCGTGCAGCTCTTCGCCCGTGAAGGTGACGCGGATCAGGTGCGGCGTCAGCGCGCGCACCTGCTTGACCTGCAACAGACGGAACTTCAGCGGATGCCGCACGCGCTGGACTGCCAGATCGGTTTGTTTTTCTTTCATCAGCATAGGGGTGCTACTCCTGTTGGTTCGATGGACGTGCTCACGCGCTGGAGGCGCCGCCGTGCAAAGGCATGCGAGGCAAGGGCTGCCTGATCTCAAACAGCCGCTTCGCCGCCGTTGTCCGGTTTGACTTTGCCTTCAATTTCCTGGGCTGCGCGCATCAGAATTTCGGCGATGCGGCGCTGTTCGGCCGCTGGTGCGCTGTCGCGCAGCAGCAGCGCATGCTTCAACGCGCGGCGCGCTTCGTTCAGCTCGGGCAGCCAGCCGCCCTCGCTGATGTCGGCCGGCTCTTCGCCGGCAAACGCGCGGCGCACCGAATCCATCTTGCGGGCAATATGGCTGAGCTTGGCGAGCATCAATTCGACGCGCTCGCGGTTGACGGCCAGATAGTCGCGGCCCGTTTGCGACAATTCGTAGCGCTTACGGTTGCCTTCGAGTTGCACCGTCACGTAGCCGAGTTCTTCCAGATACGTGAGCGCCGGGTAGACCATGCCGGGACTCGGGCTGTAGAAGCCGTTCGAGCGCGTTTCCAGAGCCTTGATCAGCTCGTAGCCGTGGCTCGGTTGCGTGCCGATCATGGACAGGAGCAGCAGTTGCAGGTCGTCGGAGCTGAATTTGCGGCCGCGCGGAAAACCGTCGCCGTCGCCGCCGAAGCCGCCGGGGCCGCCGCCGAAGCGTCCGCCGCGACCGCCGCGATGCTCGTGATGACGGCCGATGGCGTGCCACAGCGCATGTAGCGAGAGGCGGTCGTAGCCGCGATCGCCCTGGCCGCGCGCGTCGCCGCGTCCGTCGCGTGCGCCGCGATTGTGATGATGATCGCGATACTCGTGATGGCGTGCGAATGCATGCCACAGCGAATGCAGCGATGGGCGTTCGTGGCCGATGGAGGGATTGTCGTCCGCCATGTGCGGGCGGGAAAAACGGTGGTGATGACGCATCTTGGGTACTCCCATTTATGTCTTAAGATGTGTCGTAAGATATATATCTAAAGATAGTTTGTCAAATTACTTTTTGCGGAGCTATTGGCGCACAACAAAGTCTGCTGGAACGTAAGGTTTGCCGTTCGGGTACAACAAAGTCTGCAGCATCGGGAAAACTCGGTGTGCGGCGCACAATTGCGAGTGCGTTATGGATCTCGTTGATGGGCTGTCAATAGTCGGCTGAGGCTGCTTGTTCCAACGTGGGCTAGCCGCCGTAAGCGCGAATTCCTTGCTTTGGCTCTGACCAACCCGGCCCGTTCAGGGGCATAGGGCGTCAAGGGACACGCCTAGGTGCGCGGACGTTCAGTTGTCGCTTTCGCCCGTTCTCTCGGACGTAGAAGTGTTGATTTGAGGTTGCCCGGTGGGGCTCAGCCCAGCTATGCGCCCCCCAACGGTGGCAACAAAACCTCCGGCGACCGGCACGGTCTCGACTTTGACGGGGCACGCGTGATTGAATGCCGTTCCGTAGCACGTCCTGAAAGCGCGTGGCGTCCTCATCCGTGCTGTCGGCTGCCGGTCTGCATTCAAGAGCCCGGCGCTCGTCGTCTTCGTCGATGCCGTACACCGGATCGCCGCCAGATGCGGCGCGGTTCAGAGTCGGTCCGCCTTGACTAGCTCTGTCAGTTTTTCCCTTTCCGCAGCAACGTCTTCGTTGTCTCCCGATGGCCAGTCGAGAATAACTCCATCGTCGAGCGATTCCCGCACCAGCGACGAATAATCCCACTTGCTCAGCTTCCCCGATTGCAGCGCCTGTCCGATATCACGCCGGAGAGTCACCGGGAAGCTGGTATAAGCGCCCGACAGTGCCGCGTACTGTCGGGCGTCGATTTCGGCGGACGCGTGATGTAAGGCCCACGACACGACGGCGACGATCGCCATGAACGGCACAGCCGTGTAACGGAGAATGAACTTGAGGGGCGTCATTGCAGATTTTTTGAAAGACGCGCGAGCCGCGAATGTGCTCAGCCAACGTTGAGCTCGTGCGTGACATTGACAAGCCGCAGGCCGTGCGTCTGGTGTGCGTTGAGTTCACCGGGAACGATACCGGACGCCTGTCGAATATATCCGGCTTCGGTGAGGTCGGTCCACAGCACTTTGCCACAGAATCAGTTGATCTGCCCGGCTTCACAAAGTTGACTATCCTGAAAAGGCATCGCCCGGGCCGCGCGCCATTTGCCGGTTACTTCTTTTCCTGGCGTCGCTGCAGGAGAAGAACAATCAATGCGAAAGTTGCGACATTCGGTTGCGCGGCCACATTGGACTTCTATCTCGCTCCGGTCTTACATAGGTCGCGCGCCTGGAGATCGGGCACTACTGCAAGCAGTTCGTTAGCTGGGCCAGAAAGTTATCGCATGCATCAAGCTGCGCCAATGCGACGTATTCGTCCGGCTTGTGCGCGACGTCGATATCGCCCGGGCCGCACACGACGCTTGGCACGGACAGACGCGTCGAGAACAGTCCGCCTTCCGTGCCAAAAGCAACTTTGCGCTTCTGCGTATTCGGCGGTAGCAGCGTTTCGAGAAACTTTACGGCATGGCTCGCGACATGGGTGTCGAGACCGGGATAAGCGTTGACTTCCTCGACATCGGGCAGATGCGCTTTCCCTTGAAAAGCCGTGGCGCTTGCGATCGAGGCCCGCGAGCGGATGTCTCCGAGTATTGCGGCGGCGTTGTCGCTCGCGAGCGTGCGGATTTCGAATTCGAGCGTGCATTCGTTCGGCACGATGTTGAGCGCCTTGCCGCCGTGGATCGTCCCGACGTGAATCGTCGAATAGGGCACGTCGTAACCGTCGTCGTGCGCGCCGCTTTCGGCGAGATGCTGCTGCGCCGCGCGAATGCCCGCGATCCAGTCAGCGGCGACGTGGATTGCATTCAGATACTTCGGTGCGAGCGCCGAATGGCCTTCCTCTGCGCAACAGACCGCGCGATACGCAGCCTTGCCTTTGTGGCCGGTTGCGATCTGCATCATTGTCGGTTCGCCGATGATGCACAGTTCCGGCCGCACCGGGGCCGCCTCCAGCACATCGATCAACCGCCGCACGCCGACGCAGCCGATCTCCTCGTCATACGACAGCGCCAGTTGCAAGGGCTTCTTCAGTGTCCGCGCCGACGCATCGATCATTGCAACGACCGCGCAGGCGACGAAGCCCTTCATGTCGGCAGTACCACGTCCGTAAAGCCGCCCGTCACGTAGCGTGGCCTCGAAGGGCGGCATCGTCCACGGCTGTCCTTCGACAGGCACGACGTCCGTGTGTCCCGAGAGCATCACGCCGGGTACGTCCGCCGGCCCCGTGCTCGCGAACAGGTTCGCGCAGGTGCCGGCGTCGTTCCCGACAAGCGTGCTCCTGATGCCCGCCGCGCCCAGCAAACCGGCGACATGCTCGATCAGCGCGAGATTCGGCGTGCGCGAAATGGTTGGGAACGCGATCAGCGTTTTCAGCAGTTCGGCACTTCGACTGAGCGCCATGATTACGCGTCCGGTTTGACGGCGATGACGTCGATTTCGACTACCCATTCGGGGCGCGCCAACGCCTGCACGACGAGACCGGTCGACACCGGGAACACGCCCTTGAGCCAGTGGCCCATCACGTTGTAGACGGGTTCGCGATAGCGCGGGTCGATGATGTAGACCGTTACCTTGCAGATGTCCTCGAGCTTGCTTCCGCATTCGTCAAGCAACATCTTGATGTTCGACATGGCCTTTTCGGTTTGCGCGGCGACGTCGCCGATGCCGACCGATTCGCGCGTGTCGAGATCCTGGCCGATCTGGCCGCGCAGATACACCGTGTTGCCGGCTATCACCGCCTGGCACAGGTCGTTGTCCAGGCTCTGTTCCGGATATGTTTCGCGAGTGTTGAATTTGCGGATACGCGTATGAGTGGTCATGTCGTCGTGGGGTTCGAAAGTTCAGTGATGAAGGATCTTGGAAAGAAAGCGTTTTGCGGCGGCGCTGGCGGCGTTCTGGAAGAACACGTCGGTCGGACTGTCCTCGATGATCTCGCCGTCCTCCATGAAGACCACGCGATGCGCGACGCGCTTTGCGAAACCCATTTCGTGCGTGACCACCATCATGGTCATGCCTTCGCGCGCGAGTTCGACCATCACGTCGAGCACTTCGTTGACCATCTCCGGGTCGAGCGCAGAGGTCGGTTCGTCGAACAGCATCGCCAGTGGGTCCATCGACAACGCGCGCGCAATCGCCACGCGCTGTTGCTGGCCGCCCGACAACTGTGAGGGATACTTGTGCGCGTGCGCCGAGAGCCCGACGCGGTCGAGCAACTCACGCGCTTTCGTGCGTGCGCGGTCTTCGTCGCGGCCAAGCACGATGCGCTGCGCGAGGGTGAGATTGCGCATCAGGTCCAGATGCGCAAACAGTTCGAAGTGCTGGAACACCATGCCGACGCGACTGCGCAACCTCGACAGATTGGTCGACTTTGCGCCGAGCGACGTGCCGTCGACGACAATGTCGCCTTTCTGGAACGGCTCCAGCGCATTGACGGTCTTGATCAACGTCGATTTGCCCGACCCCGACGGACCGCACACGACGACGATTTCACCCTTGTTTACGTGCGTCGAGCATTGCTTGAGCACGTGATGACTGCCGTACCACTTGTGGACGCCTCGAATATCGATGACGGCTTGATCCGGGCTCATTTGTCGAAATATCCCGCGCGGATCGACGCGCCAATCAGGTTGAGAATCAGGCGCCCGGCGGTTATGCAGGAGATCAGATTCGTATCGTCCTTTTCCGGCTGGATTTCTACAATGTCCATGCCGACCACGCGGCCTTTCTTCACCAGCCCGTGGATCAGCTTGCGCGCTTGCAGGAAGGTCACGCCGCCTGGCGCCGGTCCCGCGACGGCCGGCATCACAGAAGGATCGAGGCCGTCGGCGTCGATCGTCAGATAGTAATTGCCGCCGTCGGGAATACGCGCGAGCACGGCGTCCATGCCGATGTCGTGCAGTTCGTATGCCGTAACGAGTTCCGAGCCATACGCGCGCGCGGCGACGAGTTCCTCGGGGCGCCCGCTGCCTTGCGCACGCAAACCGATCTGGATGATGCGATCGACGTGCGCCATTTCCGACGCGCGGCGGATCGGGCTCGACAGGCCTTCACGAACGCCATTGACTTCGTCGCGCCAGTCGAGATGTGCATCGATATGCACGAGCGTGATCGGGCCTTTGGCGTCGAGGCCGCGCAGGATCGGCGTCGTGATGCCGTGATCGCCGCCCAGTACGATCGGCATCGCGCCCCCGGCGACGATCCGGCGCACGGCCGCTTCGGCGCGCGCATAGTGCTCGCCAGGCCTCGTCAGATCGGGAATGATGTCGCCGCAATCGACGAAGCGCACATCGGTGCGACCTTGCAGCAGCGGGCCGTCGATATCGAAGTCGTAATGCCCCGGTTTGCGCACGACACGGTCGGTCGCCTGACGGATCGCCGACGGCGCGTTGGTCTGGTCATTGCTGAAATCGGACGGTGCGTACGGCGCGCCATACGGCATGCCGAGCACGGCGATATCGGCCTTCAGGTTGTCGATGTCGAGATCGAGTTCCGAGTAGAGCAGTGTCGGATGGCCGATGCGCGGCGCGACGGTGTATTGAGTCATGCGAGTATCTCCTGGGGAATGACGGGATCTGCGTCAGACGTGGCGCGCGCGTCGTCCGATCGCCGTTTCCAGACGGCGGCCGACGCTGGCCAGCAAAACACTGCAGATCCAGTAGATCAATGCCGTCGTGCCGAGCACTTCGACATACGCAAAGGTATTGGCGGTGAGCAGATTGCTCTGGTATGTCATCTCCGGCAGACTCATCACCGAGAAAATTGCCGAGTCCTTGAACATCATGATCACGAGGCTCGTGGTCGGCGGTGTGACGTACCCGAACAACTGCGGCGCGATCACGTGGCGCTGTGTCTGCCAGAACGTCATGCCGAGTGAAAGCGACGCCTGTGTCTGGCCACGCGGCACGCTGCGCAGCGCCGCGCGCAGGATTTCGCTGAAGTAGCCGCCCGTGTAAAAGACGGTGCAGCCAATCGCCACCGTCATTGCCGAAGCGCCTATGCCGAGCTTCGGCAGACCGAAGAACGACAGGTAGACGAGAATCAGATACGGAATGTTGCGCACCAGTTCGACGTAGGCGAGCGCGACCGGCTTGAGGAACGTGCGCGATTGCGCCGCGTACGCCGCGACGATTCCCGCCACGACACCGAGCGGAATGCCGATCGCGCTGACCAGTGCTGTGACGCGAAGGCCGTCGAGCAACACCGGCACCGCTTCGCGGACGATCGAAAAGTCAATGGCCATGGGGCAGCATCCTCGAGACGCGGCGCTCGCACACTCGCGAAACGGCCGAGATGCAGAACAGGATCAGGAAGTAGACCGCGGCGGTGATCGTGAAGACCTGCAGCGGCAAATCGGTTTGCAGCGTGGCGTTGCGAGCGACAGTCGCGAGTTCCGGCACCGCGATGATCGACATCAGCGAAGAGGCTTTCAGCAACAGCGTGAACTCGCTGGTGAGCGGCGGAATCGCACGATAGATCATCTGCGGCAGCAGCACGTGACGCCACACCTGTGCGGTACGCATACCCAATGCGTAACCTGCCGCGCGCTGTCCCCACGAGATCGTGCCGAGCGATCCGCGCAGGATTTCGACGATGTACGCACTGGTATTGCACGCGAGTGCGGCGATACCCGCGGTGACGGGCGAGATCGAAATGTTGAGCAGAGCCGGTACCATGTAGTACGCGATCAACATGTGAATCAGCGCCGGGGTGCCGCGAATCAGGCTCACCCACAGTACCACCAGCGCACGCAACGGACCGAACGGCGACATGCGTGCAAGCAGCAGAACGACGCCAAGCGCGAGTCCGATGACGAACGCACAGGCCGAAGCGGCCAGCGTCAGCGCTGTCCCCGACACGACCCCGTCGAGAAACGGCGCGATTACGCCGCCCTTGCCGAACCAGTTGAGCATGGCGGCGCGTCAGATGGCGCCGGCCGGCAGATAGTTCGCTCGCGGCGTGTCCATCGGCGTGCCGAACCACTTCGTCTGCAACGCGGCAAGCTTGCCGTTCGCGCGGAATTCTTCGAGCGAATCATTGATGAACTTGCGAATTTCGAGGTCGTTCGGATTTGCGACCCACGCGAGCAGCTTTGGCTGACCGATCGTGCCGGCAATGCGGAATGCGTTCGGCTGTCGCTTCATCTGCACGGCAGCGATGTTCGACGGCATCAACGCGACGTCGACGGTCCGGTTCGCCAGCGCGTTTGAAACGTCTGGATATGCCTGGAACAGCTTGGTGCCTGCGTAGCCCTTACCGGTCTTTTCCTTCAATTCCTTTTCGAACTCGTCGGCGACGGGTTGCGACGACGAACCCATCTGCGTGCCGATCGTCTTGCCGCCGATGTCGAGGTCGCGGTTGATCGATTTGTCGTCCGCGCGTACCAGCAGCACCGAGCGCACCACACCGACCGGCTCGCTGAACGCAAATCGCTTCGCGCGCTCCGGCGTGATGCCGACGCTGGTCGCGACGAAGTCGAACTTGTGCGTCATCAGGCCTGGAAGCAGGCCCTGAAACGGCAGATTCATCTGCTCGAGCTTCACGCCGAGCTTCGCCGCCATCAATTCCAGCACATCGTGACCGTACCCGACAATCTGGCCGTTTTCGACGAATTCGAACGGCTCGTACGCGGCTTCCGTGCCGACCACCAGCTTGCCGCGCTGTTTGATGTCCGCAAGCGTGCCGCCTTCGGCCAGTGCGAGCTTCGGTAGTGCCAGTGCCACGCCCGAAGCGAGTGTGGTTTTCAGGAAGGATCGTCTGGTCAGTTGTTTCATTGCGCTCTCCGCGTGGTGGTCGTGTGGTCGTGTGGGTGACTGACCGGCACATTGCGGACTTCGCGATTTCGCGCAATTGGCCAGACGATTGAATGTATGCCGCCATAAAGAGAGTGAAAAATGATTTTTTTAGCGGTATGGTTCCAGAAAATGAAACCTTTCGGATGGGCCTGTTTGCCCATCTTCTCGACTTGGGAGTGGCTTGAGTGGCTAGATCCGATTTCACGGAGCGCGATTTGCGTTCGCTGCGCATTTTCTGCGCCGTCGCCCAGGCCAATGGCTTCGCCGCTGCGGAAAAGCAGTTGAATATGTCGAAGGCATCGATTAGCCGGCACATCCGCGAAGTCGAGGAGACGCTCGGCGCCCGGCTTTGCGAGCGAGGTCCTTCTGGATTCGAACTGACGCATGCGGGTAAGGTCGCACTCGATCTCGCACGCGACGCGCTTCGCTCGCTGGAGCGGATTCAGCCGGAAATCGACGCGCTGCGCGGCGTGCTGTCCGGCACGCTGTCGATCGGGATGGTCGAGCACATCACCGGCGACGATGGCTGTCATCTGCCTGAGGTGCTTGCCGCGCTGAAAGAACAGGCGCCCGACGTAAGCGTCGAGTTGCGCGTCATGACCTTCAACGAACTCGACCTGGCGTTACGGGAGCGACGCGTGCAGGTTGCGATTCGGGGCATGTACCGGCGCGAGGCGGGTTTCCATTACCTCCCGCTTTTCATCGAGCGGCAGGCACTCTACGTGGCGCGCGGCAGGATGCGTGATGCGTCGACGCTGCCGCTCGTGTATCGCGAGCAGCCATTCGTGCACGAGGCGCTCCATATGTTGGGCATGGAGCGGGGACCGTCGGCGTCTGGGCTCGAGGCGGTCGCGATGCTGGTGCTGTCCGGGCACTACGCTGGTCTGCTGCCGCAGTTTTATGCGGCGTCGTTCGCGAAGCGGCACGCGCTCGCGAAAGTGTCGTCCGGCCCGGTCTATGAAAATACGATCAGCGCGATCATCGAAATTTCGCGGCCAAGAACTCGCGCTCTTGAGTTGTTCCTGGATATTCTTCAGCAACTCCATCACGTTGAATGAAGAGAGGGTTGCGAAGATGGGCGAAACGGTTGCGACGTAAGCTACGGTTCCAGAGCGCTCCGCACAAATTTCAGGAATCAGACATTCCTTCCTGGGCGTTTGGCGTCATTTCCTGCGCATGTCGCGTGACGTATTGACGAAACCACACGTGCCCGACGTCATGTTGATAGCGCTCGTGCCAATAGAGTGAAATCTGGATTGGCGGAATCGCAATGGGCACGGGCCTGAGAACGAAGCGCTGGCTGGCGAAATGCAGCGCTACCGTCCTCGGCAGATTCGCAATCAGATCTGAATGGGCGATAACGGAGGGCGCTGCGAGGTAGCTCGACATCGTCATACGCACACTGCGCTGCTTGCCCATCTGCCCCAGCCTTCGATCGAGCAGTTCACCCGCGTTGCGCGTGTGCGCGGCCAGATCGATATGGCCGTAATGCAACCACGCATCCAGATTCCAGTCCTGGTTGAGTGATGCATGTCCTTCGCGCACGATGCACACCACCTGATCCTCGAACAGCGGACGCGTGCGGAGCGTGCTGCCGGGCGTGGGGTAATAACCCGCGACAAACTCGACGTGATTCGATTCCAGCATCGCGAGTCCGTGATGCGGTTTGGCCGGCACCACGCTCAGTGCGATATTCGGCGCGTCTTCGGCGAGGGGCGCGGCGAGCGCCGGCAGGAGCGCGAACTGCACGTAGTCGCTCGCATACAGGGTGAAGATGCGCCGCGACTGCCTGGGATCGAACTGGCCACGCTCGAGCGTCACGTCCACCCATTGTTCGAGCAGCGGCTGGAACTGCGCGGCAAGCGCCATTGCGCGCTCGGTCAGCACGGCGGTATTGCCTTCGCGGATCAGCAGCGGGTCGTTGAAGACGCGGCGCAGACGTGACAGGGCTGCGCTCATCGCCGATTGCGTGATACCCAGATGCTCGGCCGCCCGTGAAACGTTGGCGCAGCGCACGAGCGCGTCTAGATGTAGCAGAAGGTTGAGGTCGGGAATTTTTTCCATTGTCTACAAATGCCGTCGATACCGGTATTTATGGCGTTTCTGCTGAGAGGATTCGTCCCGCCTTACCATCATTTCATCGTTTCAGCGGTGTGACAGCTTAGCGTAATCGCCAGGTTGTGACGTCTCTGACCATCCGCATGAACGACTTATTCCACGGCAAGGGCATCAAACATCATGTATCGAATCGGCATTGACGTCGGCGGCACCTTCACCGACTTTGTGATTACCGACGAACGCAACGGAGACACCTTCTTCCACAAGGTTCCGTCGACGCCGTCCGACCCATCTGAGGCGATCGGCAACGGCATCGAAGGACTTCTGACAATGCGCGGACTGTCGCCCGCCGATGTCTCGCACATCGGCCACGGCACGACTGTCGCGACCAATCTGATCATCGAGCGCAAGGGCGCGCTGACAGGGCTCATCACGACGGCGGGCTTTCGCGACGTGCTGGAGATTGGCCGCCAGACGCGTCCGCATCTCTACGACTACAGCGTCGGCAAGGCGCCGGCGCTCGTGGCACGCGAGCATCGCATCGAAGTGGCTGAGCGGATGGACGCGCAAGGCAACGTGCTCGTACCGCTGGACGAGGCCGCCGTGCGCGACGCGGCCCGCCGCCTGCGCGAAGCGGACGTCAAGGCGGTGGCCATCTGTTTCCTGCATGCCTATCGCAACCCGATTCACGAGCGGCGTGCGCAAGAAATCGTCGCCGAAGAATTTCCGGAGGCGTATGTCAGCAGTTCGAGCGACGTACTGCCCGAATTCCGCGAATACGAGCGGCTGTCCACAACCGCGCTCAACGCGGCGGTCGGCCCGAAGATGGCGCTCTATCTCGAACGCTTTCTTCGTCGCGTGAACGAGTTGGGCGTGGCGCGCGCGCCGTCAACGGTGCATTCGAATGGCGGTCTGATGTCGATCGAAACCGTACGCCAGTTCCCGGTGCGCACGTGTCTGTCCGGCCCGGCAGCGGGCGTGGTGGGCGCGGCGGCCGTTGGACGCACGATCGGCTTTCGCAATCTCGTCACGTTCGACGTCGGCGGCACCAGCACCGACGTCTCGCTGATTCACGAGGGCGCGCCGCTCTTCACGTCGACGCGCGCAGTCGCCGGCTATCCCGTCAGGACGCCGATGGTCGATATCCACGTGATCGGCGCGGGCGGCGGCAGCATCGCCGCGATCGATGACGCCGGTTCGCTCAAAGTCGGGCCACACAGCGCGGGTGCGGTGCCGGGCCCCGTCGCGTACATGCGCGGCGGCGAACAGCCCACCATTACCGACGCCGAAGTCGCGCTGCAGCGGCTGAATCCCGTCGCGCTGCTCAAGGGCCGCATGCCCGTCGATGCCGACGGCGCGCGTCGGGTGATCGGCGAGCGCGTCGCAGCGCCGTTGAATCTGTCGGTCGAGGACGCGGCGGAGGGCATTATTCGCATCGCCAACGCCAACATGGCGCGCGCGATCCGGTCGGTGTCGACCGAGCGCGGCTACGACCTTGCAGAATTCGCGCTGTACGCATTCGGCGGCGCGGGTCCGCTGCATGCGCTGGAAGTGGCGCAGGAGTGCGGCATCGCGACCGTGATCGTGCCGCAGGAGCCGGGCACGATGTGCGCGCGCGGCATTCTGCTGTCGGACATTTCGTTCGACTTCGTGAAGAGCCAGATCGCGCTGATCGACGAGGCCGGCTGGGCCGCCATCGTCGATGCGTTTGCCGGTCTGCGCGAACAGGCCGACGCGTGGCTCGAACAGGAAGGCGTGTCAATGCCGCAGCGCAGCTACGTGTTGGCGATCGATGCCCGCTACGTCGGCCAGAACTTCGAGGTTCAGGTGGCGATGGATTCCGTTGCCGCGGGCGACTACGCCGCGTTCGAAGCGGGCTTCCGCGACGCGCATACGCGCGAATACGGATACGACGTGCCGGACCGCGCAATCGAAATCATCAACTGTCGGTTGAAGGCAGTGGGCGCCGTGCCCAAGGCACCGCTTTCGCCCGCGGCCGAAGGCGCCGATGCATCCGCCGCGCACGACGGCGAGCGCCGTGTCTATCACGGCAAGCAGCACGGCTGGCTGACGACGCCCGTCTACGACCGCGAGCGGCTCGCCGCCGGCGTCACGCTGCAGGGTCCGGCCGTCATCGAGGAAATGAGCTCGACCACCGTGCTCGCGCCGACGCACTCGCTGCGTGTGGATGCCTACGGCAACCTGATCGTGCGCGTCGCTTGAACAGTCAAGGAATACAAGGAACAACCATGAATGCCACCTGTCACGCAGCGCCCGACGACGTGCTCGCCGATCCCATCGAAATGGAAGTGTTCGCGAACCGGTTGCTGTCGATCAGCGAAGACATGAACAACACGCTAGTGCGCTCGTCGTTCTCGACCAACATCAAGGAGCGCAAGGACTGCTCGGTCGCGCTGTTCGATGCGCGCGGCCGTCTCGTCGTACAGGGCACACAGATTCCGCTGCATCTCGGTTCGCTGAACGGCGCGGTCGAATCGGTGCTGGCGCAGTATCCCGGCGATGCGATCTCGCCCGGCGACGTGTTCATCTGCAACGATCCGTATCTGTCGAACGGCAGCCATCTACCCGACATCAACATCGTCACGCCGGTGTTTTCCGATGGGGAGCTCGTGTTCTTCGCAGCGAATGTCGGCCATCACGCGGACGTCGGCGGCGCGGTGCCGGGTTCGATCGCTGGCGGTCTGCGCTCGATCTTCGAAGAAGGCATCCGCATTCCCGCCGTGCGCATTTCGCGTGGCGGCGCGCTCGACGAAGACATGCTGCGTCTACTGTGCAACAACACGCGCGATCCGGAAGAGCGCGCGCTTGATCTGCGCGTGCAGATCGCGACGAATGCGCGCGGCGCGCAGGCCGTCGAACATCTGATCGCGCAAATGGGCCTCGACGCGGTGCGCCGTTCTGTCGACGATGTGATCGGCTACACGCGCCGTCGTCTGCGTAATCGCATTGCGGAATTGCAGCAAGGCGAGTATCGCTTCGAGAGCTTTCTCGACGACGACGGCCTCGGCGGCGGCGAACCTGTGGCGATCGTGGTCGGCATCGAAGTGAAGGTGGGCACGCTGCATTTCGATTTCACCGGCTCGGGCAAGCAGGCGCGCGGCGCGATGAACCTGCCGTACAGCGCGCTCAAGGCCTGCGTCTACTACGCGGTGAAGGCGCTGCTCGATCCCGAACTGCCCGCCAACGCAGGCCTCTTCGAGCCCATCACCATTCACGCGCCGATCGGCACGATCACCAACCCGGCGCCGCCCGCTGCCGTCGGCGCGCGTTCCATCACGGCGCAGAAGGTTGCCGGTGCGATCTTCGGCGCGTTTCGCGGCGTGTTGCCCGACGAGCGGATCATGGCGTCGTCGAACGACTGCTGTCCCGCTATCGTGTTCTCGGGCCCGCTGCGCTCGCGCCCCGGCTCGTTTGTCTATCTCGAGACGCTCGGCGGCGGCAGCGGTGCGCGCTACGACGTCGACGGCATGGATGCCGTACATGTGCACATGACGAACACGTCCAACCTGCCCGTCGAAGCGCTGGAAAACGAATACCCGCTGCGCGTCGATGAATACGCGCTGATCGCGGATTCGGGCGGCGCGGGCCGCACACGCGGCGGTCTCGCCATCGCCAAGCAGATTTCGGCGCTGGGCGAGGGCATCGTTTTTTCGGCACGCTCGGACAGTCACGTGACGGGTGTGGCGGCGGGCGTCGCGGGCGGGCTCGACGGACGCCGCGCCCGGCTCGTGAAGGAAGCGGGCGGCGTCAGCACGGAGCTGTCGTCGAAGACGGCCAACATTGCGCTCGCCGACGGCGAGAGCGTGCGCCTCGAAACCTCAGGCGGCGGCGGCTACGGCGCGCCGCTCGAACGCCCGCGCGCGGCTATCGAGCGCGATCTGCGCGACGGCAAGGTGTCGGGCGCCGCGGCGCAGCAGGCGTACGCGTTCACGCGTGCGGCGCAGGAGGCGCGGTGAGCACCCCGCAGACCGCTCACACGCGCTTTGCCGTGATCGGCGGCGGGCTCGTCGGGTCGGCGATTGCCTATGGGCTGGCGCGGCAAAACGAGGAAGTTGCCGTGTTCGACGAGGGCGATCTCGCGTTCCGCGCCTCGCGGGCCAACTTCGGGCTGGTGTGGGTGCAGAGCAAAGGGCTCGGCATGCCTGAGTACGCTGAGTGGACGCTGCGTTCCGCAACCCTGTGGCGGGAGTTCGCCGCAGGGTTGATCGACAGCACGGGTGTCGATCCGCAACTCTCGCAGCCGGGTGGTTTGCACATTCTCCTGTCCGATGACGAGTGGGCACGCCGCAAGGCGTTCCTGGAAAAACTGCACGCGCAGCCGGGCTTTCCGAAGTATTCGTGGCGCCTGCTCGATCGCGTGGACCTGAAGTCGATGTATCCGGGCATCGGGCCGGAGGTGGTCGGCGCGAGTTTCACGCAGTACGACGGCCACGCCAATCCGCTGCGTTTGCTGCGCGCGCTGCACACTGCGTTCGCGCAGCAGGGCGTGGTGTATCGGCCACATCACGCGGTGGACCGCATCGAGCCGCTCGCGCAGGGCTTCGCGATTCACGCTGCGGGCAAGCGCTATACCTGCGAACGCGTGGTGATCGCCGCTGGACTCGCCAACGCACGGCTTGCGCCGATGGTCGGGCTGAACGTTCCCGTGCGTCCGCAGCGCGGCGAGATCATTGTGCTCGAACGGATGAAGCCGTTTCTGCGCCACCCGATCCTGACGCTGCGCCAGACGGGCGAGGGCACGGTGATGATCGCCGAAGCGAAGGTCGAAGCGGGTTTCGACAGGAGCACCGACATGGGCGTGCTGGGCGCGCTGGCGCGGCGCGCGGTGAAGACGTTTCCGGCGCTCGCCGAGGCGCGCGCGGTACGCATGTGGGGCGCGCTGCGGATTCTCTCGCCGGATGGCTTTCCGATCTATGCGCAGTCCGAACGACACCCCGGCGCGTTCGCTGCGACCTGTCACAGCGGCGTGACGCTGGCGGGCGCTCACGCGCTCGACCTCGCACCGCAACTCGCGGCGGCCGAACTCGATGCACGCATGCGGCCGTTTTCACCGCAGCGCTTCGTAGAAGGAGTGAACTATGTTCCGCATTAGTACGAAGGCGGTGGTGCCGCGCGAGCGTCGAACGCTGTCCTTCGTTTTCGAAAACACCGCCGTCCGCGCATTCGAAGGACAAACCGTGGCGCAGGCGCTCGTCGCCGCCAACAGCGGACGCTGCCGCACGACACCGGTGAGCGGCAGCGCGCGCGCGCCATATTGCCTGATGGGCGTGTGTTTCGATTGCCTCGTCGAGATCGACGGCAAGCAGAACCAGCAGAGTTGTCTCGTGCCTGTGCGCGAAGGCATGCAGGTCAAGGTTCAGCGCGGCGAGCGGCTGCTGTCGCCCGATGGCGTATCGGAATGGGAGAACGTCAGTGAAGACTGAACCGCACATCGAAACGCATTATGACGCGCTCGTCGTGGGCGCGGGGCCGGCCGGCATGAGCGCGGCGTCAGCACTCGCGGAGAACGGCCTGCGCGTCGGGGTGATCGACGAGCAGATCGCGCCGGGCGGGCAGATCTATCGCGCAGTTGGCGCGAGCCCGCTGCCGTCGCGCGCGATTCTCGGCGACGACTACTGGCATGGCGAAACACTGCTGCAGCGCTTTATCGCGAGCAAGGCCGGGTATCTCGCGCAGACGACGGTCTGGCAGATCGACCGCGTCGGCGAAAGCTGGCGCATGGCGGTGTCGGCGGCGGGCGAGTCGCGCTTGCTGTCGGCGGCGCATGTCGTCTTGGCGACAGGCGCGCAGGAGCGTCCCGTGCCCGTGCCCGGCTGGACGCTGCCGGGCGTCATGACGGTCGGCGCCACGCAGGTGCTGCTCAAGACGACGGGTGCCGTGCCGCAAGGCGCGACGGTGCTGGCAGGCTGCGGGCCGTTGCTGTGGCTCTATGCCGCGCAGGTGTTGCGCGCGGGAGGCCGGATCGACGCACTGCTCGACACGACGCCGCGCACGCAGCGCCGCGCGGCGATGAAGCATCTGTTCGATTTTCTGCGCAGCGACTACCTGGTGAAAGGCGTGTCGCTGCTGATGGAAGTGAAGCGCCGCATCAAGGTGATCAGCGGCGTGACGAGCTTTCGCGCGACGGGCATCGATGCGGCGGACGCCGTCGAATACACGCGAGATGACGGTACGCACGGCCGCCTGCCCGTCGATACCCTGCTGATCCATCAGGGCGTGGTGCCGAACGTGAATCTGTCGAACGCGCTGGGATGCGAGCACGAATGGAACGACGCGCAATGCTGCTGGCAGCCGAAGCTCGATGCATGGCTGCATTCGTCGCAGCCGGGCGTTTTCATCGCCGGGGACGGTAGCGGCATTGGCGGCGCGCGCGCCGCCGAGGCGCAGGGTGAACTGGCGGCATTGCAGATCGCCCATCTCGCGGGTGCGTCGGATGCGGCCGCGCGCGATGCCACCGCCAGCGCCGTGCGGGCCCGCATCGCGCGCGCGCTGCGGGGCCGCGCTTTCTTCGAAACGATGTACCGGCCCGCAGACGCCATGCGTATCCCAGGCGGTGACACGCTGGTGTGCCGATGCGAGGAAGTCACGGCACAGCAGATCGTCGATGCGGCGCAGCTCGGCTGCAGCGGGCCTAACCAGTTGAAGGCGTTCCTGCGCTGCGGCATGGGCCCGTGCCAGGGCCGCATGTGCGGGCTGACGGCCTGCGAACTGCTGGCACGGGAAAGCGGCACGCCGATGCGCGAGCTCGGCTACTACACGCTGCGTTTCCCGACCAAGCCGTTGACGCTTGCCGAGATCGCGGCGCTGCCCGCGACAGAGGAGGGCGAAAAGGCGATCGTCACCGCCTGACTTCTTCGTTGTGGTTGCGTTTTTTGTTTCATCCGGGCGACGGTACGCACGACGCCCGTTCTCATCAACCTGGTCGTCTCGAAGTGAATTGTTTGGGAGGTGCAGATGCACACAGCAGTGAATTTATGGCCGTTGGTGGGTGTCGCGGTCATCGTGATCGGATTTGCGTTGCGGATCAATCCGATGCTCGTCGTGGTGGGGGCGACGGTCGTGACAGGTGTGCTCGCTTCAATGCCGCTCATCGCCATCCTTACGCAGATAGGCACGGGCTTCGTCAAGACGCGCAATCTGCCGCTCATCATCATCCTGCCGCTGGCGGTGATCGGCCTGCTCGAACGATACGGCCTGCGCGAACAGGCACAGAACTGGATCTCCGGGGTGCGCGCCGCAACCGCGGGGCGTCTGCTGATCTGCTATCTGGCGGTGCGTGAGTTGTCGGCTGCGCTTGGGCTGGTGAGTCTGGGTGGACATGCGCAGATGGTTCGTCCTCTCATCGCTCCGATGGCCGAAGGCGCCGCGGTCAACCGCCACGGCCCGCTGTCCGACGAACTGCGCAACCGCGTGCGTGCCTTCGCGGCCGCCACCGACAACGTCGGCCTGTTTTTCGGCGAGGACATCTTCGTTGCGTTCGGCGGAATCATGCTGATGCACACGCTGCTCACGGAGATGAAAATCGACGTCTCACCCATCGCGATCGCGTTCTGGGGTTTGCCCACCGCGCTCGCCGCGTTCCTGATCCATGCGGTGCGGTTGTACCGTCTGGATGGTTACCTGGCCCGCGCGGTATCGCAGAGCCAGCCCACGACCAGGGCGGCCGCGCGCCTCGGCACACCGGTGACCACGACACCTTCCGAATCCAAGGGGCACTGAGATGATTTTGCGCAGCGAATACTTCTACTGGCTGGCCGGCGTCATCCTTGCGATCACGGGTGTGTTGATCCTGCTCGATCGCACACATACGCGGCGGCTCGGTAGCGGCATGTTCTGGCTGATCTTTTCGGCGCTGTTCCTGTTCAGCGACCGGCTTGCGCCGCCCGTGGTGGGTGCGGCGGTGGTGGTGGCCGCGCTGATCGCGGGCTTTGGCGGACTCGGGCGCGGCAAGCCTGCGCCGCTGCCCGATGCCGAGCGCAACGCGAGCGTGGCGCGCCTCGGCAACTGGCTATTCGTGCCCGCATTGCTGGTGCCGATCGGCACGCTGATCGGCTCGGTTGCGCTGCCGAAGCTCAAACTCGACGGACTGTTCGTGTTCGATCAGTCCAACCCGACGCTTGTCGCATTGGGCCTGAGCGTGATCGTCGCGGTGATGGTCGCGTGTCGCATCACGCGTGGGACGCCCGTCGAATCGATGAGGCAGTCGAGGCATCTGACGGAATCGCTTGGCTGGGCGTTGCTCCTGCCGCAGATGCTGGCGGTTCTCGGGCTGATGTTCGGCCGCGCGGGCGTCGGCGAGGCGGCGGCATGGCTCACGCATACTTATGTCAATACGGACTTCAAGCTGGTCGCGGTGATCGTCTACACGTTCGGCGCAGCGATCATGACGATGATCATGGGTGGCGCATTCGCGGCCTTCCCGGTGGCGATGATGGCTGTAGGCTTGCCCGTGTTGATCCATACGTATCACGGCAATCCTGCCGTGATCGCGGCGATCGGCATGTTCTCGGGCTATTGCGGCACGCTCGTCACGCCAATGGCGGCGCACTTCAACATCGTGCCCGCGGCGCTGCTCGAATTGCCCGACCGTTACGGCGTAATTCGCGTCCAGGCGATGACAGCGTTCCCATTGCTGCTCGCCAACGTGGTTCTGCTTTATCTGCTGATGTAACGCCCGGCTAGCGCTTCTCGCCGCTTCATCCGGCAATACATCCAGCTTTTCCCCCGCGCTCAACCAACCCATTGCACGGACGGCTCACCGTCTCGTGGCGGGTTTTGTCGCGCGTTTTTTTCGAAGTCTCACAACATCACACGTCGGGGTCTACTGATGAAAAAGCACATTTACGCGCAATCTTCGGCATTGGCATTCCTGCTCGCCGGAACGGGCGTGGCGCACGCGCAGAGCAGCGTCACGCTGTACGGCATCATCGATGAAGGGCTGAACTACATCAGCAATAGCGGCGGCGGCAAAGTGATCAGCGCGACGAGCGGCGTCATCCAGGGTAGCCGCTGGGGCATGCGCGGCACTGAGGATCTGGGCGGCGGCCTCAAGGCGGTCTTCGTCCTTGAAAACGGTTTTGATGCATCGAATGGCAAGCTTGGGCAGGGCGGGCTGGAATTCGGCCGACAGGCGTGGGTCGGTCTTTCGAGCGCACGGCTCGGCACGGTGACGCTCGGTCGCCAGTACGATCCCCGTGTCGACTTTGTCGGACCGCTGGTTTCCGCGACGCGCTGGAGCGGGGCGTTCGGTACGCATCCGGCCGATATCGACAACCTGAACAACTCGTTTCGCATCAACAACTCGGTGAAATACAGGAGCCCGTCTTTCGGCGGATTCGCGTTCAGCGCGCTGTATTCGATGGGTGGCGTGGCGGGCTCCGTGGGCCGCAACCAGATTTATAGCGTTGGCGGCGGCTACACATACGGGCCGTTCGTGCTCGGCGCGGCTTACCTGAACGCTCATAACCCGAACGTCTCGTACTTCGGCGCGACGGGCACGGTTGCCGCGACGACCAACGGCGTGCCGGGCTCGAACCTCGGCACAGCGCCGTCATTGTCTGGATTCGCATCAGCGTCGACGTATCAGTCAATTACGGCGGGCGGCGGGTTCCAGCTTGGCGCGGCGCACATTGGCGTCACGTACTCGAATACTGCGTTCAAGGGGCTGGGCGATACCACGTCGGGTCCGAATCCGAATGGCTTCACGGGCAGCACCCACTACAATAACGCGGAAATCAATGGCGAATATCGCGTCGGGCAGGCGCTGCTGCTCGGAGTCGCATACGATTATATGAAGGGCAGCAGCATCAGCTCGGCGCGCGGCAAGGTCGGTGGTGCAACGTATCATCAGATTTCGCTCGGCGCGGACTATTCGCTGTCCAAGCGCACGGATGTCTACCTGATGGGGATGTACCAGCACGCATCCGGAACTGACTCCACGGGCGGCGAGGCGCATGCCGCGATCTACACGATCA
Organism: Paraburkholderia sp. USG1; assembly: GCF_031570135.1. NCBI lineage: Bacteria > Pseudomonadati > Pseudomonadota > Betaproteobacteria > Burkholderiales > Burkholderiaceae > Paraburkholderia > Paraburkholderia sp. USG1. The sequence goes on along the minus strand of NZ_JAMWXW010000002.1, from coordinate 34,732 downwards.
CGCCATCAGACTCGGATCATCAAAGCCTCGTGCGAGTCGGCATTCGCCACCGCTTCTGATCATGATCGACGCGAGGACTATATTCGTAGTTCTCCAGAAACTCCCCCCGGCTGATTTGTGCGGCCGTGGGGAGTTTCGCTTATACCGAGGAGACGCCGGAGGCACGATACACCTGCTGGTTTCCGGTACTCACTTCCTCGACAAATAAAGTGGCATAAAATCAGTGCTCTGAAACGAGTTGTGCAGACCTTCCCTGGAAGGACAGTTCAGGAGAACAGGATGAAAGTCGAAGGCCGCTGCCACTGCGGTGCGATTGAATACGAAGCGGAGGTCGAGCCCGGGACGGTTTCGATCTGTCATTGCCAGGACTGTCAGACGCTTTCAGGGACGGTCTTTCGCGCGAACGTGCCCGCGTCGGCAGACCGGTTCCTCATCGTCAAAGGAAGTCCGCGGCAATACGTTAAAACGGGCACGAGCGGTGCGAAGCGGATTCATGCATTCTGCGAGAACTGCGGCGCTCCGGTCTATTCATGCGCGGCCGAGAATCCCGCAACCTACTCGCTGCGCATTGGCGCCTTGATGCAACGTTACGAACTGGGAAAACCGGTTCGCCAGATCTGGACAAAGCGCCGGTTCCCGTGGATGGATTGCCTTGATAGTGAAAAGGAGTTCGACGGTCAACCGTGAACGCTGAGCAGGCCGCCTGACTGACAGTGGCGGCTACCTGCGTGATTGACTGGCCGGCGTCGATCTTATTTTGCTACGGCGGCCTGTACCTTTCTTGAACCCCGAGGCCGTCCGCGGCGACGCTTTTCTTCAGGCGGCCGTACGTGGTCGGGCTCTGCGGCAATCTCCGTTGGAGCAAGTGTCTTCGCCAACATCGGCAGCATGAGGTCGCGCGTCTGCTCGAGATGTGTTGTCAGCACGCGTACTGCCAGGTCCGCATCACCCGCGAGTATGGCGTCGAGCAGCGCCGTGTGCTCGCTCTCCAACTCGCCTTCGGCGCTGACGGCCGGCAGCAGCGCGCGGTGATACATGGCACTGGCCTCGGCCAGTTGGCGCACGATCTGCACGAGCCGTGGACTGCCGCAAGCCTCCATCATGACGATGTTGAATTCCTCGTGGCGCGCGAGCCACTCCGGATTCACGCGCTCCGGCTCGGACTCGACGCCAACAGGCGTGCGGCTGAGCCGATGGTGTGCCGCGACGACTTTCGATTGCCATTCCACGTCGCCGCGCGCAATCGATTGACGCAGCGCAATTCCCTCGAAGATCGCCCGTTGACGCACGAGGTCGATCAGATCTTCCGCCGTTAGCGCGCGAACGCGAAAGCCGTGCTGCGGTTCGATCTCCACCCATTGTTCGCCGGCGAGGCGATTCAGCGCCTCCCGCACCACATTCAGACTGACGCCATGCGTCTGCGCCATCAGCGAGACCTTGAGCCGTTGTCCCGGCAGCAGCTTGCCCGTCAGTATTGCCTCCCGCAGCTGGTCGAACATTGCCGTATTCAACGTGCGGCCATCTTTTGTATTTCGCATGCCTTGCAGCCAATAGTCGTATCTGCGCGAGCATAGCACGGCATCCAAGCGAAAAACTATTCCGTACGTAGCAATCCATCAAAAAAATAATCATGGTTTTATTTTTGAAAAATGGATTGTGAGTCATAGAATTATTTCCACTGTACGGCTGCGAGGTTCCGACGATGTCCACGATCGAGATGCGCGAGGAGCAGTTCGCATTCGAAGATATGCCCGTGACGGTCTATCGCGGCGGCGCGGGCGCGCCGCTATTGATGATTCACGGCTCGGGGCCGGGCGCTTCCAGCATCGGCAACTGGCGCACGGTGCTGCCCGCGCTTGCTGCCCGGTACGACCTCTACGCGATGGACCTGATCGGCTTCGGCAAGAGTGCCCGCAAGCCGTCTGCGCCTTTTTTCGACTTCGACCTCTGGGTGCGTCAGGCAAAAGCGCTGCTCGAACGTGTACCCGGTGAGAAGGTCGGCGTGATTGGCCATTCGATCTCTGGCGCGATTGCGCTCACGCTTGCCGCCGCCTCGCCGCGCGTGGCGGCCGTGCTGACGACGGGCACGATGGGCGCGCCGTTCGAAGCGACCGACGCGACGCGCCGTTGCTGGCGTTGCCCGACTACCAGGGAAGAACTGGTGCTCGCGCTTCAGGGTTTGATTCACGACACCTCGGTTATCGACGAAGCGTATCTCGCCGCGCGCGAACCCGTGGTGTTCGCGCCGGGCTACGCCGAGTATTTCGACAGCATGTTCGCTGGCGAGCCATCGCAATACATCCGCGCCGCAACGCTCGACGACGCGACGCTCGCGCGCATTCTCTGTCCCGTTGCGCTGCTGCACGGTCGCGACGACATCGCCTTTGCGCCGTCCAGTTCGGTTCAGATCGCCCGGCGACTGCCGCATGCCGACCTCGCGCTGCTCTCCGACTGTTCGCACTCGGTCGCGTTCGAGCGCACCGACGTCTTTCTCGCCACGGCGCAGCGGCTCTTCGATGCGGCGCTCGGCTCCGTGAATCCGCAGTAAATGGATCTCTGTACCATGACAACTACCAACGGCTATCTGCTCAAAGGCAGGATCATCGATGGCACGCTGAACCCGCCAGTCGAGAACGGTGCGCTTGTAATCGAAGGCGAACGGATCGCGTGGCTCGGCGCGGCGCGCGATCTGCCTCCCCTCTATGCCGACCGTCGACTGGAAGTCATCGATCTGCCGGGGCGCACGCTAATGCCCGGCCTCGTCGATGGGCACACGCATATCTCGTTCGGCGAAGCGCGTTCGGAAGAAGAAAATGCCCTTTACACGCCCGTCGAATTCCGTACGGCGAAGGCGCTTTATTACGCGAAAAAGGTTTTGCAGGCGGGTGTGACCAGTGCATTCGATGCGGCCACGACGTACAACATCGCGCAGGCCGTACGGGACGCGATCGACACGGGCATGTTCGAGGGGCCGCGCTTCGCGGTTTCGGGTAAGCAGCTCACCAACCACCAGGGTCTCGAAGACTCGTTCCCGAACGAGATGCCGTTTCCCGTAGGGCAGAGCGCGGTGCTCGTGAAGACGCGCGAAGACCTGGTGGAGCAGATCCGTTTTCAGGTCAAGGACGAAATAGACGCGATCAAGGTGTCGGGCTCGAACGACAACCTGATTACGCCCGACGCGCTCGGCTCGTCGGCTTTCACGCTCGAGGAATTCCGCATCATTGCCGAAGAGACGCACCGGCTCGGCAAGCTCTGCAGCGTCCATGCGCGCTCGCGAGAGGCCGCGCTCTGGTCGGCGCAGGCAGGCTTCGACAATCTGTTCCACGCGTCCTACATCGATGACGAGGGCATTGAAGCCTGCCTGAAGAATCACTGCGTAATCACGCCGACGCTCACGCTGCTCGTCAATCTCGTCGAAGCGAAACAGGGCAACGCGGGTGCATCGGGTGCCGCGGCGTTCCGGGCGGAAATCGAAGCGGCGAGCGTCAATCTGCGGCGCGCTTACGAGGCCGGTGTGCCGCTCATCGCCGGCAGCGAGAGCGGTTGGTCACCCGTGCCGTATGGCCAATGGCATGCGCGCGAAATGGAGCTGTTCGTCGATCTGCTCGGGCTTACGCCGCTGCAGGCGATCCATGCGAACACGCTCGCCGCGACGCGTCTTTTGCATCGCTTCGGTCACGAGGTCGGCAAGCTCGAAGCGGGGCGTCTCGCGGACGTGCTGGTGGTACCCGGCAATCCTCTGGACGACATTCGCCTGCTGCAAAGGCCAAAGAGCTTCGACTACATTTTCAAGGGCGGACGGCCAGTCGATCGCACGCCGCCGCCGCCGCGGCAGCGCAAGTGGTACGAACGCACCAAGATCTTCCTGAACGGGCTGTACGAATACGATGAAACGAGCGGCAGCGGCCGGCTCGTGCAGTGATTCTTTCCACCACGCTACGAAGACCACGAAGAGGACTACCGTGCCGATTACCTCGTTCGCTCATAAGGCGCGCTGCACGTTGCGCAAATTGCCCACTGTCGTCGCGCTCGCCGCTCTGCTCGCGGCACCCGGCGCGCATGCCGAAACGGACCGTCTGCTCGGTCTCATCGCGCCGATGAAGGCGGCCACGCCGTTCAAGATCGGCGTGACTGTCGTTCATTTGAACGACGACTTCTACAAAGGCATTGTCTACGGTATCGAGGACGAAGCGAAACGATCGAACGTGCAGGTAGTGCAGGTGTCGATTGCGGGCGCGTATGGCAATGTCCGCGAGCAGTTCGCGCAACTCGACGCGTTCAAGACGCTCGGCGTGAACGTCGCTGTGTTGGCGCCCGCCGCTTACGACGGCTTCGATCCCATCATCCGTTCGTTGAAGAGTACTGGTATGAAGGTCGCGTCCGTCGGTATTCCCGTGAATAGCAAAAACGTCGATTTCGGCGTGCTGCAAGACGACAGCGCGATCGGCAAGGTGCTCGCCGACGCAGTGTGCAGGAGCGGCACCGGCGAAAAGACGGTCGTCTCCGTGCCGGGGCCCGCGGGCGCGGAATGGGTACGTTTGCGTTACGTGGGCTTCACCGACGAAGCGAAGAAATGCCCGTCGATGAAGGTGTTGCCCGGCGCGTTTGGCGGCGCGCTTGGTCTGCAGGAAGGTCTCGCGCAGACATCCGACCTGTTGCTGCGCAACCCCGATGCGAACTTCGTCTACACGCCGGAAGTCTCGCTGGGCATGGGTGCCGCGCAGGCGATCCGCCAGCAGAACCGCAAGGTTCAGGTCGTGACCAGTTCGATGGTGCGCGAAGCCGCACCGATGGTGAAAGATGGCCGCATGCTCGCCGTCGTGTCGGAGCCGGGCATCATCATGGGCCGTCTGATCGTCCAGTACGCGATTCGCGCAGAAGCGGGCCAGCCTTTGCCAAATCTGGCGCCGCCTTCGGCAAGCGGACTTGCCTATCCGCACTACGACGTGCCGTCCACCCTGATTACGAAGGCGAACGTCGATACGCATCCATTCGAGATCTACGAAATTCCGCCGAAGAACTGGCAGATGCCAGCCGTGCAATAGGCGGTTTCCCCCTTAACGAGTAAACGAGTAAAGGGCGGCCATCATGGCATCTGAACCGGTTTTGCAGGTGCGGGATCTGGGCAAGCGATTCGGTGCGACACGCGCACTTGCCGGTGTCACGCTCCAGTTCTGCGCGGGTGAGATTCACTGTGTGCTCGGCGAGAACGGCGCGGGCAAGTCCACGCTTGGCAAGATTGCGGGCGGCCTGTTTCCCGCGGACGAAGGCGAAGTCCTGCTGAACGGCAATTGCGTGCGTTTCGCGAGCCCGCGCGAAGCCCGTTCGGCGGGTGTCACGATGGTGTATCAGGAACTATCGCTCGCGCCGCATCTTTCGGTTCGTGCCAATCTGTGGCTCGGTTTCGAAGGCAGGCGCTTTCCGTTGGCGCCCACGTTGCGCAAGGCCGAGCGTCAGCGTGCCGCGAGCGTGCTCTCGCAACTCGGGCTTGCGGGCATCGACATGGAGCAGCCGGTGAAGGCGTTGCCGGTTGCCGTCCAGCAGCTCATCGAAATAGGCAAGTCGCTGATGTTCAAGCCGAAGGCAGTGATCTTCGATGAACCGACCGCCATGCTTGGCGCCGTTGAAAAGGAGCGCTTTTTCGCGGTGCTGCGCACGTTGCGCGACAGCGGCATCGCCGCCGTCCTCGTGACGCACCATATTGAAGACGTGATGACCGTGGCGGACCGCGTCACCATCATGCGCAATGGCAGCGTGGTCGATTCATTTGCGCTGACGCCGGACATCGACGCGGACCAGGTGGTCGAGCGGCTGACGGGCAAACGGCAGCAGGCGGCCATGCGTCAAACCGGGCAGGGTTCCGCGCGCGCGCCCCTCGTCGATATTGAAGCCGTGCCTACTGCCGATGGTCCGCGCACGCTGACCATCGCGCGCGGCGAGATCGCCGGGTTTTACGGGGTGGTGGGCTGCGGCGCGGAGAAACTTGTTCGTGCCCTCACCGGGCAGGACGAGCCGGCGCATCCCGGCCCGCTCACATTGAGGCTCGACGGACGCCCGTATCGCCCGCGCGGCGCCGCGGACGCGTTGGCGCACGGCGTGGCCTGGCTACCCGCGGGGCGCGCGAGCCACGGTGTGCTGCCGGGCCGTTCGATCCGCGAAAACCTGCTGTTGACGCAACTGAAGGGGCTGTCGCGCTTTGGCTTCATCGGTCCCGCGCGCGAACGCACGCGTTGTGCCGAGTTGCTGGAGGCGTGCCAGGTGAAATTCGGCGACGCCGAGCACAGCATCATGACCTTGAGCGGCGGCAACCAGCAGAAGGTGCTGCTCGCGCGCGCGATGGCGGGTGCGAAGCGCGTGCTGGTGCTGGAAGAGCCGAGTGCGGGTGTCGACATCGACGCGAAGCGGCAGATCCATCAGCGTATCCGTGCGATTGCGCAAACCGGCATCGCCGTCGTCGTGCTGTCCAGCGATCTGCCCGAGACGCTGGCTTTGTGTGACACCGTCATCACGATGTATGCGGGCGCCGTCGCGAACATCTATCGACAGCCGACGGAAGCCGACCAACCGTCGATCATCGCCGACGTGCTGGGCCAGCACGAAGCGCAATCGGAAATTGCCGCCGCCGTGGCGGCCGTCTGACCGGAGAATCGCCCCATGAACACTAAATCCCTCAGCCCGGACACCGGCGACAGCATGCTCTCGCGGGGGCGGCGCGCGTCGTTTTCCGAGGCGATGCTGCCGCTGCTGATCGTCCTGATCGCGGTGGTCGCGGGCATCGTGCAGCCGCGCTTTTTCACCGCTGACAACATGCTGAACCTGGCGCGCCAGGCCGTTCCGCTGATGATTTTGTCGCTCGGCCAGGCCATTGCGATTCTGCGCGGCGGTCTCGACCTGTCGCTTGCATCCGTCATGTCGCTCGCCGGCGTCGCGGGCGTGCTGACGATGCAGCACATGGGCATCGGGCCGGGCCTCGCCGTGATGATTGCAACGGGCATCGTTACCGGGCTGGTGTCGGGTTTCATCATCGCGTGGTTCCGTACGACGCCCCTGGTCGTGACGCTCGGCATGCTGTCGGTCGCGCAGGCGATCGCGCTGATCCTGTCGGGAGGGGTGCCGATCTACGACGTGCCGGCCGACTACGCGCAGGCGGTCGGCTTTGGTAGCGCGTTCGGCGTGCCTGTCATGGTGTGGATCGCCGTTGTCCTGACGGCGGCGATGGCGGTGCTGCTGCGCTACACAGTGTTTGGCCGCTATGTCTACGCAATGGGCTCGAACCAGTCAGCGGCGGCAAAGTCCGGTGTGAATGTCCGCTTTTACACGATGCTTGTGTACGCAGTGAGTGGTTTTTGCGCATCCGTGGGCGCCGTTGTGCTGACCGCGTGGGTCAGTTCGGCACAGCCGATTGCCGCGCCGAACCTCACATTGCAATCGCTCGCGGCCGTGGTGCTGGGCGGCGTCGCGCTCACCGGCGGCGCGGGCGGCGTGCGTCAGGTGTTTCTCGGCGTACTGGTGCTCACGCTGCTCTCCAACGTGATGAACATGGTGGGTGTTTCGGCGTACTACCAGACGCTTGTGGTGGGCATCGTCATTATTCTCGCGGTGATCCTCGACCGGTATCGCCGCAAGGAACAGGATTGAACGTCACTGGATACATACAGGAAAGCCAACATGACGCAACGCACTGTCGAGATTATCGGCGCGGGCCTGGCAGGCCTCGTCGCTGCGAACCGCTTCGCGCAGCTTGGATGGAAGGTCCGGATCCACGAGCGCAACGCCGAATTGCGGATGTTCGGCGCCGGCATCTGGTTGTGGGAGAGCGGGCTGAAGACGCTGGAGACCATCTGCGCCTACGCGCAAGCCGTTGAACGCGCACGCGTGATCCGTGAGTGGCAGATCCGCGATCACCGGGGCTCGGTGCTGATGTCGCGCCTGGCGCACGCCGGCGACCGCCTGATGCTGCCGCCGCGTGCGGATCTCTATCAGGCGTTGATCGACCGCGCGGTGGCGCAGCGCGTCGAGATCTTCACCTCATCGCTCGCCGTTGCCGTGGCGCCTGACGGTACCACCACGTTCGAGAGTGGAGCGACAAGCCACGCCGATCTGGTGATCGTCGCTGACGGCGCCTACTCGCGCATTCGCGAATCGATTCTCGGAACGAAGTGGATCGACTTCGGCTCGGAAGTCGGCATCCGCATGCTCATCGACGAGGAACCGGGCGACATCCGCGACACGCTGATCGAATACTGGAACGGCCCGTGGCGCCTGCTTTACAACCCATGCACCGACGGGCGCAACTATATCTTCCTGAGCGCGCCTGTGGGCGACGAACGTGCCCGGAAGCTGCCCATCGACGTGGCCCTATGGACAGAAAAATTTCCGCATGCTGCTGATCTGATCCGGCGCTTCCAGGTCGACAGCCGCTGGGACCGGCTCGTCAACGTCAAATGCCGCAAGTGGTCCGAGGGACGCGTCGCAATCGTCGGCGACGCAGCGCACGCGATGCCGCCAAACCTCGGTCAGGCAGCCAACACGGCGTTCATCAACGTGATGGCGCTTGCCGAGCTGGCAAGCGGCCCGGCAGGCGAACACGATCTTCCCGCAACGCTGCGCGCGTGGGAAACACAGCAGCGCTCGATTACCGATCACGTGCAATGGTGGTCGTATCTGTATGGCTATGTGCTCGGCAAGTGGCCCGCGTCATTGCTTTCGTTACGCTCGGACGTGGTCCGCGCGATAGCGAAGACGGAATGGTTCGACGAAAGTCTGAATCGTGGTGCACGCCACGTGCCAGCAGGTTTCGAGCGGGCCGCGCCGCTTCCCATGTCTCTTTCCTGACTGATTCCAACCGAAAAGGATCCATTCATGAGCCAGTCCGTCAAGTATGTCAACCCTGAAGGCGCCTGCCCGGCGCAGGGCCTTTATTCCCATCTCGCGCGCGTCAAGGCGGGAGAGATGATCTTCGTTGCCGGACAGCTTGCGGTGGGAGCTGATGGCGGCGTTGTCGGCGTCGGCGACTTCGATGCGCAGTTCAAGCAGGTCTTCAAGAATCTCGGCGACGTGCTCAAAGGCGTCGGCTGCGACTTCAACGACGTTGCGAAGTTCACCACGTACCTCGTCGCGTCGCAGCACATTCCAGGCTTCATGCGCTGCCGGGCCGAGCTGTTCCCGTCGCTGTTCGCGACCGACATGTATGCACCCAACACGCTGCTTATCGTGGACCGACTCGTGAAAGAAGAGTTTCTGATCGAAGTCGAGGCGGTCGTGCGCGCCCGGGATCCGGATTCCGCTGGAGACAAGGCATGAAACTGGTCAGTTTTGAACACCGCGGCGAACGGCGGATTGGCGTATTGACGGGCGATGCCTGGGTCGTGGATGTCACCGGGGCCGTGGGCTCGTACGACATGAACGTGCTCATCGAACGATACGAAAGTCTGCGCGATGCGCTGGCGAGGGAAGTGGAGGCAGGTGCCGAACGTGTGCCTTTGTCCGACGTGACGCTGCTGGCGCCGATACCCGACGTACGCCGCAACATCTTTTGCGTGGGCAAGAACTACTATGATCACGCGCACGAGTTTGCCAATAGCGGCTTCGACTCGAGCGCCGCGCTTGGTGCCGTGCCGCCCGCGCCGATTATCTTTTCGAAGCCGCCGACCTCGGTCGTCGGCCCCGCCGCGGCCATAGACTCGTCGCTCGACCCCATGCAAAGCGTCGACTATGAAGCCGAACTCGCTGTCGTCATCGGCAAGGCGGGGCGTTGCGCGCAGACGGATGATCCGTGGTCGTTCGTCTTCGGCTACACGCTTCTGAACGATGTGACCTCGCGCGGATTGCAGAAGCATCACAGCCAGTGGCTGCTGGGCAAAGGCATCGATACCTTCTGCCCGATGGGCCCAGCCATCGTGACGGCCGATGCGGCAGGCGATGTCAACGCGTTCGAGATTCGCTGCGAAGTCAATGGCGAAGTGCGTCAGAAAGCACCGCTATCCGCGCTGATCTTCGATATCCCCACGCTGATTCGCACGATTGGCCGGTCGATTTCTTTCGTTCCCGGCGATGTCATTGCGACAGGCACGCCGGCGGGTGTCGGACTCGGCTTCAATCCGCCGCGCTATCTGAAACCGGGTGACAGCGTGCGTATTTCGGTCGCACAGATTGGCGCGCTCGAAAATCACGTTGCGTGAGGCGACATGGAGGTGCGCTGGATTTCTGTCCTTTACTGCATGCACCTCGCTTCGTTGGTCGTCGCGGTCGGAGTGTGCGCATGGCGCTTCGATACGGCCGGGACGATGCTGCTATGTGCCAGCGCATGGTTTCTGATTCTGGGTCGGGCAAGCGATCTCGGTGCGCCGTCCGATCCCGAAGCGGGCGGCCCGGAAACCCTCGCCCGTGACCTCGAAAAAGCGACGGCAACCCTCGTGTGTTTCGAGCGCCGCCAGGCGATGCTGAACGAACTGCTTGCCTATCCGGGGCTGACACGGCGCTGTGACGCGTTACACGAACTGCTGTTGATGTCATGGCGGCTGAACGCCGACGATCCGGACGTTGATCACGCCATCCATGACCTGCGCGAGCGTTTGCTCCAGAGTGAAACTCACGTGTAACCTGCGCGCGCCGCGCAGAGAGTCAGATGCTCTGTTCCGACAGTCGGGTCAGTGCATGTAGCTCGCGTTCGGCGCGCGCCTCCTCGAATGCCCACACCCGAAACGCTTCGACCGCCTCGCGTCGAGCCGCGACTTCATTTGAAATCAGGTCGTACCCATAGTGCAGTGGCACTTCGAGCGAAAACGGCTTAACGAGCTTACCGCTCGACAGCGCTTCGCGGGCGAGCGCGGGCGTGGTCACGGTTATACCGAGACCTTCGGCTGCGGCTTCGAGCGCCAGTATCGAATGCGAGAAATGCATGCCCGCCGCAGTGTCGATACCGGCGATCTGTTGCTCCCGCAGCCAGACATCCCAGTAAGAGTGGTGGTCGTACATCAAGCCGCGGTCATCGTGCAACAACGGAATACGCGCGAGTTCGGCGGGGCTCACGCCCGACGCGGGCACCTGCTGGGGCGCGCACAAGGGTGTAATGGTCACTGGAAATAGCGAGGTCACAGCAAATCCCGCGTAGTTTCCCGCGCCGAATGTAACCACGACGTCCAGTTCCTCGCACCACGACTGGAGCGTGCCTGAGTCGGTCGCGCGCGTTCCGCCGAGCGTGCGGTAGCCGAATTGGCGCATCCGGGTGGAGACGCGCACGTCGATATCGGGATGGCGGATCGCGAAGCGATGCAGGCGCGGCATCAGCCATCGCATCGCGAAAGACGGTGGCGCGAGCACCGTCAGCACGTCGCCCGCTCCCGCACTGCCGATCAGTTCGACAGCCTCCTTAAGCTTGCCGAAGCCGTCCTTCAGGCCAGGCAGCGCGACTTCGCCGGCACTCGTGAGCTCGAGGCCGCCCGGCAGCCGCCGGAACAGCTTCGTGCCGAGTGTCTCTTCCAGATTCTGAATCTGGTGGCTGACGGCTGTCGGCGTGACGTTCAATTCCTGAGCGGCACGCTTGAAGCTGAGCAGGCGTGCGGCAACCTCGAACGTCTTCAACGCAGTGAGCGGGACAGGGCGGCTCATGGCGGGGTGAATTTTTCTCAGTCAGTGGATGAAAAAACATCGGGTGACGCCATTTTATGGCGCCAATAATCTGGCGCTCAACAGTCGTCGCAGGCCATCGGAGGACGCATGCAGCCGTGTCACGAAGTCAGCCGCTCTGTGTCGTATGCATGACCCTTTTTCCGTGCATCCGGCATTGCGTCGACCCTGTTCTGCGCTTTCCCTCATAACTGGCGCCGTCCGCGCCAAAGGCACACCTGATGACCTACAGCAGTGACTACCTGCGTTCACTGGTACGGGAAGACCGCGTGCATCGCAAGATGTACGTCGATCCGGAAATTTTCGAACTGGAAAAGGAAAAAATCTTCAAGAAGGTCTGGATGTATGTCGGACATGAAAGCCTCGTCCCGGATCCCGGCGACTATTACTGCACGACGCTGGTCGGACAGGAAGTCGTATTGAGCCGCAGTCCGGACGGAAACATCAATGTCATTTTTAATCGCTGCGGTCATCGTGGCGCCAGGGTGTTGAACCGCAAGCGCGGCAACGCCAAGGTGTTCACGTGCATGTATCACGGCTGGGGGTTCAAACCCGACGGCACATTGGCCGGCGTTCCGATGAAGGCGGACTTCCCGGGCGGCGTGCTCGAAGAACGGGCGTCAGGTATGGTCGCGTTGCCGCGCGTGAAGAGCTATCGGGGTTTCGTGTTCGCATCGTTCAATGCGGATGTCGAGCCACTGGAAGATTATCTCGGTGAAGCGCGCCGCGGCATTGACGAACTGACGGACCGGTCGCCCGTCGGCAAGATCGAGTTTGCCTTTGGCTGTCATCGCTACCACTTCGACGGCAACTGGAAGCTGCAACTCGAGAATCAGGCCGACATGTATCACCCGGCGGCATGTCATGCATCGACGGTCGGCCCCGACGGACGACAGTTCCAACGGCGCGCCGGCAAAGAGGGCGGGGACGCGGCATTCTTCACGGCCAACGGCGAAGCGGTTGTTGCGCAGACGGGTGTGCGGGGCTTTCTGAAGGGGCATAGCTCGGAAGCTTCGCTCTTCGACAAGGAACAGTCGGGCGGTGTCTGGGACGAATATCGGGCGATGATGGTCGATGCATACGGCGAAGAGCGCACCAGGGACATTCTGAAAAATCGCCGCCATTCGATGACATTGTTCCCGAGCGTCGACATCCTGATCGCGCAGACTTCGGTGCGGGTCATCCGCGCCGTCGCGGTGGACCGGACGGAGATCGAAATCTGGCCGGTCAGGCTCGTGGGTGCGCCGGATGTGATCTCCACGGATCTAGTCAAGTACGTGAACATCACGCATTCCGCTTCGTCGTTCATTCAGAGCGACGATCTGGAAGCATTTGAACGCTGCCAGGAAGGACTAAAGACGGAAGGGGCCGAGTGGTTCCTCGTGGCCAAGGGACTCGGCGACGAAGTCGACGAAGGCAAGGGCGTGCTGTTCGGGCCGAGGTCGAGTGAAGTGGGACAGCGCGCGCAGCATGTCGCATGGCGCGACCTGATGGGCGCATGAGAGGCGCGGGAGTCACTATGAAAAACGAAATCAGCACGCTTTCCAAAATGCACTTTCTGCATCCTCGCGCGGCGCATGTGCGCGCGTTCATCGAAGCCGAAGCGCAACTGCTCGACGATCGCGCATTCGACGAATGGTACAACCTGTTCGCGGACGAAGCGGTCTACTGGGTGCCCGCTGACCGCGCTCAGCAATCATGGCTCGATCATGTGTCGCTCTACTACGACGACAAACATACGCTGAAAACGCGCGTGCAGCGACTCAATCACACGATGACGCACTGTCAGGACCCTGAGTCGCGGTGTGTGCGTGTGGTGTCGAACGTCACCCTGCTCGACGTGCAGGAAGACGAGACATGCTTCTCCGTCCGCTCGAAGTTCATCATGCTGGAAGATCGCTACGGCAAGTCGCAGCGCGTTTTTTGCGGCACGTATTCGCACACGCTCAAGGTACAGGGGGAAAGCTTTCGGATCGTGCTTAAACGGGTGGACCTGACGAACAGCGACCAGAGCTTCCCGAATCTCACGCAGCCCTTTTAATTATCGAAGTGCGCCGGCATACGCAACGCCGGCTGCCAGCCCGGCGCCGGTGTTCGGCCCTGTCATCTTTCAATTACGGAGTGAACCATGCCATCTGTTGTGCAGGGAAATGCCGGCGACATAGCGCTAGTTAAACAAGGAATGGTTGCGGAACATGTCGAGACGGAATCTTTGTATCGCAAGCTGACGTTTCGCCTGATTCCTTTTCTTTTCGTCTGTTGGGTCATCAACTACATCGATCGTGTCAACATCGGTTTCGCGAAGATCCCGCTATCGAAGGATCTTGGTCTAAGCGACGCTGCATATGGTTTTGGCGTCGGAATTTTCTTTGTCGGCTATATTCTCTTCGAGGTTCCCAGTAATGTCCTGATGGAAAGGATTGGAGCCAGACAAACGATTACGCGGATCATGGTGCTTTGGGGCGTGATCTCATGCAGCCTGGCATTTATCACTTCGCCGATGCAGTTTTACATCGCCCGCATGCTTTTGGGGGCGGCCGAAGCCGGTTTCTACCCCGGCATCATTCTTTATCTGACTTACTGGTTTCCGTCAGGCCGACGGGCACGTATCACCTCGCGCTTCCTTCTCGCCATCGCCGTTTCCGGTATCGTCGGCGGTCCCGTTTCCGGGTGGATTCTCCACAACATGGTCGGCACTCTCGGGCTCAGAAACTGGCAATGGCTTTTCCTGCTCGAAGGCATGCCTGCCATCATCGCGGGAATCATTGCGTATTTCTATCTCGACAACGGGCCTGCGGATGCAAGGTGGCTAAGTGAGTACGAGCGTGAAATCATCACTCGTAATCTGATGATGGACGAGTCGGAAAAATCCCAAGGGCACGGACATCGCTTCGTTCACCTTTTGCGCGATCCTCGCGTGTACCTCGTGATCCTCGGATATACCACGGTCCCCTTGATTGGAACGGTTCTGAACTACTGGACAGCGACGATCATTCGCCAGTCTGGCATCGGAAACATATGGCATATCGGGCTTCTGTCCGCAATCCCGTTCGTCGTCGGCGCGACGGCAATGCTCATCAATGCGTGGCATTCGGACCGTACGCTGGAACGCAGATGGCATTATTTCTTCGCCACGTTTGTCGGTGCCGTGGGCTGCGTTCTGCTTACGTATTTCAGCGATCAGTGGGTTATGGCAATAGCGTGTTTATGCCTTATTGGAGTGGCGTATTTCTGCGGGACAGGTACATTCTGGACGATACCGCCCGCATACTTCAATGGGGCTGCCGCAGCAACCGGTATCGCGATGATCAGCAGCCTTGGACAATTTGGCTCGTTACTTGCGCCGATGCTACTCGGCTGGCTTAAGACACATACCAACAGTATCTCTGGGGGGCTGTATGTCATCGCAGCGATCAGCGTGCTTGGCGGCGCGGCTATTGCGCTGGGTGTCCCCAGGCATGCATTGAGAGAGCGCCGATTGGAATGAATGACGCGCTGACTCACGCGACGCGGCGCGCCAGGACATACTTCGAATGCTTTCAACAGGACCGGTACGCCGGAACCTGAAGGACGCAGCTTGATCGCTATCATCACTTTAGCGGCGCCGAGGCTTGGAGTTGCCTGTTACGAGACAGCCTTCGTTGGCAACGAACTCGGGGAGTGATCCGTGAATGGTGGCGACCTCCGAGCAATCCACGCACACATAGACGTCGCGTACCGCGACGAATCGTAAGCGGCTAGGGAACGCGCCTTGACGGGTCTGCTAATCGTCGATCACAGCAGGTTGCCACGCGGTGTGGCAGTAGTGCCGCGATGTCACTGGCCTTGTGGGTCGGCACGCGCGTGAGGATGTCCTTCAGATAGGCATTCGGGTCGTGCCCGTTGAGTTGGGCCGAGCGTGTCAGGCTCATGATCGCGGCAGCGGCACCCGGCACGAGCTTTCGATTCGAACTGCCCGCATGAAAAAAAGCGGCACCGGAAAGGTGCCGCTTTGGAGCGCCCGCCGTTGCGCGCCGGCTAGAAACGGTGCCGCAAACCCAAAGCGGCGACGAACTGGTTTGCCCCGGATGCGCGCGAGAAGTTCGAGATCTGCGCACCCTGAATTCCGGTTCCTCCCAACTGGTTGGCGCGTTGATAGATGGCTTCCGCATAGACGTCGGTGCGGGGCGACAGGAAGTAGGTGTTGACGATGCCGGCCTGATGCCACTTTGGATAGCGCACGCCCGTCGGGGTGGCGAAGCGGCCGAGCGTGAACGTATAGCCTGCCGAAATATCCCACCGCGGGGTCACGGCGTAGCGCACGTTGACTTCGACGTTGTCGAAGCGCACGTCGTCGCCGGGAAGGCTGATGGCGGTATCAGCCACGTTGTTGATCGACGAAGCCTTGTCCAGCCGCGTTTCGCTCAGTATGAGACCGACCGCCACCTGGGTGAAGTGATAAAGGCCGCCCGCCGCCCAGGTGCGCTGCCGCGCCGCGTTGAACGGCGCGCCGGCCGGCTCGGCGCCGTTCGTATTGGCCGTCGCGAGGTTCGATGCGTTATTGAACTGGAAGTAGCCTGCGCCGAGGTCCAGATTGGTGTACTGATAGCCGAGACCGAAACTGTAGCCCCGGTTGTCCGCAAAGCCGCCCGCTTCGTTCGAGAAGCCGTACAGCGCCCCGAACTTTAGTCCGCCCAGCAGCGTCGGGCTCGTGTATTTGACTGAATTGTTCGTGCGTGTGTAGTTGTCGAGGTTGTCGTTGTCGAAAACGTGCGCGAAGGCTGTACCGCCGTATCGTGTTCCGCCCAGCGCGAATGGCTCGACGAACTGGACCACTTCGTCGAACTGACGACCGAATGTGAGCGTGCCTTTCGACTGGGAAGCAAGTCCCATCCACGACTGAAAACCAAACAGGCGGCCTTGTTGCGCGGCGGTGCCGTTCATCACGCTGAAACCGTTGGTCAGCGTGAAGACCGCGCTGAGATCGCTGGAGATCTGCTCGTTGCCCGACAAGGCCCAGCGGCTGATGTTGATGTCGCCGTTCTTCGCCTGCCAGGCACTTTGATGACCATTGGCGTTGCCGATGTCGCTGACGTAGGCGACGCCCGCGTCGATCGATCCTGACAGACGCACCGAGCTTTGTGCGTGCAGGGTCGGACTGATGAGCAAAAGCAAAACGGTTGTTGCCCGAATGTCTATTTTCAAATTTATTTTATTCATATATTAATATGAGGATTTGCGAGGGTTGCGATATATTTCGATGTGGCTACGCGGGGTTATTAATCCGAACATTCTATTTTATGGATTGCATTTTCTGTTTCCAGAAAATGCTTTCGTATATTTAGCTGCGGGCAGGATTTTGTGAGGTCTGGTCGTGTAAATGGCTGGTCGTCGGAATTGGGGACGTCCACGTTCCGGGGCAACGCATGACGTGGGCATATAGTCGACGTAGGCGCCGCGGCCGATAAAGCCTGTTTTCAGGAATAGTCTGTTATGGATTATTCAAATGCTGAGCCAGGCGCCCGGGCGTAGGGGGAATCGGTCTATCGCGGTAATCGCGATTACCAAATCGATATTTATTGGTTGACTGGTTTTTGCCGGATTGGTGCTGAAATAATAATTGAATTTCAATCCGCTGGATTGGAAAAACCGAAGTTGCGGCGCGCAATTAATATGCGATCACGTGAGGGCGTTGCCGATCGAAGAATGTGCGCGCGGGCGGCAGGAGCTTCGGTCATCAAGCGACCTGGGCTCTGACCGGCCAGGCCGTCACCGTTCTGGCCTCCAGAGAACAGCGTGCCACGGAGAGTAGGCTGTCGCGGAGTAACCGGCGATCTGACCGCGATTGTTGATCCCTTGAGCAATACTCTGGTTGCCGCCGGGGAGCATGCCGAGGTCTTTCATCACGCCGTGCTCGAACAGAAAGGCATGTGCGTACCCGCTCGCGGCAGTCGACGAGCCAACTATCTGGCCACGATCGTTGATCCCATAAGCGGCGCTGCTGCCACCGCCGGGGAGCGTACCCAGGTCTTTCATCACGCCGCGCTCGAACAGAAAGGCGTGCATGCTTCCGCTTGCGGTGGTCGACGAACCGACTATCTGGCCACGACTGTTGATCCCGTAAGCGGCGCCTACGGTGCCGCCGAGCGTACCCAGGTCGATTGCCTTGCCGTTCTCATACAGCGTGGCGTGCTGGTCGCCGCTCGCGAGGGTCGAATAACCGACAGCCTGGCCGCGCTCGTTGAGCGCGGGAGCCTGGCTGATATCGCCGCCTGGGAGCGTGCCGAGGTCGACGATGTGATGGCTTTGGGCTGCGGCCGGCTGGAATGCGGCGGCTGTAAACAGAGTGAAAACAGTTAGCGTGCGGCGAAGATGGTTTGCATTGCAAAATACATGGCGTATGGATCGGCTCATTGTCCGCTCCGCATGGTGGGAATGAAAACGTGCGCAGAAGTTGTTGATCAGTCTAGTCTAAGGAATGATTTGTTCAACGTTTATTAGTAAGGCAAATTAGTGACATGGAGGGCGGGGCAAGCTTTCGATATCGGGTGGCGGGGCTGCACGTCATGTCTCGGTCGGCACAATTGACGACAGAAAACGCACAGCATCGGTGCGCACGAAAATGGCGCATAAAATCTCCAGCTTATTAGCTTTTTGTCCTTAAGAAATGCGTTTCGAATGCCGTTAATCCGGATTAACTCTCCGAACCGGCAGGGCAGCCACGAGCGCCCATGCCTCGCATGCAACTGGGATACATAAGATGTCCGTAGAGCAGGCCAAACCACGTCAATCGTCAGAAGGCGCGATCATCGCCGAACTGACCCGCGAAGTGCGCAAGATATCGAGGGATAAGATCGCCGATATCGACATGATCAACCGTGAGGCGACCTATCTGGCCATCAACGCCTTGATCGAAGCTGCTCGGGCCGGAGAAGCCGGGCGCGGCTTTGCGGTCGTCGCCAACCAGGTCAAGAACGTGTCCGGTCGGATCGGACAACTTACCGGCGAACTCGGTAAGGAATTGGCCGGCCTCAGTGAACGTATGGTGACGGAACTCGAGCGACAGCAGGGCCAACGCCTGACCGACCTTGCGTTGAACATGATAGACGTGATTGACCGCAACCTCTACGAACGCTCATGCGACGTGCGTTGGTGGGCAACCGATACAGCGGTTGTCGATTGCATGACAAGCGATTCGGAGTCGGCTGCCGCGCATGCGGCAGAGCGACTGTCGGTCATCCTGGATAGTTACACGGTTTACCTCGACATCTGGGTGTTGGATACCGAGGGTCGCGTCGTTGCAAACGGAAGACCTTCGCTATTTCCGGTCGTGGACACAGTGAACGCGGTCCAGCATGACTGGTTCGCTGCGGCGCTCGCCACGCGGTCCGGCGATGAGTACGCAACCGCCAACGTGGACATCGCCGCGGAATTGAGCGGCGCGCAGGTTGCCACCTACGCGACGGCGGTTCGGGAGGGCGGAGCGAGTAACGGAAAGGTCGTCGGCGTTCTGGCCGTGTTCTTCGATTGGGCCAAGCAGGCGTCGACTGTCGTCAATAGCGTCCGGTTGACCGCCGGGGAACGGGACCGGACGCGCTGCATGATCATTGACGCAAGCGGCCGGGTGATCGCTTCCTCCGCAACAGCGGGCCGCGAAAATATGCGTTTCGACCTGCCGCCGAATACCGCCGATATCGGAACTTACCGTACGGCTGCGGGATCGCTTGTCGGATATGCTCTGACGCCCGGCTATGAGACTTATCGCGGTATGGGCTGGTTTGGGGTAATCGAACAACGGCCGGATCAAACACTGTAACCATGTCGCCGGCATGAACGAACGCGGGGCAGGTCATCTGCGACGGCGGCCCGCGGCCAGTGTCCACTGCGGGCAAGTGCGAACTTCTGTTGAAGGCCGCTGCATGCCCATTCGATGACTTTCGGCGGGATGCGAAATTCGGCCGCTGCAGCCGATCGGTGTGACCGGCCGCGCTGGAAGGATCGTGCCGCAAGGGCAAAGTGCCATACTAAGCACTACGCGGAATAGAGCGTATCGACTGACTGGTGGAGCTTCATCGAAAGCGGCGACGCTTCATATCGGCCTGCGATTACCTCGATGTAGGCCCCGGTGCCGCATGATTCAGCCGTGGCGATAGCCTGATCGAGTTCTGCGCACGTTGTCACGCGTGCGGTGAACCAGCCATCACAACCCATTGCCTCCGGAAGTTTCGAGTAGTTCCATTGTGCCAGGTCGTTGTAGTACGACTCGGGGTTTTTGCAAAGCAGCCTCTCGATGAGGTAGCCATCGTTGTTCAATACAAAGATGATCGGTTTAAGACCGAATCGATGAAACTGGCTAATCTCTTGCGCGGTGAGTTGATGAGATCCTTCGCCGGTAATCAGAATGGTTCTGCGATGAGGGGCGGCGATCGCGGCGCCGAATGCCGCCGGCGTCGCCCACCCGATTGCACCCCATAGCGTCTGGTTCTGGAAGGTCGCTCCCTTGGGCATGTGAGCAAAACCGAGTCCCATTGATGTCGTTCCCGTCTCGGCGATCACAATATCGTTCGGCTTTAACATCTGTTGCCACCGCGGATAGAGATACCCGGCGGTGACCGGACCGTCAAGATTGCCGACGGGTGCTTCCTGTCCTTGCACTGCCGGCGCAGGCACCTCCTTGCGGGGAATTCTCCGGGCCAGTTCGGTCAGCACGTCTTCCATGCGCACATTGTCGTAGGACGCGTTGCCGACGCGAACCGCGCGGGGCATGATATTGATGCTCTTCGAGCGGTCGATCCGCGCGGTGAATGAACCGGAGTTGAAGTCGGTCAGCATGGCGCCGATGCCCATCACGCAATCGCATCCCTCCACAAAGGCGCACACCCGTTCGTTCATCAGCTTGCCGTCATACATGCCGATGTAGTTCGGGTGCGACTCGTCGAGGACGCATTTGTCCATGAACATCGTCGTGAAAGGGAGGTTGGAAGCGTTGACGACGGCCAGTGCCTTGTCTGCGAGTCCGGCCCGCGATACGAGAATCCCCGGGACAATGCACGCCGTCCTGCTTGAACCCAATGCATCGACGATCGCTGTAACCGCCGCATTCAGCAAGGCGGGATCGGTCGCGGGACTGGCCCGGTGATCGGCAGCGGGTACGACCGTATCGACGACCGGCATATTTGCGTAATCCGAAGGAAAGCCCAGGTAGACTGGTCGGCGCTCTTGCAGAGCGGCGGCGATCAGGCGCCCAGTTTCCGCGATACAGTTCTCGGGAGTCACAATGGCGCGCGCGCAAACAACCGGCGCGGCCATGTCATAGAAGATGTCGAATTCGCCGTTGCCCAGTGTATGGTGGACGAGTCGGCGCGCTTTCTGCACGTTGCTAGCCGGCATGCCGACCAGATGAAATACGGGCAGAAATTCTGCGAACGAGCCGGCGATTCCGTTGATTGCACTCAGTTCACCGACGCCGTAGGTGGTGCTGAGCGCCGCCACGCCGTGGATGCGCGCATATCCGTCCGCCGAATAAGCTGCGTTGAGTTCATTGCGGAATCATTTGTGACGTTCACGGAGGATTTCAGAATCAACGACCTGATCCGCAGCGCTTGCGGTGTTCATGGATTCGCACCAAGGACCGCAGGCCGCAGCAGTCACCTGGACCTCGTGATTGCAATGGTCCGCTCGGGGATGGGCGTGACTATCTTTCCACAAACGCTTTGGAACAGGATTGCGTCGCCGGAGCTGGTCGCGATCCCGCTCACCTATCCCAGGCTTTCCTACGAACTCGCACTCGTCCGGCGTTCCGGTAGCTACGTGAGTCGAAGCTGCCAGGCCTGGATCATGATCGCGTCGACGGCCCTCGGCTTCGATGTTGGCTCAGGCTTCATGAATCAGCCTGAATCGGCCTGAGATCGCGCGAGACCGCAACAGACGGCGTGCCGCCTGGCGGGATATTGCGTTCGCCAACGGCCTGCTGCACCTTGTGAATGGCCGTTGGCAAGACGACGCAATGAACGCCCTTATCAGATCGACTTCTGCCGCGGGAAAGAGTCAGCGCCGGTTACCCCCGCGCCCGAGAGAAATAACCCGCGAAGCCGCCCGCATTGGCGGCAGTCAAAAAATCGACTGCCCCGTGCAGGTCGTCAACCACTCCAACGCCAGCACACCCGCCAGCGAATTACCATTGCCGTCCAGCCCCGGCGACCACACGCATACCGCCATCTCGCCCGGCAGCACGGCAACGATCCCGCCGCCCACGCCGCTCTTCGCCGGCAAGCCGACGCGGTAGACGAAATCGCCCGCCGCGTCATAGGTGCCGCAGGTCAGCATCAACGCGGAAAGACGCTTGGCCGAACTCGTGTCGAGAATCCGTTCTCCGGTGGCCGGTATCACGCCGTGATTGGTCAGGAACAGCGCCGCTTTCGCCAACTCGACACAGCTCATCGAGATCGCGCATTGACGGCAATAAGCGTCGACCACCACTTCCGGCGGCATCTCCATGTTGCCGAAGCTCGCCATGAAATGCGCCATTGCGCGGTTACGGTGCGCGTGCTGCAATTCAGATTGCGCGACGCGCGAGTCGTAGTCGATGCTTGCTTCGCCCGTGAGCCGTCGCATGAATTCGACCAGCGCCGTCTCCGCCTGCACGAAACGGCGGCACAGCACGTCGGTGACGACCAGCGCGCCCGCGTTGATGAACGGATTGCGCGGTTTGCCCTGTTCCGCCTCGAGCTGAACCAGCGAGTTGAAGGCATTGCCGGACGGCTCGCGCCCCACGCGCTGCCACAACGCGTCGCCGAGCAGGCGGAACGCCATCGTGCAGGCGAACAGCTTGGAAATGCTCTGAATGGAGAAGCGCGTGTCGGCCTCGCCGGTGCGGAACACCTCGCCCGATGCCGTGACGATCGCCATGCCGAAACTGTCGTCGGGCACTCTGGCGAGTTCGGGAATGTAATCGGCGACCTTGCCGGAGCCCAGATAAGGCTGGAGATCACCGTGGATCTGTTCGAGGATGGATGCGTAGTTCATTGAGGAGGCGCGGTCCGTTGAAGCCGGGATTTTAGCGGCAAGCCGAAGCGATTTGTTTATGCGCCACGTCGCAACGCGGCGTGTTCCGGCACGATCCTCCACGATCCGGTGCCCGGCCGGCGCCTCGTTCCGGCTATGCTAATCTTGCTGCCTTTCCGGCACCAACCGGGCAAAACGGACACCATGATGGAGACTGTCGATCCAGACGGCGTCGAGCAACCAGCCTTCGTGATCGGTGAGCACCACGAGACGCTGGACGAACCTTTGGGCGCCTATCGTCGCGCACGGCTGATCCACGCGAGCGCCGGCGTGCTGATCGTGCGCACGGAAACCGAGCGCTGGGTCGTGCCGCCGGGGCACGCGGTATGGATACCCGCCGGCACGCTGCACCGCTTGTCCGCAACCGGCCCCGTTCAGTTCTGCTCGCTTTATGCCGGCGTAGATGCCGTGCCGCTGCCGCTCCGCAGCATCGCCATCGTGCCGGATCGACTGGTGGCAGCTTTACTGAGCGCCGCGGCCGATCTGCCGCACGCCAAACCGTTCGACGAACCGGCCGCGCGTCTCGTGCAGGTATTGCTGGACCGCCTGCCGGGTCTGCCTGTCGCACCGCTAGGGCTGAACTGGCCGCGCGATCCGCGTGCCCTGCGCATCGCCGATGCGCTGAGCACGAACCCGCCGGACTCCGCAGTACTCGAAGACCTGGCTGCGGCCGCCGGCGTGACGGCTCGCACGGCGGCGCGCCTGTTCGTCAAGGAAACGGGACTCACCTTTGGGCAGTGGCGTCAGCAGCTTCGCCTGCTGGTCGCGGTGGAGCGCCTTGGCGCGGGCGCGAGCGTCACGCAGGTGGCGCCCGAGGTGGGATACAGCGACGTGTCTTCCTTTATCGCGGTGTTTCGGGACGCATTCGGCGACACGCCCGCCCGTTATTTCCGCTAGCGCCATGCCATTGCCGCCGTTGTCAATGCGCGCCCGCTGCGTCCGGGCCGCCGCCGCCCTTGGCCGGCCGCGTGATCCAGATAAGCGGAATGATCAGAATGAAGATGACCGCCGAGATAAAGAAAATATCGTTCAGGCCCATCATGGCCGCCTGCGTGTTCACGGTGAAATCGAACAACGCATGTGCCGATTGCGGATTCAGATGCAGCAGCGACTGGGTCGAATCGATCTGCTGATTGAACGCGGGGTTGTTGATGGAGGCCTGCTCGGTGAGCCGTTCGTGATGCAGCACCGTGCGGTTGTTCCACTCGTTGCCGGCGATCGAGGTGCCCACCGCGCCGCAGAACACCCGGGCAAAATTGGACAGGCCCGCCGCCGCGGGAATCTTGCTCGGCGGCTGGCCGGACAGAATGATCGAAGTCAGCGGCACGAAGAACAGCGCCATCGGAATGCCTTGCAGCAGCGTGGGTAGCACCAGGTGCCACGTGTCGATTTCGATCACGTATTTCGAGCGCATGTAGAACACGATCGCAAAGCCGATGAACGCAAGCGTGGCGATCACGCGCGCATCCGAGCGCGGCAGCACGCGGCCCATGACCGGTGCGAGCAGCACCGCGAACACGCCGAGCGGCGCGGTCACGAGACCGGCATCGACGGAACGGTAGTTCAGGTACTCCTGCATCCATTGCGGCAGAAGCACGAGATTGCCGAAAAACACGCCATACGCGACTGAAATGGCAATCGTGCCGCCGAGAAAATTGCGCTGCTGGAAGAGCCGCAAGTCGACGATCGGATGTTCCTCGGTCAATTCCCACACGAGAAAGAACGAGAAGCTCACGAGCGCGGTGATGCCGAGAATCACGATCACAGGCGAGGCGAACCAGTCGAGGTCTTTGCCCTTGTCGAGCATGATCTGCAGCGAGGCGACCCACGTGATCAGCAGGCCGAGTCCGACCACGTCGATGGGCGGCTTGCGGGTTGGCGACTCGCGGGTGCGGTAGATCATCCATGTGACGCCGGCCGCGAAAATGCCGACGGGAATGTTGATGTAGAAGATCCACGACCAGCTGTAACTGTCGGTGATCCAGCCGCCGAGCGCCGGGCCCGCAATCGGGCCGACGGTTGCCGTCATCGCCCATAAGGCGAGCGCGGTGGAGGATTTTTCCTTCGGATACGAGCCGAGCAGAATGGCTTGCGACAGCGGAATCAGCGGGCCGGCCACGGCACCCTGGAAGATCCGCGCGAGCAGCAGGATCGGCAGTGTCGGCGCGATGCCGCATAACCAGGACGCCAGCACGAACATCAGAATCGCGCCGACAAAAAGCTTGATCTGGCCGATGCGTTGCGTGAGCCAGCCGGTGAGCGGAATCGACACGGCATTGGCCGCCGCGAATACCGTGATGACCCACGTGCCTTCGTCGACTGAAACGCCGAGGTTGCCCGAAATGGTTGGGATCGCAACGTTCGCGATCGACGTGTCGAGCACGTTCATGAAAGTGGCGAGCGCGACGGCAATCGTGGCCAGAACCAGTTGGCCGCCCTTCAGCGGCGGCGGTGGTGCGGGCGGCCCCGAAGCAGGCGCGGAGGTGGGCTGGCTCAAACGGTTCTCCGGATCGGTGTGCTGCGCATATGCTGCGTGGATGTTTATTCGTGCCCGCGCGATGCGTGCGGCCGCAGGTCCGATGAATGCTCGCAAAAGCATACCTGTATTCGCGTTTGGGCGTCATCGGTGCCGGTAAACCGCGGGGCGAAAACAAATCCGGCAGCGTATGCTCGCGGCTGAGGCCGCACGCAGGCGGAAATATCCACTACGAATCAACGAAGAGAAGGAAACGATATGGGTTGGGAACAATTCGAACACGGCTGGCGGCGCGCACCGGCGGCTGCGCCTGCCAAAGGTCTGGTGGTGCTGATGCACGGCGTCGGCAGCAATGCGCGCGATCTGATGCCGCTCGCGGACATCTGGAGCGAAAGCCTGCCGAACGTGGCGTTCACCTCGCTCGACGGCACCGATGCGTTCGACGGCGGCTTCGGCGGACGCCAGTGGTTCAGCCTGCGCGACGTCAACGAAGGCAATCGCGAGGCACGCGTGGCCGCGGCCTATCCGGCGTTGCGGCGCATGCTCGAAGTCGAGCTCGCGCACTGGCAGCTGCCTTTCGGGCGCCTTGCGCTGGTCGGTTTCTCGCAAGGTTCGATCATGGCGATGCACCACGCGGCGACCAGTGCGGAAGGCGCGGCCGGCGTGGTCGCGTACTCGGGGCGGCTTGCCTCGGTGATCGTCGCGCAGAACGGCACGCCGCTCACGCTGATCCACGGCGAAGACGACGAAGTGATTCCGGTGCAGGAACTCGAATACGCCGCCGACGCGTTCAGTAACGCGGGCTATACCGTGGACGCCTACGCACTGCCCGGCATTGGACATACCATCAACGCCGACGGCGTCGCACTCGGCCAGGAGGCGCTGGAACACGCGCTCGGCGCTTTGTCGCGCGGCTGACACGGCTCTGATTGAAAAGCGGCCCTAAAGAATTTGATCTGCTTGCCGTTAACTGCTCATTAGCATGAAAATCACCCCCGCCGCGCGGACCGCGCAATGTCCAGCAGGGCGTCCCCTCCAAAGGGGGCTGCCTGCGGGCGTACCAAGCGGCTCGGGTGACCGGGGGCGCATTTTCCAGACTGCCCGGTACGGGCGGATAACGACACATCAGAGCCTTCCTATGGCCAGACCGACGCCGTATTACCCGTTTTTCGATCGCTTGTTCCGCCAATCCGTGACGGTGGACCTCGGCACGGCCAATACCCTTATCTATACCGACGACGGCGGCATCGTGCTGAACCAGCCGTCCGTGGTGTGTTTCCAGAAAGAGGCCGCCGACCGGCCGAAGCGCGTCACGGCCGTGGGCACCCAGGCGCGCCAGCTTCTGGGCCGTGAGCCGGCCAACCTCGAAGCCGTGCGGCCCATGCGCCACGGCGTGATCGCCAACTTCTCCGCCGCCGAGCACATGA
This sequence comes from Paraburkholderia sp. USG1, assembly GCF_031570135.1. Classification (NCBI taxonomy): domain Bacteria; kingdom Pseudomonadati; phylum Pseudomonadota; class Betaproteobacteria; order Burkholderiales; family Burkholderiaceae; genus Paraburkholderia; species Paraburkholderia sp. USG1. The sequence continues at coordinate 8,158 of NZ_JAMWXW010000002.1, read as the reverse complement.
TCCGGCAATTTGTCGACATGGCGCGGCCGCGGCCGTTCTTCAGCCGCCGCGCTGCGTTCACGTTGTGCGTGCCGGCGGGCGCGACCCAGGTCGAGCGTCGCGCGATCAAGGAAGCGGCCGTGGCGGCCGGCGCGTGGAAGGTGAGCCTGATCGGCGAGTCGCTGGCCTCGGCGGTCGGCGCGGGTCTGCCGGTGTCCGAGGCGATTGGTTCGATGGTGGTCGATATCGGCGGAGGCACGACGGAGGTCGGCGTGATCGCGCTCGGCGGCATGGCGTATAACGGCTCGATCCGCGTGGGCGGAGACAGCTTCGACATGGCGATTGTGAGCTACGTGCGCAATCTGTACGGCGTGCTGCTCGGCGAACAGACCGCTGAACACGTCAAGAAGAATATCGGCTCGGCCGTGCGCGACGTGCCGCGCGAGCATATGAACGCGACCGGCCGCAGCGTCGACGACGGTTTGCCGCGCACGGTTCAGCTGAGCAACCACGATATCGCCGATGCGATCGAAGGGCCGCTGCGCCAGGTGATCGGCGCGGTGAAGCGCGGGCTCGAGACGGCGCCGGCCGAACTGGTGACCGACATCGCCAATAACGGCATCGTGCTGACGGGAGGCGGTGCGCTGCTCGGCAACCTGAGCCGTCGCCTGACGAGCGAGATCGGCCTCGAAGTGCGCATTGCCGACGAACCGCTCACGTGCGCGGTGCGCGGCGCCGGCATGGCGGCCGCAGCCGGTCTGCTGGACGAACTCGCTTACGAATGAGCCCGCGCCGGATCTGCCGCGCTGGTGCCACGGCAATGCACCGAGCCGGCCGTTGAACCGGGCCGCCACGCGGATCGAGCGGCTGTGTGACAATACGCCTCGCGTCCCAATCTTAGGGACGTTTGCGCACCTGTTTTCCCCATTTCATTTCGAGCCGGCGCCGCTGCAATCACGCGTTGCCGCGCTGTCCGTGAACCGTTCGTGAATCGATCCGTTTCCATTTCACCGCCGCCTTCATCATCGCGTTTCATTGAATTGCGAAGCGGCTTGCACATGCCCTACGTGGAAGCCGGCGAGGGCGAGCTGTTGCTGTTCGTGCATGGCTCGCTGTGCGACTACCGCTATTGGCAACCGCGACTCACGGGTTTGTCGAAGCATTACCGTTGTGTCGCTGTGAGTCTCACGCATTACTGGCCGGCGGCCGATACGGACCCCGGCTCGCCGTTCAGCTGGAGCGAGCATGCAGACGAAGTGGCTGAATTCATCGAGCGATTCGGCGCGGGACCGGCGCATGTAGTGGGGCACTCGCGCGGCGGTTGCGTGGCGTTTCATTTTGCGCGCCGCCATGCGCAACACGTGCGCACGTTGACGCTCGCCGATCCGGGCGGCCCGTTGCAGATTGCCGGCCGTCCGCCCGCGAGTCTGCCGGAGACGGTCAACGCGTTGCGCTCGAAAGCGGCGCAACTGATCGAAAGCGGCGAGGTGGAGGCCGGCCTGCAACTGTTCGTCGATTCGGTTAGCCGGCCCGGCTTCTGGGCAATGAGCACGCCGGGCTTTCGCAGAATGGCGACCGACAACGCGCACACGCTCGCGCGCCAGTTCCGCGATCCGTTGCCCGCGTATGTTCCCGAGGAAGCCGCCGAGGTGCGTTGCCCAGTTCTGCTGATCGATGGCGAAAAGAGTCCTGACATGTTTCGCCGTACCGCAGCCGCGCTGCAAACATGGCTGCCCGATGCGCGCCGCGAAACCGTGCGCGGTGCGTCGCACGGAATGAACCTCGCGCATCCGTCGGCGTTCAATCGCTACGTCGATGAGTTCATTCGCTCCGTGAGGGCGTAATGGCCGCGTAATGATCGTGCAATCACGCACGATGAGTTTGTGCCAGGCGCCATGCGCTCGCGGCGATCTCCGCGCTCTGGCCCGGCACCGGCAACGAATCAGACGTTCGATCTCACGACTTGCGATGAGCGTCTTTGTCGAGCGCGTGTTCCGCCGCTTCGCCGACGAGGCCGTGGTAATACAGATGCACGCCGATCGCGAGCGAGTCGTTGCGAATTTCGTGGAAGGCTTTCCACGCTTTCACGGGGTCTTTGAACAGCAGATAGTGCGCTTCCTGCGCGATCAGATCCGCGACTTCATGCAGGCCGTGACCATGCAGCACGTTCACGAGCGTATCGAGGCTGCGGTGAGTGCGCGCGTCGGTACGCGGGTAGAGCATGTGCAATACCGCCACGTCTTGTGTTTTCAGCGCCGCCGACAGCGCGACGACGATATCCTGGTGATTCAACGCGGTGACGATGCTTTCGTCACTGTGGACGTGATCGGGAAATAGCGTTTCGAGAGAAGCGTTCATCAGGTCCTTCCGTTCTTCTGACTGATTAAAAAAGCCCGCCGCAGAGCGGCGGGCCAAAGACAGCGATGTGTTAGCAGGGGAAGCAAAACACGGATTCAGTATCGCAGATGCACCCACGACTTCGCAGCCCGGCTGCCGCAAAACATTGTTGCAGTAAGCGCTCCAGCTTTCATTTGGCTGGCGGGCTGCGAGCGGCGTGCGGCACATCGACTCGTACGACGTTTGGGCGCGTTTTGTGGCAACCTCTACCGCGTTCAGCGGGAAATCAGGCAACGAATGTTGCGTTGGTCGAGATGGATTGTTGCGGTCAATCGTCGCAATGCCGGGCTCTGTGGACTTTAAAATGCGGATCGGAGCCTGAGCATGCCAACACGTTCAACGACGATCGAGCATGCCGGCACGTGTGCGATGTGAAAGTAAAAGGAACAGTTAGATGAACTCGAAGACACACGCAACGCTGAGCTTTTCCGACAGCGACCAGACTATTGATCTGCCGATTTATCAGGGCACGCTCGGACCGGATGTGATCGACATCCGCAAGCTGTACGGCCAGACCGGCAAGTTCACGTACGACCCGGGTTTCATGTCCACGGCGGCATGCAATTCGGCGATCACCTATATCGACGGCGATAAGGGCGAACTGCTGTATCGCGGTTATCCGATCGACAACCTGGCACAGAACGCCGACTTTCTCGAAACCTGCTATCTGCTGCTCAAGGGCGAACTGCCGAACGCGCAGCAGAAGGAAGAGTTCGTCAAAACGGTCACGCAGCACACGATGGTGCACGACCAGATGCACTTCTTCTTCCGCGGTTTCCGTCGCGACGCGCACCCGATGGCGATTCTGGTTGCCGCAGTCGGCGCGTTGTCGGCGTTCTATCACGACTCGCTCGACATCAGCAATCCGGAGCACCGCGAAATTTCCGCGATCCGCATGATCGCGAAGCTGCCGACGCTGGTGGCGATGGCGTACAAGTACACCGTGGGTCAGCCGTTCGTTTATCCGAAGAACGACCTGTCGTACAGCGCGAATTTCATGCGCATGATGTTCGCCAATCCGACGGAAGAGTACAAGGTCAACGACGTGCTGGTGCGCGCGCTCGACCGCATCCTGATCCTGCACGCCGACCATGAACAGAATGCCTCGACCTCGACCGTGCGTCTCGCCGGTTCGTCGGGTGCCAATCCGTTCGCGTGTATCGCGGCCGGTATCGCGTGTCTGTGGGGTCCGGCGCACGGTGGCGCGAACGAAGCCGCACTGAACATGCTGGAAGAAATCGGCTCGGTCGACAACATTCCTGAGTTCATCGCGCAGGTGAAGGACAAGAATTCGGGCGTGAAGCTGATGGGCTTCGGTCACCGCGTCTACAAGAACTACGATCCGCGTGCGAAGCTGATGCGCGAAACCTGCCACGAAGTGCTGGAAGAACTGGGCCTGCACGACGACCCGCTGTTCAAGCTGGCAATGGCGCTGGAAAAGATCGCACTGGAAGACGAATACTTCGTGTCGCGCAAACTGTACCCGAACGTCGACTTCTACTCGGGCATCGTGCAGCGCGCACTGGGCATTCCGACCGCCATGTTCACGTGTATCTTCGCGATGGCACGTACGGTCGGCTGGATTGCACAGTGGAACGAAATGATCGCCGATCCGGAACAGAAGATCGGCCGTCCGCGTCAGCTCTTCGTGGGCGAGACGCAACGCGAAGCGAAGCCGCTCGCGAAGCGGTAAAGCGTCGCGGCTGACAGCCGCCTGACGCCCGCGCGGCGCTCTCACGAGGAGCGCCGCGCGATCCCCCTCTGCACGTCCTGTGCCACGGAAAAAACTGAAACTCCCATGTGATAAGTTCGTCTGACGCGGACAGACCCTCTACAATCGGAAGCGACCGGGCAGCACCCGCCACAACCGAATGTGACACTGAACGCAGAAGCGAACCCATAGGAGTGACACTGATGCAGCAGCCAGAAGCCCTCGGCGGCCTTTCGGGCGGAATCGACCACCGCGAACCCGAGCCGGACGGCGTATTCATCCCCACGGAAAACCTCAACGTCGCGAGCGCTACCCAGCACGTGCTGAAGTCGGGCGATACCTTCATCGTCAACGATCCGCTCGGCGATATCACCGGCCACGACGACGGCCTGTTCGTCAACGACACCCGTGTTCTCTCGCAACTGCGCCTCACCTTCGGCGGACGCGCGCCGTCGCTCCTGTCGGGCAGCGTCAGCAGCGACAACACCTCGTTCACTGCGCATCTGACCAATCGCCCGTTGCCGCCGCTCGGCGGCGACAGCACGCCCGAAGGCGTGATCCACGTCGAGCGTGTGCGGGTGCTGTCGGGCACCGTGCTCAACGAAGCCATCGAACTGACCAACTACGGCACGAGCGACGCGGTGGTGCCGCTCTCCATTTCGTTTGCCAGCGACTTTCGCGACATGTTCGAAGTGCGCGGCCTGAAGCGCGACAAGCAGGGCCGTGTCCAACCGGCGCGCGTCGAAAATCGGGAAGTACTGCTTGGCTATGTGGGCCTCGACGACGTGTCGCGCAATGTGCAGATCGCCTTCTCGCCGGAACCGGACAAACTCTTCGCCGACCGCGCCGACTACACCGTCAAGCTGCCGGCGCAGGCGTGCGTGTCGATTTATCTGTCGGTGTCCGTACAAGTGGTCGCGCGCGCGGACAACCCTGGCGCCGGTGTCTCGCAGCCCACGCATCCGTTGAGCGAAGCCCACCTGTCGCAGATCGACGCGGAGCGCCCGCGCGTCGGCCGCGCTGCCGTGCGCGCCGCGCTCGTCGACGCTCACCTGGTCATGCGCGAGCGCCGCCGCGCCACCGCGCGCGTGCGTTCGAGCAATCCGCTTTTCAATGCATGGATCGACCGCTCGCTCGCGGATCTGGGCCTGCTGACCACGGACCTCGTGACCGGCCCGTATCCCTACGCCGGCATTCCGTGGTTCTCGACGCCATTCGGCCGCGACGCGGTCATCACATCGCTGCAAACGCTGTGGTTGCAGCCGCAACTGGCGGCGGGCGTGTTGCGTTTTCTCGCGGAACATCAGGCGCGCGAGAACTCGCCGTTTCGCGACGCCGCGCCCGGCAAGATCATGCATGAGATGCGCAAGGGCGAAATGGCCGCCACCGGCGAGGTGCCGTTCGCGCTGTACTACGGCGGCGTCGACACCACGCCGCTGTTTATCGTGCTGGCCGGCGCGTATGCGGCACGTACGGGCGACAGCGCGTTGATCGACGAATTGTGGCCGGCGCTCGAGCGCGCGGCGCAGTGGGTTGCGGGCGTGTGCGACAAGAACCGCTACGGCCTGCTGGACTATCAGCGCGAGTCGGACGGCGGCCTGGCGAATCAAGGCTGGAAGGACAGCCACGATTCCGTATTCCACGCCGACGGCCGTTTCCCCGACGGCCCGATTGCGCTCGTCGAAGTGCAGGCCTATGCGAGCGCCGCTTTCGACACGATGGCTCACTTCGCGAAGGTGCGCGGCCTGCACGATTCGGCCGCGAAATACAGCGAGCGTGCGAAGAAGATCCGTCAGTGCGTCGAAGAAAAATACTGGATGCCTGAGTCCGGCTTCTACGGCATTGCGCTCGATGGCCACGGCGAACTGTGCCGCGTGATGGCTTCGAATGCCGGCCATCTGCTGGCGTTCGGGTTGCCCTCGCGCGAGCGCGGCGAATCGGTGGTGCGCGCGCTCGACTCCACGCTGTTCCACACCGGCTGGGGCGTGCGCACGCTGGCCGCGAGCCAGGCGCGCTTCAATCCGATGGCATATCACAACGGCTCGGTCTGGCCGCACGACAACGCGCTGTGCGCGCGCGGCCTGTCGCGTTACGGCGGCAAGGCCGCGGCGGTGCGGCTGCTGCAGGCGCTGTTCCAGGCGGCGGTCAACTTCGACATGCGTTTGCCTGAACTCTTCTGCGGGTTCCCGCGGCGGCGCGGCGAGCCGCCTACCGCCTATCCGGTCGCGTGTCTGCCGCAGGCGTGGGCCGCAGGTTCGCCGTTCATGATGCTCGAAGCGTGTCTCGGCATCACGATCGACGCCGAGCGGCGCGAAGTGCTGATCGAACAGCCGATGCTGCCCGAAGGCATCGACTGGCTCGAAGTGGGCGATATCCGGGTGGGAGACGCTTCGGTATCGATCACGTTCCGCCGGATCGGCGAGAAGGTTGTCGCCTCGGCGGAGCAGGGCGACGTGCGGGTGGTCGCGCTGCTTTGAGCATGCGGTAGCGCGTGGTGGCTCGCAAACCATACCTGTTCTAGGGGCGCGAGTTAAATGCTTGATAGTAAAGAGATTGTAAAAAATTCATGATGCGCGGCTCGCAAAGCAATCTGGCCTGCGCCGCGCGTGCTTCGAAATCGAGGTTGCAAACGAATGTTGGCCTGCAGTCGCAATCAATGTTGTCCTGCGTTGTGGCTAAACCATTAACGGACAGTCGATGTCCTCGGATTTTGGTGCAACGCGGAGAGTGCGAAGCTACCTGTTTCATATAGTGACGCAAAAAAAAGACCGCCCAATGGGCGGTCCTTTACGGAGTGGGGAATGACAGCTTACACTTTAATCGGTATTTGGTTGCCTTGCAGATTTTCGGCAAGTTGCAGGGACTGTTTTCTTGCTTCCATCAATGTTGTGACGACTTCGTCCCATCTCCCCGACCGTCGGCAGTTGCGATAGAACGAACTCACAGCTGATGTCGTCCCAAATTTTGAATTCGCCGAAGACCATCCGGCACCCGTACCAAGTTTTGTGAGAATTGCTCCGACCAAACTTCGGGCGCGACTGCCGGTCGTAAGTTTCGAGCCGCCGGGGAAAAGATGTTCAACGCGAGACCATTCGGCATCTGAAAGCTCCCAGCCAGCGACCCCTTTGAGGAGTTCGACGTCGGCTAGTACAGGGTTGAGGTGCTCCCCTGTGCGTCGGCGAGTCAGCCGGAATTGCTTCGGTTGCTCACCGGCCCATTCAAAAGGCAACTCGAGCGGAGTGCATGTGCTGATGTTCAATACAGACACAAAAAATCTATTTCCACGTAGCTGACCTCCGACCGATATATCTGCTTGTGCACTCGGTAGTTTGACTCCGAATACCCCGGATGCGGCGTTTCTGTAAACTGAGTCGAACGCGGCCCGAGCCGATGGGAAGCAGTACAGCCATTGGAGACGCGCGAAGGTTGTCTCGCCGACCGGGACATGCTGTCGCATCCTTCGGGGCAACAACGCAACAGACATCGACCCGTTGGCAACGGTAGGAGTGAGTAGCATGTCGAGTCCAGAAGGGCGAAACAGGTAGTCAAACACGGTTGCGTTTGGCCTGAACAACGCTTTGAGTACAACAATCGCAGGTACCACGAGGCGGAGTCCGTTGCAGTCGACGGCGAACACCTGATGCTTGTTTTCGGTGACGTCGACCTCGATTCCCGTCTCATCCAGATAATCTCCGGCGTCGACTGCTTCCCATCGTGAGAAGCACGTCTTCCCTGACATCTTGCTCTTGGGCGCAATGGGTGTATCGAGTTCCCACGTTGCCTCAAGGGTCGTCCATTCAAAGTCTCCGTTCACCATCGCTTTTGCTTTCAAAATTCCGTCTCGCCGTTCAATAGACTGCAGCCACATGCCCCACGCTCCATAGTTGTATGGAGCGTATAGCCACCGAAAGACGAAAGTTGCGGCGCTAGCAGTTAGCTAAAATGTAAGCACCCGGTGAAGTCATCTTGATTGGCTGGGGAGCGAGAGCGAGGATCGTGTCCATCTAAATTTTGAAATGGACAGATGTACACGATGGACGAGACCGGGGTGATGCAGGAGGTTGTGCAACC